>JBFIHZ010000018.1:0-23637 GCA_041601535.1 Lysobacterales bacterium | reverse complement strand
TCACCTCGAGGTATTCAGCATGCATCTGGTGGTCTTCAATCCGCTCTTCCCGCACCGGCTGGAAGGTCCCGGCGCCCACATGCAGCGTGACGAAAGCCTGTTCAACACCCTGGTCCCGCAACGCTGCCAGCAGGGGTGGATCAAAATGCAGACCCGCGGTGGGCGCCGCGACGGCGCCGGGCGTTTGTGCATACACGGTCTGGTATCTCTCCTGATCCATCTCGGTATCGGCTCGTTCGATATACGGGGGCAAGGGCATATGACCCAGGCGGTTTACCGTATCGGCCAGCGGCTGCTGTAACGCACGCAGCACGAAAAACCCCTCCTCCCGGCCTTCGCATTGCCACTCGCTGCCGTCTTCCAGGATCAACAGGCTGCCGGCCGGCGGGGACTTGCTGGCACGGACCTGGGCCAGGCAGCGGTGATCATCCAGCAGGCGTTCCACCAGGATTTCCACCTTGCCGCCGCTGGCCTTGCGTGCATACAGCCGCGCCGGGATCACGCGGGTATTGTTGAACACCAGCAGATCACCCGCGCGCAGGATCTCGGTCAGATCGCGGAAGACCCGGTCGAGATACATGCCGCTGCACCGGTCCAGATGCAGCAGGCGGCTGTCCGAACGCCGTTCCAGCGGTTGCTGGGCAATGCGCTCAGGTGGCAAATCAAAATGAAAATCGCTGCGTTTCAAAGCGGCCTCAGCAGGATACATCCAGGTTGTAAAGTTCGGGTTTAAGGCAAAAGCCGACGCATTGTACCTGCCTGCCGCCTTGCCTGCCTGTCAGCACTCGTCAGGTATAGTATCCGCCACGACCCATCGAACGGCGGAACAGCTTGATGAAAACAACCCTACCCGACAGCCCTGCCCTGCTCGAAGCCCGGCAGCTTGACCGCGCGGATGAATTACACGCTTTCCGGGACGAATTTCACTTTCCCAAAAATGCAGATGGCAGCAACAAAATCTATTTTTGCGGCAATTCTCTGGGCCTGCAGCACGAATCGGTCAGCGAAGCCACGGATGAAATACTGACCGCCTGGCGTGAACGCGCGGTGGAAGGCCATTTTACCGGTGACAGGCCGTGGATGCGCTACCACGAGGAGCTGCGCGACAGCCAGGCCAGGCTGCTCGGAGCCGCGCCTGCTGAAGTGGTCACGATGAATACCCTGACCGTCAACCTGCATCTGGCCATGGTCAGCTTTTACCGGCCGGAGGGCCAGCGGCGGCGCATCCTCATCGAACGCCAGGCGTTTCCATCCGATCGCTATGCGGTGGAGTCGCAAATCCGCTTTCATGGCCTGGACCCGGCCGATTGCCTGGTGGAGCTGTCGCCCGAGCCCGGCCAACGGCTGCTGGATGAAGCCCAGCTGGAAGACTATCTGAAAGCCCACGGCGACAGCGTGGCGCTGGTGCTATGGCCCGGCGTGCAGTACGCCACCGGACAGGTGTTTGACTTGCCCCGCATCGCTGCAGCCGCGCGCGGCTGTGGTGCCCGGATGGGATTTGATCTGGCCCATTCCGCCGGCAATGTTCCGGTCAGGCTGCAGGACAGCGAATGTGATTTTGCCGCCTGGTGCACCTATAAGTACCTTAATGCCGGCCCCGGTTCGGTGGCAGGCATGTATGTGCACGCACGTTATTCACAACGCACCGACCTGCCCCGCTTCAACGGCTGGTACGGCAACGACCTCGCCAGTCGGTTCAAGATGTCACCGCAATTCAAACCGGCCGCCGGTGCCGATGCCTGGCAGCTGTCCAACCCGCCGGTGCTGGCGATGGCCCCGTTACTTGCTTCACTGAATACGTTTGAGCGCGCCGGCTTTGACCGCTTGCGCAAGAAATCCCTGGCACTTACCGGCTGGCTGGCCAGGCAGGTGGCCAGTGAGCTGGCTGACGTTGTCGAAATAATCACCCCGCTGAACGAGGCTCAGCGGGGCTGCCAGCTGTCGCTGCGGGTTCGCGCAGGGCGGGAACACGGCCGCGCCCTGTTCGAGTTTCTGGAACAGGCCGGCGTGGTGCCTGACTGGCGTGAACCGGACGTGATTCGCGCGGCACCGGTGCCGCTGTACAACAGCTATGAAGATTGCGCTGCACTGGTGCACCTGATCCGCCAGTGGGCTGACCAGCCCCGCTGCGAGTAAACACGCCAGCGGGGCCGGTTGGATTGCACGCTACTGACAGGTCAGCGTATCCGACAGCTTGACGATGGAGTCGGTGCGGTTGATGTTCTGGTCCAACGGCGCATCCAGGTCGAAATCCAGCGTCCAGCTGCCGGTGGTCTGGCTGCTGAATGTCCGCCTGACTTCTCCAACGGTGTCATAGGTCACCGTTTCCTCGGCACAGACCGCGCAGAAACCGTCGAACTGCAGCAACGGTATGGTCTCGGCGGTGGCGGACTGGTTACCGTCGGCGGCCGCCAGCGTCCAGCGCGGCTCGCCGCTGGAATCAAACAGATAGTGCACCTGGGCCTGGGCACCGGCATAAACCAGTACGGTGGCGCCACCCAGTCCGCCTACCCCGTTGTACCAGTGCCCGGTGTAACTTTTAATGCCGCCGATATCCGGGCAGGTATTGGGCCCGTTGGGATGCATCGCGTCGAAACCGGACTGGCCGAGCACGGTGTAACCGTAGATCAGCTGGTTGTCCGCCGTAAACGTGACGCTGAGCGTGCCGGCTTTTTTCTCCTGCTGCCGGCTGCCGTCATTGGTTACTCTCAGCAGGTCCGCGGTCCAGATGTTGCCGGTAACGGCCGGCGCGCTGGCGATGTACCATACCGGCTGGCCATCGTCGTCATAGGCATACCACACGGTAAAGTTGAACGAGCCCGACGCATTCCATTCCGCCCCCTGGAAAATCACCCGGTCAAAGTCCCACAGGCCCTTATGGGGACTGAGCGTGGATGCAGACGAGCTTGCCGTTACCGTCAAACGCACTGCGGCGGGGTCGGCCACGCCATTACTGAGTTTGATAAAGTACCGGCCAGGCGTCAGGCCGCCGCCAAGGTCGAGCGACGGACCGTTGCCACCGCTGCCATTGGCGCTGCCTGCTACAGCCAGCCCACCGGGCAACTGCGCGAACGGCGGCGAGGCCAGCGCGGCAGCAAAGTCCTGGCGCGCAATTTCAAATCCCAGCGCATTGCTCTGGCTGCTGCTGGCCCCCTGTGCCGACACGTTGAGGGAATTCACTCCCGGCGGAATATCGATGAACATCCGGTCGTGACTGCTGTTGCCGGCCAGCGCCAGCTGATGGGTTTTGCCATTGACCAGTGGCAGCGTCAGCGGGGAGGAAATGCCATTACGGTTAAAACGTACCGGGATTACGCCGATGTTATTCGGTGACTCACGCCGCGTGCCCACGCCGACCGCGCCCAGCCATTGTTCGCCGGGCAGTGCATTGATATCACTCCAGCTCAGGCGCAAATTGAATGCAGCGCCACCGGCCACAATACCCGGCCCGGAGGCCACCAGCGGTGACTGCTCTGACGCATCGATCGCGGCGCTGACAAGCGTGACCGAATCACCCCCGTTCTGCACGCCTTCCCAGTTCTGCACCAGTACCCAGTAATTGCCCGGTGGCAGGTTGTACAGGTCGCACAGCTCCAGGTCCACCGGGGAGCGGCTGTCGCACAGCTGCTCCTCCTCATCCGCAGTGCCATTGCCGTTATCGTCACGGCCAACAAACAGATCGACATCCTTGGCGGTGGAGGACAGGGTCTCGGCATGCAGCCACAAGCCCCCCTGTGGCAGGTTGTGCCACACGGTGAACACACCCTGTCCGCCGTCAAACGGGTCTTCGTTCTGCGGGAAACTGTAGGCGGCTTTTTCCACTGCCGGATCAGACGCGGTCGGGTCCTGCACCAGCGTTTGCGTGGTGCGGGTTGGTTTCACCAGCCCGCCACTCAGGATGGTGGCATCCGGCATGGCGGCCAGTCCGCTAAGACTGAAATTTTTCCAGCCGGTATTGCGGTCGTCGGTGATACTCCAGACCGCTGGCAAATCACCGCCGGAGGAATACACCGCCACGGTCAGGGCCTGATCCGAGGAACCTGCCGCTGTCAGCATGATATTGCCGTATACCCACTCACCCACGATACCGGAAGACTCGACATCGATGTCAATCTGCAGGCTGCGCGTTGCGCCGTTGGCCAGGGTGAAATTCGACGGCGAAATCTGAACACTGACGCCGTCCGGGAAATTCATCGCGCTGGCAGTCCAGCTGCCACCGCCCATCTGGTCTTTCACCGTGCGGGTGAAACTGCAACTGCCCTGGCAGTTGGTATTGACCAGCCCGGACAGGTTGAGCGTCTGCGGATTGCCACCCAGTGACGGGTTGGCATTGGTGAACTGGTTGCCGGTCACATCCAGAAACAGCCCGGCATTGGCCGCCTCACCCAGCTGTGGACGGCCCGCGCCGCGTTCATGCGGTGTCGCCGGGCTGCCATCATTGTCTTTGGCCAGCGCTGCCGTGGCGGTGGTCTCAATCGCACTGGCCAGCTGCGACACGCTCCAGCCTGGGTGCACTGCCAGCAACAATGCAGCGGCGCCGGCAATATGCGGCGAGGCCATTGACGTGCCCGTCAGGATGGCAAACTGCTGATCAACATCCGATGCCGCCAGAATGGAGGTTCCCGGGGCTATGGCATTGGGCTTCAGCGTATTGTGCACTGGTGAATCGGCCGGCCCACGGGAACTGCTGGCATTGACCTGATCGCCAAATTGCTGCGCTTCCACCAGGCTGAAACCGGAAATGGACCCCTGGTGATTGGAACCGCTGTTCAGCCAGTTGCGCAGCTTGTCGCCATTGATATCACCGAGATGGCTGGCCGGTAGGCAGTGATCATCTGCCACGATGGATTCACCGGTGTCATCGGTATTGGCCAGTATCATGCCGCCCGCACCGGCCAGCATGACGTTTTTACCTTTCTCAATACGGCCATAGGTGCCACGGTCACACACCACGATTTCGCCATTGAACGGCGTCTGACCTTTCCAGGGATTGCTGTTGCCCAGGTTGTTGGCGCAACTGGAACCCAGCTCGGCGTTGCCGGTGCCGCACAAGGCATTACCGAAATCCTTGGCGTGCACGATTTTACGCACACCGATACCGGCGCTCAGGCTGGCACCCACCAGGTCACCCGGCGGTGTGCCGCTGCCACCGCTGAGGTTCTGCACCACGCTGCCAAAAATACGGTTATGCGTGGCATTGCCGGCGGCGAATATCCATGGCGCATTGGCCGGTGAGCCGATGGTGCCCGCGTTCGGGCCGTCGTTACCTGCCGAGGTGACAACAAAAATCCCGGCATTGCGTGCGTTCAGGTAGGCCACCGGAATACTGCCGGGCGACCACGGCGTGAAGGCATCGGTGCCAATTGAATAATTGATCACATCCACCGCGTCTGCCACCGCCTGGTCAATGGCCGACAGGATCGCGGACCCAAGGCAGCCACCGCCATCCGGATCGGGCGGTTCACCGACGTAACATACGCGGTAAGCGATGATGTTGGCATGCGGCGCCACGCCGGACAGCGTGGTGTTGGCCGTGCCGTTCAAGGTCACGTTCAGTACATTGCCGGCCGCGGTCGCGGCCACGTGGCTACCGTGTCCGGAATTGTCCTTGCCCTTGGTGTTTTCCTCGACCACATCGGTGGTGGAGGCGTCATCTTCGACGAAATCGTAAACCCCGATCAGCTTGTCATTGCAGGGTACATCCATGTCACTGCACAGGCCGAGTTGCGAGCCTTTGGGGTTTACGTGGTTATAGCCATCATTGCCCGGATCGGCAAACGACGGGTGATCCCAGTTAATACCGGAGTCAATCACCCCGATGACCACGCCTTCACCACGCTTGGCGGAAAAACCACTGGCGCCACTCCAGATTTCACCAGCGCCAATCCATTCCGGACCAGCATCGGTATGCAAGCGGTGGCGGGTATCGCGCGTGACGGATTTGACCAGCGGCAGGTCAGCCAGCTCGGCCGCCTCACTGGCAGTCAGGTCCAGTGCCATGCCATTCAGCGCGTGACGGTATTGATGCACGGCCTGGATACTGCGCCCCAGTTTCAGGCGGGCTTCCAGGTTGAAGGCATCATGGCTGCGTTGCAGGTAGCCCAGGTAAGCCTGGGACTGGGGCGAGCGCACATCCAGCTTGCGTGCGCCGGTACTGAGCGGGCTGGTAGCCTGCAGGCGCTCCTGGTCCGCTGCGGCGGCCGCCAGTGTGAGCTGCCGGCCATCGTAACTGGCCAGTGGCGCATCGCGGAATTCAACAATGTATCGGTGCGTTTCGCCCCTATCGGCCTGTGACCATGCGCTGGCTGCCCACAGCATGGTCAGCATCAGGATGATGTGTACGGCCGGCCGGTACGTGACGTGCTTCAGTGCTGAAATCATCTCTCAACCTCTTCCCTGGGCCATACCGTGACCGGGTTACGCATGGTCACCAGCTCTTCAGCAGCGGTCGGATGAATGCCTATGGTGGCGTCGAACTGCTGCTTGCTCAGGCCGGATTTTACCGCGACTGCGAAGCCCTGAACAATTTCAGGCGCATCCAGCCCTACTATGTGGATACCCACCACCCTTTGAGTGTCTTTGGCTACGATGAGTTTCATCAGGGTTTTTTCTTCCCGGCCTGACAGCGTGTGCTTCAGCGGGCGAAACTCTGAGCGGTACACTTCCAGTGCGCCAAAATGATGGCAGGCGTCCTGTTCGCTGAAGCCGACGGTACCCACCGGTGGCTGGGAAAACACCGCCGAGGGAACGAATTCATGCTCCACCGTGCGGTTCTGTCCGGCAAACAGGTTGTCCGCCACCGCATGGCCCTCGTAAATGGCCACCGGCGTCAGGTTGATGCGGTTGGTTACATCCCCCACCGCGTAGATGTGGTCCACGTTGGTGCGCGAGTATTCGTCCACGCTGATCCAGCCCCCCGCATGCAGCTCGACACCTGCCTCTTCCAGGCCCAGTTTACGTACGTTGGGCACCCTGCCGGTGGCGTACATGACCTGGTCGGCGCTCAGCCGGTTGCCGTTGTCCAACACCACTTCCAGTTCGTCACCGTGCCGGTCAATGCGTTCAATGGTGCGGTCCAGCAGCAGGTCTATGCCCTTTTTGCTCATTTCCCGGCCCACCGCCTGGCGGACATCCTGGTCGAATCCACGCAGCACCGCGTCACCCCGGTATACCTGGGTTACGGCAGAGCCCAGCCCATTGAAGATGCCGGCAAACTCGCACGCGATAAAGCCGCCACCCACCACGATAACGCGCTGTGGAAGTTGTTCCAGGTGAAACGCTTCATCCGAGGTAATGGCATGTTCAATCCCCGGAATATCAGGCACCCAGGGATGCCCCCCCGTGGCAATCAGAACATTACGGGCTGTCACCAGCTCATCGCCAAGCCGAATCTGGTGAGGGCCTTCAAAGCGGCCATGTTGCTGATACAGCGTGACTCCGGAGCCGGATAACAAGTTCAGGTACACCTGGTTCAGTCGGTCAATTTCGCGGTCCTTGTAGGCAATCAGATCAGGCCAGCTGAAACTGGCGCGCGGCACCGTCCAGCCGTAGCCAGCGGCATCTTCAAAGTCCTCGGCAAAATGAGCTGCGTGCACCAGGAGTTTTTTCGGAACGCAACCGCGGATCACGCAGGTTCCGCCGACCCTGCTGGATTCGCAGATACCCACCCGCGCGCCGTGACCCGCTGCAATACGGGCCGCCCGCACACCGCCGGAACCGGCACCAATCACAAACAGGTCAAAATCAAATGCATCCATGAACTTCTTTCTCCGTAATCTGGTGTTAATTTTCTCTTGGTTTCAATCAGTCTTGCCGGGTCGGCACCCGCATGCTGATCGGACCCATGCTGCTGGCTAATCCCACCGGACCGCACCTGGGTGTCAGGTCTTCCCATTCCAGGTCCGGGGAATCACGCGTTTCCACAACTGCATGCGGGGACGTACGGGGCCGGTCAGTATACCTCTGGGCAGGGCAGCCTGCTTTAAAGCGGCTCGAACTGAAAAGACCGGGAATAACACCAAAACCATGCAAATATGGCAGTCAGCCGGCCTCTCCGCCGGCAGCCGCGGCCGTCATCAATGGACTTGCTGATGGCAGCCACGTAGCATATCGCCAGTCTGTTTGCCGCCTGCCACCCAGCTGATGCTATCTGTTGCCAATCTCAGTTTCGAACGAAATTTCCAGCCGGTGTTCCAGCCCCTGGATTTCACGCTGGGCGGGGCCGAATTGCTGATTATTACCGGGCCGAATGGCTGCGGCAAAACCACGCTGATCCGGCTGCTGGCCGGGGTACTGACCCCCACCCACGGTCAAGTCAGTTTAAACGGCAACCGGCTCGCCTGGGTCGGCCACTTGCTGGCCATCAAGGATGACCTGAGCGTACTGGAAAACCTGGAATTCACCCGCCAGTTTATGGCCGGCTGGGTGGACACCCGTGCATGCACCGCCACGCAGGCCGTGCAGCGCACCGGACTGCACCGCGTGCGCCACCAGCTGGCCCGCCACCTGTCCGCCGGCCAGCGTAAACGCTGCGCGCTGGCGCGGCTGCTGTTCAGCACGGCGGAACTGTGGCTGCTGGATGAGCCCTATTCCAACCTGGACCATGAAGGCACGGCATTGGTGGATCAGTTGCTGGCTGATCATATTGCCGGTGGCGGCAGTTGCGTGATGGCCACCCATGGCGAACACCGGCCCGCAGTAGCGCAACAGCAGTCCCTGCAACTCCAGCCGGGAGAACGGCCGATATGACGCCGCCGGCTGCAGCCCCCAGCCCGGCACGGATGTTCTTTACGCTGATACGGCGCGATCTGTTGCTGGCGTTCCGCCGGCGCGGCGAACTGCTGTTTCCGGTGATTTTCGCGCTGGTGGTGATCAGCCTGTTCCCACTGGGCATTGGGCCAGGCCCCGTGCTGCTGGCGCGTATCGCCCCGGGAGTGGTGTGGATTGCCGCCCTGCTGGCCACGGTGATTTCGCTGGACAGCCTGTTCCGTTCCGATTTCGAGGACGGCAGCCTGGAACAATTTCTGATCAGCGGCCACCCGTTGCCGCTGATCGTGCTGGCCAACACCACCGCGCACTGGCTGGTGTCCGGCTTGCCACTGGTGCTGCTGTCACCCTTGCTGGGGCTGTGGATGAACCTGCCAGAGCAGGCCATGGGCGTATTACTGGCCAGCCTGGCGCTGGCCACCCCCATTCTCAGCCTGGTAGGGTCGATTGGCGTGGGTTTGACCATCAGCCTGCGGCGTGGCGGGCAATTACTGTCCCTGCTGGTGTTTCCCCTGTATGTTCCGGTGCTGATCATGGCTACCGGGGGTATAATGGCGGCCGTGGATGGGTTGCCGTACGGCGCCTTCCTTGGCCTGCTGTCGGCCGGGTTGATCGCGTCCCTGACCCTGGCGCCATTCGCCACTGCCGCCGCATTGAAAATCAGCCTGTCATAAGCAGGCCAGGCACCGCCTGAACCGAAACCCCAGGAAACTGACCCCGACCAGCCAAACAAACCGGATATGAATTCATCAATCACGCCAACACCACGCAAAAATCCGTGGATTCTGTTTATTCACAAACTGGGCTCACCCCCCTGGTTTTATCGGTTTGCCGGGCGTTTGATACCGTATTTCTGGGTACTGTTTTGCATTACCGCGGCCATTGGCCTTTACCTGGGACTGTTTCGCGCACCCCCGGATTACCTGCAGGGTGAAAGTTATCGCATCATGTATATCCACGTGCCTTCAGCGTGGATGTCGATGATGATCTACGCAATCATGGCGGTAATGGGGTTTATCGCCCTGGTATGGCGTATCCGCCTGATGGAAATCCTGTCCATCAGCTGCGCCCCCATCGGCGCCGCCTTTACCCTGGCGGCGCTGGTCACCGGCGCGTTATGGGGCCGCCCGACCTGGGGTGCCTACTGGGTATGGGATGCCCGCCTGACCAGCGAGCTGGTGCTGCTGTTCCTGTACCTGGGTGTAATGGGTTTATACAGCGCGTTTGATGAACCGCGCAAAGCCGCCCGCGCAGCCAGCCTGCTGGCGCTGGTAGGCCTGGTCAACCTGCCCATCATTCATTTCTCGGTGCAGTGGTGGAATACCCTGCACCAGGGCAGCAGCATTGGCATAACCGGCAGCAGCATACACCCGAGCATGTTATGGCCCTTGTTGATCATGGCGGTCGCCACCAAGTTCTATTTTGCGGCAACCCTGCTGACACGGGCGCGGGTATTGCTGCTGCAACAGGATTTCCGCAAAGGCTGGGTCAGCCAGGCCTTGCAGGCAAGCGAACAGGAGTAAACCGGGAATGGATCACACACCTTTTATCTGGTCGGCCTACGGCATCACCACGGTGATCCTGCTGTGGACCGCGCTGGCCCCGCTGGTCAGGCAGAAACAGCTGCTTAAAGCATTACAGCAGGACGGGAAACAACAACCATGACACCGACACGCAAGCGCCGCCTGATCGCGGCTCTGTTGATACTCACCGGCGTGGGTGTGGCCAGCACCATCGCGTTCTATTCGCTGCAGCAAAACCTGCTGTACTTCCAGAGCCCGAGCGAAATCGCCGCACTGGACATGCCACCGGGCCGCCAGTTCCGCCTGGGTGGCCTGGTAAAAAATGGCAGTGTTGAGCGGTCTGAAAACGGCCTGGCGGTGGAATTTACCGTCACCGACGGCCTGGAAGACATGCTGGTGCGCTATGTCGGCATACTGCCGGACCTGTTCCGCGAAGGCCAGGGCGTGATCGCCCGCGGCACGCTGGATGAGAGCGGTCATTTCCAGGCCAGCGAAGTACTGGCCAAGCATGATGAAAACTATATGCCTCCGGAAGTGGCCGATGCGCTGGAAAAGGCCGGTCATCCGGGCGCGGGCGGCTCAGTCAGCGAAACCCGGGACTGATTCATGATTGCTGAAATCGGCCAGATACTGTTACTTGGCGCGCTGCTGGTTGCGCTGTTGCTGGGCATTCTGCCGCTGCTGGGGGCGCATACCGGCAACCCGCGCCTGATGCAGGTTGGCGGACGGGCGGCACTGGTGCAGTTTGCCTTGCTGGCTGGCGCCTTCGCGATACTGACATGGTCGTTTATCGTGCAGGACTTTTCCGTTGAATACGTTGCGCGCAACAGCAATTCCCGCCTGCCCCTGCATTACCGGTTTTCCGCTGTATGGGGAGCGCACGAAGGCTCCTTGCTGTTGTGGCAGCTGATCCTGTCGGCCTGGACAGCCGCAGTGGCGCTGTTCAGCCGAGGATTGCCCGCCGCATTCCGCGCGCGCGTGCTGGCGGTGCTGGGCTGGATCAGCGCCGGTTTCCTGCTGTTTGTGCTGTACACCTCCAACCCGTTTGCCCGCCTGCTGCCGGCCGCCGCCGAGGGCCTGGATCTGAACCCCTTGCTGCAGGACCCCGGGCTGATCATCCATCCACCCATGCTCTACATGGGCTATGTCGGGTTTTCGGTGGCCTTTGCTTTCGCCATTGCCGCTCTGCTGGGCAAACAGGTAACCCGTGACTGGGTACGCTGGTCGCGGCCGTGGACTCATGTGGCATGGGCTTTCCTGACCCTGGGTATTGCACTGGGCAGCTGGTGGGCCTATTACGAACTGGGCTGGGGCGGCTGGTGGTTCTGGGATCCGGTGGAAAACGCCTCGTTCATGCCCTGGCTGGTGGGTACCGCGCTGATTCATTCCCAGGCCGTCACGGAAAAACGCGGCGCATTCCGTAACTGGACACTGATACTGGCCATTACCGCCTTCTCGCTCAGCCTGCTCGGCACTTTCCTGGTGCGTTCCGGCGTATTGACCTCGGTGCACGCCTTTGCCTCTGACCCGACGCGCGGCGTGTTCATCCTGACCTATCTGATCATTGTGGTGGGGGGCTCGTTGCTGCTGTTCGCCATCCGCGCACCGGGTATGATCCAGGGCTCCCGATTCAGCGGCGTGTCGCGTGAAACCCTGCTGTTACTGAATAACCTGATCCTGGCCGTGATGGCAGCCATGGTCTTGCTGGGAACCTTGTATCCATTGCTGCTGGAAGCACTGGATGCAGGCAAGATTTCGGTCGGCCCACCGTACTTTGGCACGCTGTTTGCGCTGTTGATGATTCCCCTGGTTGTGCTGCTGCCGCTGGGTTTTTACTCGCGCTGGCGCAATGACCGCCTCGGCCGCATCAGTTCGCAGCTGTGGCTGCCTGCGGCACTGGCGGTAGTGGCTGGTGCAGCCGCCGCCTGGCTGATACCGGGTGCCGGTTTCTGGGGCGTGTCCGCGGTGGCCGGCAGCATGTGGCTGATCACCACCACCGTGCGGTTTTATCTCAGCCGGCTGCGCGACTGGCCACGCCTGAAGCCCACGCGCAGCGAATCCGGTATGACGCTGGCCCACCTGGGCATCGGCATTTTCCTGGTGGGCGCCGGGCTGACCAACGCCATCAGCGAGGAAAAGCATTTGCGCATGTCGGCGGGTGACCGCTTCGATCTGGCCGGCTACGAGTTCCGCTTCGAGGGAACCCGTGCCGTGCAGGGCCCCAACTTCGTGGCCGATGAAGGACACTTCCTGGTATATCGCGATGGCGCCAAAGTGGCCGATCTGCATCCGCAAAAACGCCGCTATCTGCAAGGCGGGCAGGTCATGACCGAGGCCGCTATCGATCCCGGCCTGACCCGCGATGTGTACATCTCACTGGGCGAACCGCTGGATGAACAGGGCAGTGCCTGGGCCGTGCGGCTGTACCACAAGCCGTTTATCCGCTTTATCTGGCTGGGCGCCCTGATGATGATGGCCGGCGGCTTGCTGGCAGCCACGGACGCCCGTTACCGGCAGGCCCGGCGCAGCAGTGATCCGCTGCCGCACTCCACACAGGAGGTGACCACATGATTTCACGCCTGTTACCGCTGGCCTTGTTCATTCTGCTGGGGGTGTTGCTGGCCGTGGGTCTGACCCGCTCTGACAAGAAATCCGAACTGCCCTCGCCGTTGATTGGCAAACCGATGCCGGAATTCAGCCTGCCATTGCTGGGCCGCCCGGACCTGGAATTCACTCACCGCGACCTGATCGGCGAACCCTTCCTGTTAAACGTGTGGGCCAGCTGGTGCGTGTCCTGCCGCGTGGAGCACCCGTTGATCACCCAACTGGCGGAGTCCGGCCGGCTGCGCGTGATTGGACTCAACTACCGCGACGCGCCGGAAGACGCGCTGGCCTGGCTGGACCAGTTCGGCAACCCGTATGAATTGATACTGGCCGATTTCAGCGGCCGCACCGCTATTGATTTTGGCGTGTACGCCGCTCCGGAATCTTTCCTGGTTAGTGCCAACGGCGAAATCCTCTACAAGCAGATTGGTGTGCTGACCCCGGAAGCGATTGAAAATGAGATCCTGCCGCGGCTGGAACCCGCCGCCCCAAGCCTCGCGGATCAACGGCCATGAGGGTTTTTCTCACGCTGTTGCTGGGTGGGTGGCTGCTGGCCACCACGGCCGCCGCCAACGAACCGCTGGAATTTGCCAGCGCGGATGAAGAAGCACGTTTCCAGCAACTCACCCAAGAACTGCGTTGCCTGGTCTGCCAGAACCAGAACCTGGCCGATTCCGATGCGCCGCTGGCGCACGACCTGCGCGTGGAAATCCATGACATGTTGCAGGCCGGCCGCAGCAATGCGGAGATCAAGACTTTCCTGGTGGAACGCTATGGCGAGTTCGTGCTGTACCGGCCACCGGTCAAAGGCAATACCCTGGCCTTATGGCTGATGCCGCTGATCCTGCTGTTGGGGGGCGCCGCCGTGGTCGCCGTGGCGGTGCGGCGGCGCGCCAGTTTGCCGGATGAGCCAGCCGGCACAGACGAGGAGTTAAACAACTAGTGTTCTGGATAGTAGCGGTACTGGTTTTACTGCTGGCCGCAGGTTTTACCCTGTGGCCCTTGCTGCGTGGCGGTTCCGGCACGCGCGTCGCCGCGGCGCTGGCTGTGCTGGCCATGCCGCTGGCCGGATATGTGCTGTACGACGGCGTTGGCACACCACAGGCCCTTGACCTACCGCAAGCCCTGCCCACCACGGCCGATGGCATGCCCGACATGGAAGCGCTGACCCGGCAACTGCGTGAACGCCTGACCGAATCGCCGGACGATGCCGAAGGCTGGGTGCTGCTGGGGCGCAGCTACAAGACGTTGCAACGTTACGATGACGCGGTGACTGCCCTGCAGATAGCTGAACAATTGCTGCCACAGGAGCCTGCTATCCAGGTTGAACTGGTCGAGGCCGAATTGTTTGCCTCGGGCAATCCACGCATTTCCGCGGCGATGATGGAGCGTTTACGGGCGGCGGTGGAACAGGACGCCAGTTTGCAGAAAGGGCTGTGGTTGCTGGGCATTGCCGCCGCACAGGCTGGCGATGATGCCCAGGCGGTGGAACACTGGCAGCACTTATTGCAACAGCTTGAGCCCGGCAACCCGATCGAGCAGCTGGTCACGGCCCAGGTCAGCGAGGCCCGTGCCCGGCTGGCCGGCGCAACCGGGGCAGCCATGCCGCTGCCCGGCGAAACCATGCCAGACAGCGCATCCGGCGCTGCAACGCAAGCCACGCAAGGCAGTGACTGGGCGGGTGTGGACTTTCACATCCAGCTGGACGGCCCTGAGGGAGGTTCACCGCCACCGGTGCCGCCGGGCGCCGTGCTGTACCTTATCGCGCGGGCAGCGGACCAGCAAAGTGGGCCGCCACTGGGTGTCAAGCGCATTGACCAGCCGGACTTTCCGCTGCAGCTGCATTTCAGCAATGCCGACAGCATGATGCCGCAACGACCGGTATCCAGCGCCGGCCGGATCACGGTGCAGGCCCGCCTGTCGCTGCTCGGCCAGCCCACCGCCATGGCTGGCGATTGGCAAAGCGCAGGGGTTACACTGGATACCGGCACCACGCCGCCAGATGATGACCAGAATGTACCGCCGGCCATCCCCCTGGTGATCAACCAGGAGATTGAGTAAGCCGCCTGCGGTACCCGCCCGGGCATGCGGGCTGCCGCATAACCGGTGGCGTGAAACCAGCAACCCCCTTGCAGCGAGGAACCTGAAATGTTCAGAACAAACCACACCCTGACCCGTCCGTGGATAGGCCTGCTGTGTGCAGTCTGCACCCCGTTGTCCATCGCAAGCGCGCAGGAAAACGCGGTGGAATACAGCACCACGTCCCTATCCCCGACGGTTTCCATGATCACTGGCCGCGGCGGTAACGTAGGGGTGTCTGCCGGTGCCGAAGGTGTCTACCTTATTGACGACCAGTTCGAGAATATTTCCGCCGAACTGTTGCAACAGGTTCGCGCCATCAGTGATGGGCCCATCCGCTACATCATCAACACCCATTACCACGGAGACCACGTGGGCGCCAACGCGGCACTGAACGCCACCGGCGCGGTGATCGTGGCACATGACAACGTGCGTCAGCGCATGAGCACCGACCAGTTCAGCCAGTTCTGGAACAACACCACCGAGGCCTGGCCACTGAGCGCGCTGCCGACGGTGACGTTCAGCGACACCCTTACCCTGCACCTGAACGGCGAATCCGCCAACGTGCATCACATCCCGCATGGCCACACCGACGGCGACGTGCTGGTGCATTTCCCGGTCAGTAACGTCATCCACATGGGCGACCTGTATTTCAACGGCCTGTATCCGTTTATCGACCTTGACGGCGGCGGCAGCGTACAGGGCATGCTGGCCGGCGTGGAACGCGCGCTGGAGCTGGCCAACGAGGACACCCGCATCATTCCCGGTCATGGGCCGGTTTCCAACCCGGCCGAGCTGGCCAAATACCGTGACTTCCTGGTCGCCGCACGCGACCGGGTGCAGTCATTGATCGACCAGGGCAAGACGCTGGAACAGGCCATAGCGGCGCAGCCGACTGCGGAATGGGACGATACGCTGGGTGCCGTGTGGATCACCCCGGCGCAGCTGGTGACTTTTATTTACAACAGCCTGAAAGGGCTGCACGAATTCACCCGCATTCCGGCGAATTCAGGCGACTGAATCCAGCTGCGCCACCACGCAGTACAGACGGTGGCCACTGGCACGGTACTTGCGTTCAAACGGCGAGGTGATGGCGCCATCGGCCACCGTGGATAAGGTGACGGCGGAGTCCGCCCGGGGCGGACCCGTGCCCTCCCCCAGCACCAACCGTGTGGCCAGCGCAAACTCTTCGGCATAGATGCGCCAGTTGCTGCGCAGTTCCAGGCGTCCACCCAGCGCCAGCAGATGCGGAAAAACCGGGTGTCCGTGCCAGCGCCGTTGCAGCTGGGCCGATTTGGGCCACGGGTTGGGGTATAGCAGGTAATGACGGCGCAGCCGCCAGCCGGCCTGGTGCATGGCGCGCCACAGGCTGGCGAGTTCGGCCCGCAGCCAGATCATATTGTCCTCGCGATGCGGAAAGCCCGCTGCCTTGAGGCGGCCCAGCCGCGCCGCCGACTGGTCGATGCCAATCACCAGGTGTTGCGGAAACGCAGCAGCGATATGCCGGGTACTCTCACCCGTGCCACAACCTGAATCGAGGATCAGTGCATCACGCTCCGCTGGCGTAACCAGCGCCTGCAGTTCGGCAAAGGCCTGCAGGCTGGCCTGGTGGTGCCCGCCCTTCCAGGCATGCTGCTGATGACGCCGTACCAGCCCGGCCAGGCGCTGGTGCGGCTGCTGCTGGTTGCTGACTACGACGGCTGAACGCATGGCTGGGGTGTGTTTCATCAGGCTATAAGCATATATCGAAATATTTCTGGCGCGATAAGGCGCAGGCGCGCCTTGCACGGTATCATGTGCGGCACATTCGGGCATCCAGGCAGACCGCATGAGCAGTGCAACCCAGTTCCTTCACATCAGGCAACCCTTCCGCTTTCACCGCGGAGGCAGTTTGCCGGAAGTGACTCTGGCGTATGAAACCTGGGGCAGGCTGAATGCCGACCGTTCGAATGCGGTAATGTTGCTCACCGGCCTGTCACCCAGTGCCCACGCCGCGTCCAGTGAACAGGACCCCAGCGAAGGCTGGTGGGAACCTATAGTCGGGCCGGGAAAGCCCATCGACAGCAACAAGCTGTTCGTGGTGTGCATCAACTCGCTGGGCAGTTGCAAAGGATCAACCGGTCCCGACAGCATCAACCCCCAGACCGGCAGCCCCTACCGGCTGGATTTTCCGGAAACCACCATCTGGGATATCGCGGCCGGGGCACAGCACGTGCTGCAACACCTCGGTATCGAACAGCTCCAGCTGCTGGCCGGCCCGTCCATGGGCGGCATGAGTGCGCTGGCCTGGCTGGTGCAGAATCCGGCCGGTGCGCGGCACTTCCTGGCGATTTCCACCGCAGCCAGCGCTGAGCCGTTCAGTATTGCCATCCGTTCGCTGCAACGTGAAGCGGTGGTGACCGACCCGGACTGGAACAACGGCAATTACACGCGCGACCGCTGGCCGGAAAACGGCATGCGCATGGCGCGCAAGCTGGGCATGATCTCGTATCGCTCGGCCCGCGAATGGCGCAGCCGGTTTGGCCGCCAGCAGCAGAACCGCTACAAGCCCCAGCTGTTCGGCATGAACTACAAGGTGGAGTCCTACCTGGAAAATGCGGCGCGCAAGTTTATCGGGCAATACGACCCCTGCTCGTACGTGTACCTGTCCCGCGCGATGGACTGGTTCAATGCCGCTGAAGGCCACGACGATCTGACCGCGGCGCTGGCCAGGGTGAAATTGCACTCGGCACGCATCATTGGCGTGGATTCCGATATCCTGTTCCCATTGCACCAGCAACGTGAACTGGCCGACGCACTGGCCCACAACGGCGTACAGGCCAGGCTGGTGGCACTGCCGTCCGATCAGGGCCATGATGCCTTCCTGGTGGACTACGCGCGCTTCAAACCGGCCATAGCGGCTTACGTACAGTCCTTGTAACCCCGCAGCCGCTGCCCTGCCGCAGCCTGACGGGCGTTCATCTGCCGGTGACCTGGGCCGGGCAGCAACACAGGCATGCATTCCGCAGCAAAATACTGGCCAGATGCACGGCAGGTGGCTATACTTTGCGCCTTCGTAATACCCCACCCCTGCCGGAGTGGCGGAACTGGTAGACGCGCCGGATTCAAAATCCGGTTCTGGCAACAGAGTGTCGGTTCGAGTCCGACCTCCGGCACCATTCTGATGGACCCTGCGGGCCCACCAGAATAATGGAAGGTGGACCCACCGACAGGGTGCGCCACCCAAACCTCAACGCAGCACTTCGAATCCGGTCAACGCCGCCGCTTGCGCTCGGCTGTGTGCCGCGGATTCGCAGTTCGAGTCCGACCTCCGGCACCATTCTGATGGACCCTGCGGGCCCGATTGCGGCACGCGAGGGGGAGATTCAGCGGTTGGCCAGTCCGGCCGGCTTTTGCGCCAGGATGTCAAATGCGATGATGGCGCGCTCACCCGGCCCACGAAACGGATGAACATAGTGCACATACCACGGCGGGAACAGGATCATTTTCCCGGCTTGAGGCAGCAAACGGCGGGTAGACGGGAAACCGTGGTTGACCGAGGCCTGGATCGGATTGAAAAATTCGATATTGCCCTGCGGTTCCGGCTTGTCATCCGGCATATGCACGTAATACACACCGCACACCACGTTGCGGTGGGTGGGATGAAAATGCGGACGCTGCCAGTCCCCCTCGCGCAGCAGGTTGGCCCAACCGTCGGGCCATGGATTGAAGTGCTGTGCCTGCTCACCAAACACCCGTTTAAGGTAGTCCTTGGCGGCCGGCAATACCATCTCATCCCGGAACCGCACGACGGCGTCCTGTTTCAGGGTGAACAGGTTTACGTTGGTGGCGGTCTGATAGCCGCCCTGGGTGGAGATCAAGCCTGAGGACACCGCGTTCTGCGGCGTGTCCGCATAGCGCGCAGACAGCGATTGCAGCAACTGAAACAGCTCCAGGTTCAGGTCGTCCACGTCATCAAACTGGCGCTGTATTACCGTTGTCGGATAGTGAATTTCTACATCCTGGGTGTATTTCATCGGTGTTGGACTCCGCGCGGGCCCGCCCCTGGCGCCCGCGGTGCGGCCAGCAAATTCATCAGGGCATGGCCGAATCCTAGCCTACCCGGGTAATGCCCGTAAACGTACTGCGGTATATTCAATCGCAAGCGCTGCCGGTAGACTGCCGGCAAACCGAACCGCCAGGGAAAGGAAACATGATAGGTAGCGCCACAAACCGAAGCTCATTTATCGGCGGCAGACTGCGGCCAGGGGTCTTGCTGTCCGCTACGCTGCTGGCACTGTGCAGCAGCACTGAGGTCCTCGCCTGGGGAGCCAGCGGGCATTCGGCGGTAGGCATACTGGCCATCGAACAGGTCGATGACACGGCCCGCGCGGCGCTGACGGACTTGCTGGGTGAGCCCGATCATGCACGTCTGAAGGAGCGCTGCAACTGGCCCGACGCCTGGCGCGAGACTGATGAAGGTGCTCCATCGTCACCGCGGCACTACGTCAATATCCCGCGCGCCGCCAGCGCTTATGACCGCCAGCGTGACTGCCGGGAGGGACTGTGCGTGGGCGAGTCGATCAAGAAATTCGCCCAGGAACTGGGCGACCTGCGGCTGGACAAACAGCGGCGTGGTCAGGCATTTGCCTGGCTGTGCCACCTGGCGGGTGATTTGCATCAGCCATTGCACTGCGGCTTCCCAGACGACCGCGGTGGTAACACGGTCGACGTGGTGTTTGCCGGAAAGCCCATGGACCTGCATGATTTCTGGGACGATGCACTGATCGCGCATTACGCCGGCTCGCTGGAAGAACTGGTGTCGCTGGCGCGTGCTGATATGACACTGGCCACGGCCGGTGCCTGGAACCCTGGCTGGGTGGATGAGTGGCTGATGGAATCACATCGTTTGGCTGAAAACAGCGCCTATCCGCCAGGCTCCGGCATCGACCTTGAGTTTGCCGATGCCTCCTGGCAGCTCGCACGGCAACGCATTGCGCTGGCCGCCGGCCGGCTGGCACTGATGCTCAATGCCTTGCTGGGAGAGGGTCATGTGGAAGTCACTGAACCTCTGGAAAACGGCCCATCAAGCGACTGACCGCGCCGCAGGGCGCTGCTGGCCCAGGTCAGATCACAGGTCGCGGGCGATGCGGAACCCGATGCGTGCGTCGTGGTGGTTTTGCCGCGCGAACAGGCGGTAGGCCGAGCGGGTCTGGTCCGGGGCACTGGCCCAGTAACCACCGCGGATGACGCGTTGTTCGCACCCGGGGTTGACCCAGGCTGAGCCGTCTACCGGGGCACGGACATAGGTATCATGCCAACAGTCGCGCACCCATTCTCCAACGTTTCCGCCAATGTCATACAGGCCGAAAGGATTGGCCTCAAACGAAGCAACCGGTGCCGGCCCCCAATACCTGTCGGTATAGCCCTCAAATGCTACCGTCCAGCTGCGCCGGCTGCGCGAACTGTCGCCTGAACCGGTAATGTTTTCCACCTTGTTGCCGGGCGTGCCATTACCCCACCAGTAAGGCGTACTGCGGCCGCCGCGCAAGGCATATTCAAACTCGGCTTCGGATGGCAGGCGGTATGGTTTGCCGGTGCCGCGGGCCAGCCAGTCGACGTAGGCCTGCGCATCGTTCCACGACACGTGTATTACCGGTTCTTCCGGCTTGGCCGTGCGGCCTTCAAAATCCATTTGCCAGTCAACATCATCTTTACGGGTCAGCCGGCCGGAATATTGATCATAGATGGTGGAATAGCCCTTGCGCTCTGCATCGGTTTTATACCCGGTTTTGTGAACGAAAATGCGGAATTCCTCGACTGAAATTTCGCGCTGGCCAATGGCGAATCCGCGCCGGAAGGTCACCCGGTGCTGCGGGCCTTCATTTTCCGCACGGCCTTTTTCATCGGCGGAAGAACCCATCATGAAACTGCCCGCCAGGATGACCACCGATTCGGGTGCCCAGATGCCTTCCGTCAGAAAGTGGTCGCGGATTTTCTGGCCGGGCTTGAATCCGCCATATACCCGGGCTTCTTCCAGCCGCCGGCGCAACTGGGTGACCGCCTGTGAACTGCCCCCCATGGCGACCAGATCAATCAGGATGCGTTCGGCCGTGGCGAAATCGCCGGAATCCATCGCCATGACGGCGCGGGTTTCCATCGACTCCGCCTGGCTGCGCTTCAACTCATCAATTTCATGCTGCGCCTGCTCCACCGCTTGCTGGTCTTCTCGCACCAGCGCCGCGTCTTCCAGCAAACGGTCGGCGGAATCAAAGTCCGATTCGTGGGCAAACTCCTTGGCGCGGGTAATCAGATCCTGCTGGACCGCGACCAGGCCCAGCAGCGCGGCTTCGTTGTCAGGTGCCTGCTCCAATACCTGGCGATAGAAATGCCAGGCGTTATTGCCCTCAGGCTCATCAACCCGGCCCTCTTCGAATGCCTTGCGCGCCGCCTGCAACTGGCCCTCGATTTCCCCCAGTTGCTGCAGGCGCTGCAGCGACGGGGCAATTTGTGAATGACCGGGATTTACCGCCTGAACCACCCCCAGCAATTGCCGCGCCAGTTCGGGATTATTGCTGTCAATGGCTGCATTGGCCTGGCGCATCACATCCAGCAGCAAGGCATCCAGGCGGCGCAAGGTGGCTTTGTTGCCGGGTTCATCGGCCAACTGGCTGAGCAGGGACTGCAGCTGTTTTTGTTGCTCTGCATCGGGCAGGTGCGCTGCATTGGGCAGGCTGCCCACGCCCTGCGGCACCGTCAGTTCCAGTTCATACTCGTTTTCACTCAACACGTCTCCCAGGCGCTGAATGCGTCGGCTGGGTGGCGCAGCGGATTCACCGCCGGCAGGAGTGGTGGGTTCTGACTGGCCCGCGGCAGGCTCAAGGTTTTCACCGCCAAGGTTGTCATCGGGGAAGTTGGACAGAGGCTGGGCCAGCAAAACAGATGTCGAGACAAGCATCATCAAGGTGCCCGCAAGCGCGGCCGGAAACACAACCCTGGCCACTTCGCGTACCATAAAATATCCGGCGGCTTTCAAATTATGGAAAAACATTCCGGTAACCACCCAAACAGCTGTGTGCATGCAACGTCCCTTGCCTGTAACATTCGCACGATTATGAAAGCCTGACCGTGCCGGAATGCCCATCCATTCGGCGGTCACCTTACCCCAGAACCGGGCTAACAACAAGTTGTCCAGAACATTGGCCTGAACGCACCCAAACTACCCTAAGCTTATATTTTAAAATGAATTTTTACCAAACACCATGATCAATGCCAGCGCCACACGCACCGCCCTGCAAGCCGCCGAAAACCCGCAACTGGTGGAAACGGAGAGTCAGCTGGCAGAAGCCGCGGAAATCTGGTCGCAATGCCCCGCGCTGGGCATAGACACGGAGTTTCTGCGAGAACGCACCTATCGGGCTGAACTGGGCCTGGTGCAGGTGTCTGACGGCCAGACCAGCTGGCTGATCGACCCGATCCGCAACCCACAGCTGCAGCCGCTAAAGCACCTGTTCAGTAATGCTGGCCGGGTAAAAATACTGCACAGCGCATCAGAAGACCTGGAAGTGCTGTTGCATACACTCGGCGTGGTCCCGGATCCGATGGTAGACACGCAGATCGCCTGCGCCATGCTGGGCCAGCCCCTGCAGATGAGCTACCACAACGCGGTCAAGTGGATGTTCGGCTTTGAAGTGGACAAGGGCCAGACGCGTTCCAACTGGATCCGCCGCCCGCTGCGCCCGGAACAGCTGCATTATGCGGCGGTTGACGTGGTTTTTCTGCCGCTGATGCTGCAACAACTGCAGGCCGAACTGGAGCAGATGGGCCGCTGGGAATGGTTGGGCGAAGAAATCAACCGCATGCTCGACAACTGCCGCGAGGAAAGCGATCCCTCCTCGGCCTACTTGCGTTTCAAAGGCCTGAACCGGCTGGATACCTCTGCGGCACATACCCTGCGTGCTCTTGCCGCGTGGCGGGAACAAACAGCCATGGACAAGAACCTGGCCCGCGGCTTTGTGTTGAAGGACCCGGTATTGATGCAGATCGCGCAGCGCCAGCCGGAATCGCTGGATGACCTGAAGAATATTGATGGCCTTCACCCCAGGGACCTGGAACGCCACGGCGCCAAAGTACTGGAACTGGTAGCGCAAAACCGCCAGGCAAACGGCCCCATCGAGCAGGTTGAGGCGCTGGATACTCGTCAAAAGAAACTGCTGGATGCGATGCGCAACGCCGTGGCCAAAAAGGCAAAGGAACTGAATATCGACCCGGCGCTGCTGGCCTCGCGCAAGCTGCTGGAAGCCTTGTTGCGTGAGTACGAAACTCAAGGAACGGTACCGGAGCGGTTTAGCGGCTGGCGCCAGTCGATAATCACCGATCAACTGCTTGATCTGGCGGCCCGCTCCCTCAACCGCTAGAATTCACCGCGTCAATTGCCGGCCCCGGTAGCTCAGCTGGATAGAGCATCCGCCTCCTAAGCGGAAGGTCGCAGGTTCGAATCCTGCCCGGGGCACCAAGGACTGTTGGGTGCATTCTGATCACATCATTTACACCTTATTCCGGACACATGCTTTACACTTTGCCCGGCACGAATGGATTAGGTCCGGGTTCCACCCGGTCCTGCTCCCGATCAAAGTAGCCCAGATCATACTCCAAAAAACTGACTTGCCAAACCTGGTCAGAGACC
>JBFIHZ010000017.1:0-23767 GCA_041601535.1 Lysobacterales bacterium | reverse complement strand
GTGTGTTTCGCCATGTTCGGTGACAGCGAAGCCGCCTTGTTGCAGCAACTGAAAGCCGAGTTTCCAAACGCGGAACTGACGGTCTCACCCAGCAGCGCCGCACAACCGCTGGATGAGTGGATGGCCGCGCTGGAACACCATCTGGCCGAGCAGGCTCCGCGGCCGGATCTGCCACTGGACCTGCGCGGCACGGCTTTCCAGATCAAGGTGTGGCGTTTTCTGCTCAGCGTGAAAGACGGTGATGTGGTGAGTTACGGTGAGGTGGCTGCCGCCATTGACCAGCCCAGGGCGGTACGGGCCGCCGCGTCAGCCTGCGGCGCCAACCGCATCGCGGTGCTGGTGCCCTGTCACCGGGTGCTGCGCAGCAACGGTGAGCTGGGCGGTTACCGCTGGGGTGCTGACCGCAAACGCACCCTGCTGGACCTGGAGCGCCGCCAGCGCGGCGCCATCGTCGGCGTGGAATGATTCTTCGTTCTGCGGCTTGATGACCCGCATGGAGGCAAGGCGCTGTGATCCTTCAGAAACGGGGACTGTGCACCCGTGCAACAACCACACCCATGCGGGTAATAAACGCGCCCACTACGGTCACCACCACCGCCAAACGTACACTGTCGGCCCCGACCTGCCCGGACAGAAAATACAGAAAGAGTGACAGCAGAAAGCCCCACACAATGGCTATTTCGGCGTAAAAGGACACTTTCAGCGCCGGATTATGGGCATCCGCCCGGAACACATCGCGCAAGATGCCGCCACCAGCGGCAGTAAATGCGGCCAATAACGGTCCCCAGATAAGCAAGGGGTCGGCCTGGTACTGGCTGGCTATGGCCACTCCGGTAATGGTGAATGCCGCCAGACCAATGGCATCAAAGAGCTCAAACACATTTCGCGGCAGCACATAACGGCTGAGCTGGACGATCCATACCGACAGATCGAATACGAAAAGGAATCGTCCGCGCACGAATTTCAACAACCAGTTGAGCAGATATCCCAGCAGCACAGTTGATATCACCAGGTACAGGTACATTGGGGTAGCCATAATGGCAATGGGCTCGCGCCCGACCAGCAGATCGCGCACCACGCCTCCCCCCACTGCAGGCAGGGAAGCCAGCACAAAGGCCCCTAACAGGCTGTAGTTTTCCTTGCGGGCAATCAACACCCCGGAGATGGCAAAAGCGATGGTTCCGATAATATCCAGTATGCTGAACCATCGCCCGGACAATGCGGCGGAAAGCAGAATCGGCGCCGTATGATGGCGCACCACTTCCTGGTAACGCCCATCGTTCTTCAGGCGCGCCAGTGACTCATTGAACCGGTTTACGTCCTGCACGTCATGATTCTTGCGGCTGATCATGGCATGCACCGCGGCCTCGTGCAGCACCAGTGGATACTCCTGTATCCGGGTCGAGAGGCCAGCACGCTCAACAGCAGCCACCCCCACCAGCCGGTCAGCAATAAAGCCATCTGCATCGCCGTCAATCAGCAAGCCGGGCAACTGGGTTTCGGCATTGGCCTTAACAATCAAACGGGCGAGTCTTTTTTCTTGCAAAGCGGGCGTCAATACTGGCCCGTAGTAAAACCCACTGACGATACCCAGCCGAAATTGCTCGGCTTCAACCATCTGCAATAACTCCGCCACGGAGGAAGGGGCAAAGTGCGGGTGGTCGTCCCGGCTGAAAAACAGCATCTGCTTTTCGCTGCGGTAGCTGTCGGTGAACCAGGCATAACTGGCCCGCTGGTTTTCCATAAATGCGCCCAGGGCCACGTCCAACTCACCGGACTGCAAGCCACCGAGATTATCTGACCACCCGGTGCGCACGAAGCGCATTTTCAAGCCAGCATCCGCGGCGATCAGCCGCATCAATTCAATATCAATGCCACCGAGCACTTCATAGTGGCCATGGCGATCTATGAAGTGGTACGGTTCGCGGGCATCCCAGCCGATGCGATAGTCCTGGTCCAGATTGGTGATGGCGAACGCGCTGGTGTGCAGTACAGTCCATAAAACGGCTGCGTACAGAAACAATTGCGGTGAAATCCGCGGAATGCGAAATCCCCCTGGGATGAACAAGACTTCAGGAACCTGCTGACAAATCAGACAATGCCAACTCCCGGCTCGGCGATATATCCACTATCGTGTTGAATCCGCTCATCTCAAAAACTTTCTGAATGTCCTGATTCAGGGCACACAATGCCACTTTACCGGCACCGGCCTGTAGTTTTTTGGCGGTGAGCAGGATGACCCGCAAACCGGCGCTGGAAATGTAATCCAGCCCCGAGAAATCGAACAGCACATGCTTGCTGGCATTGCCCGGGTTAGAGCCGAGGAATTTTTCGAGGGCAAGGGCACCGTTACCGTCAAGCCTGCCTTGAGGCCCAACAACAAATACATCGCCAATGGTTTCCCCACTCACACCAGTAAGCATGTCCAGTCACCTTCCTGATTACATTGCCGGCCGCGCGACAGGATTACGACAGGGCTTCAGTATAGAACATCAACTGAGTTAAGCCGAACCGCACCCAGTCGCGGGCAAACTTCAATCCGGCGGGTGCGGTGCCGGCAGCGCCAGGCGGTGCGACAGCTGTTGCTTGATATAGGCGAGTTCTGCAGCCGTGTTGTTGCTAAAACTCAAATGGCATTCCACCGTAGCCAGCTCATCGGCCTCCACCGGCTGGAACTTCTCCAAATAGAATGCGTTCTGTTGCTGGCTGCGGCCGGCCGCCTGCTGGCGCCGCTCCCATTCCGCTTCACTGATATCCAGCGACACCAGCCACTTGCGCGCCTGCATGGCCAACAGCTTGCCTTGCGCATAGACATTCAGATCAAAAAACAGGCTGCGCTGTGAACGGAACATCGCGGTGGTATCAATCACCACGTTACGCGCCATCATCACCGCTTCCAGCGCCCGGTGGTGCACGACGTGATTCACCATGGCTTCGCGGCGGTCGGTGGTTCCCCACACCATGCCATACTCTTCGCGCAGGTCATCCGAACACACGCGGATAAATCCGTGATCCGCTTCGAGGAAGCGGGCGATGCTGGATTTTCCGCTGCGCGGCCAACCAGATAAAACCAATACGATGGGAATTGCCATAAGTTAACTGTTGATTGAGGTGACGGGTGGAACCGGCGTGTTGCAGGCTGCGTTGATGTTACCCGGCCAACGGCGGCCCGGCCAGCCGGCGCGCCACAAAACGCCATCAGGTTGTACACTGGGCCGAAAACTACACCGGAGTGCGCAGATGAAAAAACGCAGTTGGTCAGTGGATTCGCTGGTACTAATTTTTTCCATCGTGGTACTGGCACAGCTGCTGGTTTACCTGGTGCCGCAAGGCGCATATGAGCGCCAACCCTATCCGAATAATCCCGACCGCACCATGGTGGTGGCCGACAGCTATCAGCCGGCCACCGCGGAGGAACAGGTTGAAGTGACACCCTGGTATTTTCTGGAAGCCATTCCCAAGGGTCTGAGCGCCGCGCATGACATCATCTTTCTGGTGTTTATCGCTGGCGGGGTGATCGCGCTGCTACGGCGAAGTGGCGCCATCGACGCCGCGCTGCACCGTGCGGTGTCCCGCCTGGGTGGCCGGCCGTGGATATTGATTGCCGGCTGCCTGCTGCTGTTCAGCCTGGGCGCATACACCATCGGCATGGGTGAGGAATATGTGCCCCTGGTACCCATCCTGGTGACCATGTGCCTGGCCATGCGCATGGATGCCATCGTAGCCATGGCGTTGGTATGGGTACCCTACGGTATCGGCTGGGCTTCAGCCGGCATCAACCCGTTTGGCGTGATCATCGCGCAAAACATCGCCGGCGTTCCACTGACCTCCGGCTGGGCGGTGCGTTTGCTGATGATGCTGGCCTTCCTGGCCGTGGCGTTTCATCACATCTACCGCTATGCACGGCGGGTACAGGCCGACCCGCAGGCCAGCCTGGTGGCCGATGTGGACTACAGCAAGGGTTTCGATCTGCCGCGTGACGTGGCGTTTAACCCCCAGCGCATCGCCATCGTGGCGGTGTTTATTGCGGCCGTGGTGGGCTTTGTCTGGGGGGTGAACCGCTATGGCTGGTACATCAATGAACTCAGTGCGGTGTTCCTGGGCATTGGCATTCTGACCGCGCTGATCGCGCGCATTCCCGCGGGCGAGACCAGCCGCACATTTATCGAAGGCTGTGCGGAGATGACCGCGGCCGCCTTGCTGATTGGCGTGGCACGGTCCATTGAGGTGGTGCTGTCAGACGCGCAGATCATCGACACCATCATCAATTCCATCGCCGGCCTGCTGGTCGACCTGGGTGCCGAAGCCTCGGTGCTGGGTATGCTGCTGGTACAGACCATCTGTAACTTCTTTATACCTTCCGGCAGCGGCCAGGCTTTTGTCACCATGCCCATCATGTCGCCACTGGCCACGCTGACCGGGGTGCCGCAGCAATCAGCTGTGCTGGCTTACCAGTTTGGCGATGGTTTCACCAACATGGTAATCCCCACCAGTGCGCTGGTGATGGGTGCGTTGGCGCTGGGCAAGATTCCATACGGTGCCTGGGTGCGCTTTATCACGCCATTACTATTGAAACTGTTCGCACTCGCTGCTATTTTTTTGGTCATGAGTCTTTACCTGGGAGAATCCATGGGCTTCGGTTGATTCGGAGGCTGCTGATGCAGAAAGTCAGTTCGTTTGATGAGTACGTGGAAAAACATCCTGAATGGGCGAGCACACTTTCCACCTTGCGTGGCGTGTTGCAGTCCTGCGGTCTGGTCGAGACCATCAAATGGGGTATTCCTACCTATACCCTGGACGGAAAGAACGTGGTGGGGCTGGCCGCGTTCAAACATCATGCCGCGCTGTGGTTTATCCAGGGTGCCTTGCTGGACGACCCTGAAGGCAAGCTGATCAACGCCCAGCACGGCAAAACCCGCGCGCAGCGGCAATGGCGCTTTGCAGCAGACGACAAAATCGATAAAGCACTGGTCAAACGTTATGTAAAGGAAGCCATGGCCAACCAGCATGCTGGCCGCGAGGTGGAAAAGCGCAAGCTCAACGGAGCAGGCACCCAGTTACCCGATGAATTGAGCCAGGCGTTTTCTGCCCAACCCGACCTGGCCGCCGCGTATGCCGCCCTTAGCGATTCCAGGCAGCGGGAATATGCCGAATTTATCGGCGATGCCCGGCGTGAATCCACGCGCAACCGCCGGCTGCAGAAGATCGTCCCGCTGATACTCTCCGGCCAGGGTCTCAACGACCGCTATCGCTGATCTGCCATCCGCTTCGTCGCTGTGCCATTTGGCAGATGTGGCTGGCGGGTACACGGTATACTCTGGCCCAATCATCCGCGCCAGGCCAACTCCGGGCCTGTTTGATTCCGTCCGGAGCGTCCAGGCCGTATGCCACACCTATTCATTGAACAGGAATTTTTCATGACATCAGATAGTTTGAGAACAACCACCGACAGACCGCGGCTCGGCGACGCTTCACAGGTATGTGCAGGCCTGTTGACTCGGGCCGGGCTGTTGGTACTGGTTAGCCTGTTGACGCTGGGCGGCTTGACGGCTTGCCAGCCGGAAGATGCCACCAACACCGCGCCGGCAGCACCGGCCGACGATGCTGCCAGTGCAGACAGTAACGACGCAGCGCCCGCCAGCACTGATCCGCTGGAGATCGCGGCTGAAGTCATGAACGAGGCTGACTACCGGCGCCATATTGAAATCCTGGCTTCCGATGAGTTCGGCGGCCGCGCGCCGGGTTCGCCCGGTGAAGAGCTTACCGTTAATTACCTGGTGGAACACTTCAGGAAGCTGGGGCTGGAGCCGGGCAATGGCGACAGCTACACCCAGGATGTACCGCTGACATGGGTGGAAGTGCGTAACTCACCCGATCTCGTGATCAGTGGCGGCAGCGGTGAAGACCTGGCGCTGGAATATGCCACCGGGCAAGTGGTGTGGAGCCGCCAGCAGGTGCCCGAAGTGGCCATTGACGCATCCGAACTGGTGTTCGTCGGCTACGGCATCAATGCGCCGGAATACAACTGGAATGATTACGCAGACGTGGATGTCACGGGCAAAACCGTGGTCATACTGGTGAATGACCCGGGCTATGCCACGCAGGACCCGCAACTGTTCAATGGCAATGCCATGACTTATTACGGCCGCTGGGACTACAAGTTCGACGAGGCGGCGCGCCAGGGCGCGGCCGGCGCCTTGATTGTGCACGACACCCTGCCTGCCGCCTACGGCTGGCCCACGGTAATGAACAGCTGGACCGGCCCGCAATTCGACATGGTGCGGCCGGATAAAGGCGCCGGGCTGGCCGCCATCGAGGGCTGGCTGACCCACGAGAACGCTCAGGCCGTGTTCACCAAGGCCGGCCTCGACCTGGCGGAGATGTACGAACAGGCCAAACAAGCCGGCTTTAAAGCCGTACCGATGAACCTGCGTGCCTCGGTTGCACTGGAAAACGCGACTGAAAGCCTGGTGTCGAAAAACGTCGCGGCGCTGTTGCGCGGTAGTGAAGCGCCGGATGAAGTGTTTGTCTACATGGCCCACTGGGACCACCTCGGCACCGACCCCAAGCTGGAAGGCGACCAGATTTACAACGGCGCGCTGGACAACGCCAGTGGCACGGCTGCCCTGCTGGAGCTGGCCAAGGCCTATGCGGCCCTGCCACAGGCGCCACGGCGCAGCGTACTGTTCCTGTCAGTTACTGCCGAGGAACAGGGCCTGCTGGGTTCGCTCTATTACGCCTTGAATCCGCTGTTTCCGCTGGAGCAGACCGTGGGCGGCCTGAACATGGACGGCATGAACAACTTCGGCTCCACCCGTGACATCACCGTGGTGGGTCTGGGCATGAGTGATCTCGACGATTACCTGGCCGCTGCCGCTGCCGCCCAGGAACGGGTGGTGGAAGGCGACCGTGAAGCGGAGAAAGGTTATTACTACCGCTCGGATCACTTCGAGCTGGCCAAGGAAGGCGTACCGATGATTTATCCTTCCGGCGGCTATGACGACCGTGAACGCGGCGTCGCCTATGGCATGGAAAAGTCGCTGGAATACACCACCGACCATTACCATCGTGTTTCTGATGAGTACGACCTGAGCTGGGAAGTCAGTGGCGCCATGGAAGATATGAACATGTACTTCAAAACCGGCCTGGACGTCGCCAACAGCACGGATTGGCCAGAATGGAAAGAAGGTACCGAATTCAAGGCCAAACGGGATGCCCAGCGGCCCGAGTGAATCCGGCCTGTCCCGCAAACCCCAATATCCACCGCGCAGCAGGCCGTACCGGCCGTTGCGCGCCAATTATGAGCGTTGTGATTTATGCATACATTCAAGTTGATTCTGTCCGGCCTGGCGCTGCTCGCATTGCTCAATGCCTGCGACCCTTCCACCCCGGAGCCCGCCGAAGTACCGGCTGCTGAAGACGTGACCACGCAACAGACACCCGCCTCATCGCCTGCACCAGTACAGGGCTCTGGCAATAGCCTGCTGGCTGAATGGACCGGACCCTATGGCGGCGTACCGCCCTTCGACCAGATGAAGCTGGCCGACCTTGAACCGGCCATGGAAACCGCCATGCAAAACAGCCTGGCGGCGCTGGAAACTATTGCCAGCCAGGCCGCCGCGCCCACTTTTGACAACACGCTGGTGGCGATGGAATCCGCCAGTGTCGAACTGGAGCGTGTGCTGGCGTTTTACGGCATCTGGAGCAGCAACCTGTCCTCACCCGAGTTTCGCGAAGTGCAGGAAAAACTCGCCCCCCGGCTGGCTGATTACTATTCCAAAGTCCGCCAGAATGCCGCTTTGTTTTCGCGCATCAAGGCCGTCTTTGAAGGCGAGGAATACGCCAGCCTGCGGCCTGACCAGCAGCGGCTGACCGCGCAGGTGTACGACGCCTTCGCCAGCAACGGCGCCACGCTGGAAGGAGCGGAAAAGGACCGTTATGCCGCCATCAACAGCCGCCTGGCTGAACTGCAAACGCAATTTGGCAACAAGGTACTGGCCGATGAGGAAGGTTATGTCACCTGGCTGAATGCCGATCAACTGGGCGGGCTGCCGGCCTCGGTCATTGCCGCCGCCGCACAGGCTGCCGCTGACCGCGGCAAACCGGACCAGTGGGCGATCACCAATACCCGTTCCTCGATGGACCCGTTTCTGACTTACTCCGATGAACGCGAACTGCGCGAGCAGGTCTGGCGCAATTACTACAGCCGCGGCAACAACAGCGATGTCAACGACACCAACGCGATCATTGCCGAGATTCTGAAACTGCGCGATGAACGCGCTGAACTGCTGGGCTATGACAATTTTGCCCAATGGCAGGTGCAGAACCGCATGGCCAAAACGCCCGAAGCCGCGATGGAGCTGATGGAAGCGGTATGGCCGGCTGCGGTGGCGCGGGTTCACGAGGAAGTGGCGGACATGCAGGCGATTGCCGACGCGGAAGGTGCCGGCATTACCATCAAGCCGTGGGATTACCGCTATTACGCAGAGAAAGTGCGCCAGGCGAAGTACGACCTCGACTCCAATGAAGTGAAGCAATACCTGCAGCTGGACAAGTTGCGCGAGGCCATGTTTATGGTGGCCGGCGAATTGTTCGGTTTCAATTTCACGCCGGTGCCGGATGGCCAGGTGCCGGTCTTCCACCCCGATGTGAAGGTATGGGAAGTAACCGACCGGGAAAGCGGTGAACACATCGGCCTGTGGTACCTCGATCCCTTCGCCCGCACCGGCAAACGCTCCGGCGCCTGGGCCACAGCGTACCGCAGCCATCAAACCATTGATGGCAAGATCACACCGCTGGTGTCGAATAACTCCAATTTCAGCAAGGGCCCGCCCGGCCAGCCGGTGCTGATTTCCTGGGATGATGCGGAGACCTACTTCCACGAGTTCGGCCACGCACTGCATTACCTGTCGGCCAACGTGGCTTATCCCACGCTGAACACCGGGCTGCGGGATTACACCGAGTTCCAGTCGCAGTTGCTGGAAAACTGGCTGGCCACCGACCGTGTGATTAACCAGTACCTGGTGCATCACAAGACCGGCGAGCCCATTCCGGACGAACTGGTCGCCAAGATCAAGCGCGCCAAGACGTTTAATGAAGGCTTTAAAACCACCGAAGCGCTGGCCTCGGCCCTGATCGACATGAAGCTGCATACCGCTGACCCCGAAGGCCTGGACCCGCAGGCATTCGAACGCGAAACCCTGGCCGAACTGGGCCTGCCGGAGGAACTGGTGATGCGCCATCGCACTACCCATTTCGGGCATATTTTCTCGGGTGAAAGTTACGCCGCCGGTTATTACGGCTACACCTGGGCCGAAGTGCTGACCGCTGACGCAGCCGAGGCCTTCGCCGAAGCCCCCGGCGGTTTCTACGACCCCGAGCTGGCGGAGAAACTGGTGAAATACCTGTTCGCCCCGCGCAACGCCATGGATCCGGCCGAAGCCTACCGCGCCTTCCGTGGCCGCGACGCCGAAGTAGACGCCCTGCTGCGCAGCAAAGGCTTCCTGCCCACCAAACCTGAGGGATCAAAATAATATTTGGGGTCAGAGTAAAAACTCATAATTCTGTCCGTTGAACAGTGCGTTAACAGCCGGGGCAAGAGTTTTTACTCTGACCCCAAATATCATGCGTGAACCAGCGGGGAGGGGTTTTTACTCTGACCCCGAATATCGCCAATAACGGGATTGCGGTGGAGAGACTAGATTGCGTGGTGGTGGGGGCCGGGGTGATCGGGCTGGCGGTGGCGCGGGAACTGGCGCTGCTTGGCCGCGAGGTGGTGGTGCTGGAAGCCGAAGACCGGGTGGGAGCGCACACCAGCAGCCGTAATTCCGAAGTGATACACGCCGGCATTTACTACCCGCAGCACTCGCTTAAAGCGCAGCTGTGTGTGGCCGGCAAGCACTTGCTGTACCGCTACTGTGAAGCGCGCCGGGTGCCGTTCAGGCGCATCGGCAAAATGATTGTCGCCACCCGGGAGAGTGAACACGCGGCGCTGCGGGATTACCTGCATTGCGCACGGAATAACGGCGTGGGCAACCTGCACTGGCTTGATGCCCGCGAAGCCAAGGCTCGGGAACCTGAAGTGCAGTGCATGGCTGCCCTTTGGTCGCCCGGCACCGGCATTATTGATTCGCACGCGTATCTGCAGGCCTTGCAGGCGGATATTGAGTCCGCCAACGGTACGGTGGTGCTGCGCAGCCGGGTGGAGTCCATTGACTTGTGCCACAGCCCCGGCGCAATCACATTTGAAGCCGGATCCGGCCAGGCGATGCGGTGCAATATGATGGTGAATGCGACCGGCCTGTGGGCCTCGGAACTTGCCGCGCGTATGCATGGCTTACCGGATGCCGACCTGCCGCAGACGTATTATTCCAAGGGCCACTATTACAGCTACAGCGGCCAACCGCCGTTCAGCACACTGGTGTATCCCGTGGCTACTGCCGAGGGCCTGGGCATACACGCCACCTGTGACCTGGCCGGTGAAGTCCGCTTTGGTCCGGACAACTGCTGGGTGGATAGCGTGGATTATCGGTTCGATACCGGGGGAGAAGAAGAGTTCGCCAATGCCATACGCCGCTACTACCCCGCTGTTGAAGCGGGCCGCCTGCAGCCGGCCTACACCGGCATCCGCCCCAAAGTCAGCGGCCCCGGAGACGCCCCCGGCGACTTCATCATGCAGGGACCATCCAGCCACGGCATCGCCGGCCTGGTAAACCTGTTTGGCATCGAGTCCCCCGGGCTGACTGCTTCACTCGCCATCGCCCGGCGCACGGCGGATATGCTGCTGGGCCCTGACGACACCTAACCCGGGTCACCCCGGGGTCAGCAAACCCGGGGTCAGAGTCAAGTGCCAGAGTGAACCCGGTTTACTCTGGCACTTGACTCTGACCCCATACTTTCAGGTGAAGTCTTCGGGGCCGTGACGCTCCGGCATGCGGCTTGCTTCGTCGCCCCAGGTACGGTTAACGCGGCGGCCGCGCTGCACTGCGGGGCGCTGGTCGATTTCCTGGGCCCAGCGCACCACGTGGGTGTAGCCGTCCACTTCGAGGAATTCCGAGGCCTCATAAATGTCGTGCAGCACCAGAGAGCCATACCATGGGAAGGTGGCGATATCGGCCACGGTGTACTCATCACCGCTCAGATAACGTCGCGTTGACAGGTGGCGATCCAGCACGTCCAGCTGACGCTTGACCTCCATGGCGTAGCGGTTGATCGGGTATTCGTACTTCTCCGGCGCATAGGCATAAAAATGCCCAAAACCACCGCCCAGGAAAGGTGCGCTGCCCATTTGCCACATCAACCAGGAAAGCGTTTCAGAGCGCGCCGGCAACTCAGCAGGCAGGAAGTGACCAAACTTCTCCGCCAGATACAGCAGGATGGCGCCGGATTCAAACACGCGGGTCGGCGGCGTGGTGCTGCGGTCCAGCAGGGCTGGGATTTTTGAATTCGGGTTGATCGCGACAAAGCCGCTGCCGAACTGATCGCCTTCGGAGATGTCGATCAGCCAGGCATCGTACTCTGCCTCCTTAACGCCCAGTTCCACCAGTTCTTCCAGCATCACGGTCACTTTCACGCCGTTGGGCGTGGCCAGCGAGTAGAGCTGCAAGGGGTGCTTGCCTTGCGGCAGCTCTGCTTCATGAATGTGCCCGGCGATGGGCCGGTTGATGTGGGCGAATTTTCCGCCGCTGGCGGTATCCCACTGCCAGACTTTGGGTGGGGTATAGGTATCAGATTTGCTCATGCCATGGGTGCCTTGCTGCAGGTCAATTTAAGAATATTCAAATATTCGTTCACTTTTCGCCGAAATCAACCGCTGAAGGGTATTGCCTGTCAGACGCTGGTTGAAATCAGCCTGTGTGATTCCAAAATCGCAGCCATGGCAATAACCCGGGCTGCGTAAGCACCAGCTTTCAGCGCTTGCGAAAACGCAGTGTCATCCGGTCCGATTCGCCAATCGCTGTGTAATCCGCCTGACAGCTTTCCTGCTGCGCACCTTCGGGCAGACTGCGGCAATAGCGCAATGAAGGCGGCAGCGACCAGACCCCGGCCGGGTGCTGCTTGCTGTCACGTGGGTTGGCATTGATTTCAGACCGTGCTTCCAGAACCAGGCCGGCTTCCTCGGCCAGTGCAATAACGTAGGCTTCAGTTACGTAGCCCGATTGCTTCATCTCATCGATAGTGGTTGCGGGATTGGCGCGGTGCTCAACCACGCCCAGCACTCCACCGGGTTTCAGTGCGCGCGCCATGATACGGAACATGTCCGCGGCATAGTCACCGTTCATCCAGTTGTGCACATTGCGGAACGTCACCACCAGGTCGGCCCTGCCTGGCGGCGCAATGGTGGTGCGCTCGGGTACTGAAAGTTCGGTCACAACCACATGGTCATACGCCTGGGGATTGCTTTCGAGCATCGTCGCGAAATCCGTCTGCACGTCCTCGCGCCAATCCGGTGTCCGCTGCGCTGTCATGGCAAACCCCGCGGCATACAACACACCGTGGGGCTTCAATGCCGGCGCCAGGATCGCTGTATACCAGCCAGCACTGGGCCAGATTTCCACCACACTCATGTCAGGCTCCAGGCCAAAAAACATCAGGGTTTCCTTCGTGTGGCGGTAGATGTCGCGGGCGCGGTCGCCGGCGCTGCGGTGCGCACCGGCCATGGCCTGGTCAAGCAATGTGTCGATGGTCTCGGCCGCCTGGGCCGTACTGCCAGCGGCCAATGCCAGCAGAACATACGATAGTGCAATGGAGGTGATTTTCATGTGGTGTACCGCATTGATGGACGTGTAGTACCTGCAGACCGGGCCGGTCCGGTTTTTATTACTTGCATGTGCGCCTGGCCTGCGTAAACGCAACTAATTTCCGCAACTACAGAACCAGGCACGGGGCCAGGGCAGGGCCCCGGCAGCAAGCGTGGGCGCGCTATTTCCTCATCAGGCGATACAGCCACAGCAACAATACGGCGCCGGCGATCGCGGTAATGAAGCTGCCCAAATTGAAACCCGTGACGGTGCCAAAGCCGAGGCGGGTACCGAGGTAACCCCCGACCAGCGCGCCAGCGATGCCGATCAGAATGGTCACGATAAACCCGCCCGGGTCCTTGCCGGGCATAAGCATCTTGGCGAGTGCGCCAGCCACGAAGCCAAAGCCAATCCAGGTGAAAAATCCCATAGACCTTACTCCTTGATTACGCTGAAATTTAGCTTGCCACCCAGCATACAATGAATTGCCTGGGCGGACCCTGCATTTTTTTACCGCAACGACAGTCTGCCTGCCCTTACCCTAGGGTCATTACCCAAAACAGTTCGTTGACTCACCATAATCCACTACTTACGATGACAGGCTGCTTGCGGCGTGGTGAAGCGTGCTGAACTCCGGGGACAACGCACAACGATCCATTTGCGGTCAAGATTACCCACTCAATACTTCCCATAAGGAAACAGGCATGAGAAAACGCATCACCCGCGCTGTACGCAGCGCTTTGTACCGTGACACCGTAAATTCTGTCACGCGATCCGGCCAGGTCCCCATGTTGATCGGCGCCACCTCACTGGCACTGCTGGTACCGGCAGCTGCGCTGGCCCAGAGCGAACCAAATGACAATCAGGGCCTGCTGGAAGAAGTGGTGGTAACCGCCAGCAAGCGGGGCAACCAGTTTCTGCAGGATGTGGCGGGCAGTATCCGCGCCCTGACAGGCGATGATCTCGAGAACCAGGGTGTGCAGGATTTCGCCGACTGGGTGGGGTTTGTGCCCGGCGTGACGTTCAAGGACCTGGGCCCAGGTGAGAAAACCATCATCACACGCGGGCTGGTGTCCACTGGTGCCGCCACCACGGCCGTGTATTTTGATGAAACAAACATCACCGCGTTCAACGACGGTGAAGGCGGCGGCCGCAACGTTGATTTCAAGCTGTTTGACCTGGAGCGCATCGAGGTGCTGCGTGGACCACAGGGCACACTGTACGGCGCCAGCGCGCTGGGTGGCACCATCCGCATCATTTCCGCCAAGCCCAACCTGAATGAGTGGTCCGCTTCGGCCGAACTCGAGTACGGCTCAACCAAACGCGGCGGCAGCAATTACACCGCGCATGCTCACGTCAATGTGCCCATCGTTGAAGACGTATTCGGTATTCGTATGGCCGCCTGGTCGGTGGACAACAGCGGATTCATCGACAACATCCGGCTGGGCACCAACAACATTAATGACGAAGAGACCGTGGGCGGCCGCATTATCGCTACCCTGAACGCCACCGAGAACCTGACCCTGACAGCTACTGCCATGGTGCAGAACCAGGACATTGGCGACGGCGTGCGGTATAACCGGGTGGGCGATGATGCGCTGGTATTCCCGGGTGAAACGCCGTTTTCAGTCACCGATGAACTGCAGGTTACCGATTTCACGCGCAACTCGCGCAGGGACGACCCGAAGATTTTCTCCCTGGTGGCGGATTATCAAATGGATTTCGGTTCGCTGGTTGCAACCACCAGCATTTATGACCGCGAGATCGAGTTCAACTTTGACTCAACCCCTATCCTGCTGTTCTTCGGCGTACCCATCCGGGCCATTTCGTCGTTCCCGGAAGACCGCAAAATCTGGTCCAACGAAATCCGCTTCAGCTCCGATTTCAATGGCCGGGTGCAGTTCGTTGGCGGCCTGTACCATCAACAGGAAGACCTGAAATCCGCTTCTAATGTATTTACCGTGGATGAAAACGGCCTCATCAACGAGTCCAGCCCCAGCGTGTTATCGGTATTGCGCGACCGCAGTTTCGATGAAACCGCGGTGTTTGGTGAAGTCACCTTCAGCCTGACCGACCGCTGGGACCTGACCGCTGGCGCACGTTACGCGGAGTTTGATTTCGTCACCGATGAAAACGCAGTGGTGCCGTTCTTTGGCCCGCCAATGGGTCCCGAGCCGACCAAGGAAGGCAGTGATGACAGCTTCATCCTGAAGTTCAACACCTCCTACCAGATCAGTGATGATGTGATGGTGTATGCCACCGCATCGGAAGGCTTCCGCCGCGGTGGCCTGAACCTGAACGCATTCGGCGACCTGTTCGACATCCCGGAAACGTTTGGCTCGGACCAGCTGTGGAATTACGAAATCGGCATCAAATCCAGCTGGCTGAATGACCGCCTGATCTTCAACGCCACCGCATACTCGCTGGACTGGTCCGACATTCAGCTGGAAACCGTCAGCGAACTGGGCGGGGTTGAGTTCTTTACCAACGCCGGCCAGGCCAAGGTTGACGGACTGGAGCTGGAGCTGTTTGCCCGCCCGGTTCCCGGCCTCGACCTGGTAGCCGCCGTGGGTTACACCGATGCGCGCCTGACTGAAGACGCACCACCGCTCAACAACCCACCGCTGCCCACCGAAGGGCGTGACGGCGACAGGATCAACAACGTACCGGAATGGACCGCCAGTTTCTCAGCCGACTACACCTGGCTGGCATTCAATGGCTTTGATGCTTCGCTGGGCGGCTCACTGGTGTATACCGGTGACTCGGACACGCGCATTGCCGCTGAGCGTGACCCGTTCAACGTGCACCTGGAAAGCTCCACCGTGCTGGACGTACGCGCCGGTGTGATGAACGACAACTGGCGGGTTGAGTTCTTTATCGACAACCTGACGGATGAACGTGCGCAGAATGACGCCATCAACGAAGTGACCAATATCCTGGCCTTCTTCACCAACCGTCCACGGACCACCGGGGTTCGGGTCAGCTACACGTTCTGATCAGCAGATGAGGTGTTGCGGCTGGAGGCTTCCAGCCGCAATGCCGATTCCAGCGGCTGCAAGTACGCTCGATAGGCCGCCGCGCCCGCAAAGGGTTGGCGCGCCAGGCCTTGCCGCACTTGCGTTGCACTGGCCGTCAGTACCACGTCAGTGCTGTTTTGCGGTAACAGGCACTGCTCTTCCCAGTGCAGGCCCAGCCGGTTCAGCACCTCACCCAGCACCCGTTGCGGCTGTTCAACCAGCCGTTCATAACTCACTTCCAGCACATGATCCGGCCAGCGCTGCTGCGCTGCGTGCATAAATGCATGCACCGATGTGGCGTAGCGGCCCAACTCCTCCAACTCATAGGCGAACTGCTGTCGGCCGGTGAACAGGTGCCGGTAACAGGACCAGCAGGTCTGCAACAGGTCGCGGCGCGCGTGCAGCACCAATGCTCCTGGAAACAGCCGCCTGATCAGCGGCAAACAGAGAAAATTGGCCGGCAACTTGTCGGTAATGATCGCACCACCCTTGCTCCTGGCCCGCAGAGCATCGCCATAACGTTGGCGAATGGCTCCGCACTGCGCATCGCTGAGCTTTAGTTGGTCATCAGGGTAGTTCAAGCCGGCCGTACGCAGCGCATCGCGCACATCACGTTGCAGCCAGACGATTTCACCCCCTGCGTCAATCGCCGAATGCCGGGCCAGCATCTGCTCCAGCAGCGTGGAACCAGAGCGCGGCAGGCCCACCACGAACAGCGGGCGCGGCGCGGCATCATCCGGCTGCCCAGCCGGCACATCCGGCATCTGCCGCATCACTTCCGTCAGGCGGCTCAGGGTGGCCATATCTTTCTCGACCGCGTAATCATAACCGGCCCGGATCAGGCGGTTACCTGCCTGGTAGGCACCAAATGCTGCTTCAACCTGGCCTGCGTCATGCAGCAGTTTGGCGGCCGCAAACTGCATGGGCGCGGAATCAGCGCCGGGCACAGACGACGCCCGACTTACAATGGACTGCGCCAGTTCAGCATCGCTTTGCAGGCTAATCACCTGCGCCAGCGCCCAACAGGCCGCATCCCAGCCGGGTTTCAATGACAGCGCTTGCAGGTAGTTGCGCCTGGCCGAGTCGTTATTGCCGCGCATCTGCTGCACGCTGCCCAGGTTGAGCCAGCACGACGCCTCGTCAGGCTGGAGCTGCGCAGCCTGGCGGAATGCGGATTCGGCCAGCTCGCCGTCATTCAGTTGCGCGGCGAGTTGCGCCAACTCGGTCCACAGGCGGTCATCGCCGGGCGTGGCGTCGCAGGCCTGGCGCAGTATGGCCAGCGCCTCGGCTTCCCGCCCGCGGCTGCTCAGCAGGCCGGCCGTGTCCAGCGCCAGTTCGGCATCCGCCGGGTTCAGCCGCAGCGCTTCGGCCAGCGCCTGCAGCCCAGCGTTGTCCTGGCCCAGTTCAAGCCGGGCCAGGCCCAGGTTGCGGTGTACCGCCGCAGCGGCGTAACCGTTGCGCACAGCCTGTTCACAACACCTCACCACTTCCGCGGGCCGGCCCTGCTGACCGCGTAGCACGCCGAGGTAATGCCAGGCCTGCCCGTCGTGCGGGGCCGCCCGCAGTATCGCGCGGTAGAGGGCTTCAGCCTGCTGCAGGTCGCCGGCCTGGTGCACTTCCAGTGCGTGGCTGCGCTGTTGCTCCAGGTTCATTTTTCTCCGGCCGTCGCGGCCAGCAGGTAGTCATCCCACCAGCTGAACAGCTGCTGGTAGAAGTCCAGGTAGTAAGCCCGGTTGGCGCGCACGATGCTGTGATCCGCGCCCGGATACACGCGCAGCGCCACCGGTGCTTTGGCCAGGCGGCGGATGGCCTGGAACATCCATTCACCCTGCTCCAGTGGCACCTGGGCGTCATCACTGCCGTGCAGGATCAGCAAGGGCGCGCTCACCTGGTCGGCCATCCAGAACGGTGAATCATCGCGGTAAGCCTGGGCTGCCAGCCACGGCGTGGTGTTACCCATCAGGTACTCCAGCAAATCCGCATCGCGGTCCTTGCCAGTGGCCCAGCTCATGGAAAACTCGGACGGTGGCGCGCGCAACACGGCCGCATCAAGGGCGCGGCTGCGGGTCAGCAACACCAGGCCGGCGTAGCCCCCCAGGCTGCCGCCATAGAACCCCGACTTGCCCTGCAGACCAAAGCGGGCCTTGACCTCGGCCAGCGCCACAGGAATAACGGCTGCATAAGCCCGGTGCAGCGCCGCTTTGTGCGGATACACGTCCGGCAGCATGAACGCGATGCCACGTGCCGTATGCATCTGCGCCTCGGCATTGAACTCGTTTTTGCGCTGGGTCAGGCGGGTGTAGGCGGTGGCCACCAGCGGCACCGGCTGTGCGGCTTGTTGGTCTGCTTTTCCGGCTGACTGCGCGGCGGGAAGATAGAGCAAAGCCCGCCATTGTTCACCCTCGGCCGTGTGGCCCGAGACCAGCCGGGATGAGGTGAACTGCCGCCCGGCAAAATGGCTGTTGAGACGCCCCGCCGGACGGAGCAGGCCGCCGTCCAGGCTCAAGTGGTGGATATCAGCCGGCCGATCACTGCGCTGCAGCGAAAAAACCAGCTCATGCAGCGGCGCGGATACTGCCAGCATGCTGATATGAGCATCCTCATCCAGTAACACGCTTGACTGGCCATGTGACCAGACCATCAGTTGCTCTGCCAGGGTATCCAGTCTGCGCGAATGCACCAATAGCCGTTCACCGCCCGGCAGCCAGGCCAGTTGCAGGATCTCGCGGCCATCCTGCGGCCGCATCAACTGCCAGGTCTTGCCGCTGCGCAGCGAAGCCACGCTCAGATACTCGGCTGCAGGCGGAGGCACCATAAAGGAAGCAGACGCAGCATCGCCCGCAGCACCGGAGGCTGCCAGCCAGTCACCCGCCAGCGCGGTGATGCGTGCCGCGTGGCTGAACGGCCAGGCAATGGCTTTGGGTCGCCCGATGGATGACCCATCCAATGGCTCATCCGCTTGTGCATTGGACGTAGCATCTGCCGGCGCAACTGCCGGCTCACCGACGGGCTTACCCGCAGGTTCATTTACCGGTTCACTGACCGGGTCATTTACTGCTGCATCTGATCGCTGCGATGTACTGGCCCGCAGGCCGGTATTCCGCAGGTCGATCTGCTGCAAGCCCTCGGCCCGTCTCAGCAACAAGCTACCTGTATCACTCCAGCCCACCAGTTCACCCGCCGGCAGGGACGCAAGCGACGCCGGCGGAACTGATTCACGCAACATCAGCAGCGCATTTTCCTGCGGCTGCATATAGGTATCACCCGCAAACTGACCCGGGCCCTGGTGCAGCGCATAGCTCAGGGCCAGTGCAGTGCCCTCCGGGTTGGGCATAATCTGCCGCAATGCCAGTTCGGAGGTGATAAATGTCCGTTCCAGGGTCTGCACATCCACACGTACCAGCCGCCACAGGGTGTCGTCACGGAAGTGGGAGTCGCTGGCCAGACGCTGATCTTCGGTTGCAACGGTATACGGCTGATTCTGCGGCACCGCGGGGTCGTGAAATACCGCTTCAGCCACGATGACAGAGCGGTCGTCCTGGCTCCACAACGGCGGGAAGTGCCTGGCGCTGTAGCGCGACAACTCACCAGCCACCGGCACGCGCGACGGCTCATCCGCAACCCGGGGATAGGCGGTCAGCGTGAGCTGACGCTCCGGCCCCAGTCCTTCGAAATAGGCCAGCGAGTCTCCCGAGCGCGACCAGACGGCATCCGAGGCCTGCTCAGCCAGTTGCTGAAACGGCCCATCGCTGCCCTGTTGCACCAGCACCTTGCCCAGCGGCTTGAGCGCCTTGATGGCATCGGCGCGCTGCCAATCGGCTACCAGGTAGGCAATATAAGGGTGTTGCGGGTTCGTGCTGGGCGGCTGCAACAGGTTTTCCAGCCGCAACGAATCCTCGATACTGAAAACGCCTGTGTCGGCGCACACTGCCGGGCCAAGGCCAAGCAGCACCAACGCGCCAACAATGCGGAACTTCCTGAACGCATCCATACCTAGTTGGGTGCTTCTATTACCTGGCCCGCCTTGATCACCCGCAGCGGCCGGGTCAGCTCGGAAATATCCTTTAAGGGGCTGTTGGCGACGGCGACCATATCGGCGAACTTGCCCACCTCCAGTGTGCCCACCCGATCAGCCCAGCCAATCGCATCGGCAGCATGCACGGTTGCGGTAACGATGACATCGGCGTTGGCCATACCGAGTTCGGCCATCTGCACCAGCTGCTCGGCATTACCCCCATGCGGCCGCCAGCCGGCATCGGTGCCAAACGCGATTTTCAAACCGGCCTGGCGAACCTGCTGGAAACTGGCAACCATGCCGTGATAGATGTCCAGGTTCTCCCGCCGCCAGGCATCACTGAACGGCGCATCGGCGTCTTCAGCCATTTCCTTTACCGTGCGGGCAGCCACCAGGGTGGGGATGAAATAGGCCGAACTGCCGCGCAGCAGTTTCAGGGTCTCGTCATTGGCGAAGGTGCCGTGCACCACCGCGTCAAACCCGGCCTGTAGCGGCAGATTGATCGAATCGGCGGAAAATGCCGAGGCGGTGACCCGTACGCCCAGCCGGTGTGCTTCTTGCCGAATGGCGATGAGTTCCTCAAAGGTAAACATTGATGGCGAGCCATCAACCAGGGCCTGCGCGGTTGCCACTTTCAGCGTGTCCGAGCCGCGCGCCACCTGGTCGCGCACCGCGCGGCGGCAGTCATCGGCACCGTCGCAGATGGCCGATGTCTGGAACAGCTGCTCGACGTCGCTTCTGAGCCAGCCGCGCAACTCTCCACCGGTGGGCATGATGATCTCGCCGGCCACCTGTATGCGCGGCCCGACCAGCAGCCCCCGGTTAATGGCGTCGCGCAAGGCAAACATGCCATCACCCGAACTCCCCATGTCACGCACGGTGGTAAAGCCGGCCAGCAGGGTGCGCCGGGCATGCACCAGGGCGTGCAGTGCGTAATCGGCATCGGTCCAGCTGGTCAGCCGCTGCAGACGGGGCGGCATGCCCAGCTGCGACTGCAGATGGGTTTGGGTGTCGATCAGGCCCGGCAGCAAAAAGCAGCAACTAAGATCAATAATTTTTACTGTTGAGCCGGCGGCATCTGGCTCAGCCGGCGGAAACGCGGGGTAGTCCACCGCACTGATGCGCTCATTGACTACGGAGATGGCAACGTTTGCAACAGTGGGCTCTCCCGGCACCAGCAAGGCCTCTGCCGCATATATAACGATGTCTGCCTGTATAACGGCATCCGTCTGCGGTGCGGCAGCAAACGCTGGAGCGGCCCAGATCAATTGAACCAGCGCCATGCACTTACCCAAGCGATGAAGCGGCAACAGCAATCGGCCTGGATCCTTGCTGCTGTGATCTGCTTTGCGGCTGGCCGCGCGGCCGGGCAAAAATACTGCGTTGAAATGGCGATAAACGGTGTTGCTTAACATGATGGTGAGGCAGATTTCCTTGCTGGTGAGACGAGGCTTGGCGCTTTGCGCCGGGTTCGTGGCATTGGGCCAGCCGAGGCCACGGAAGTCAATCAACAGCAGGCGTGACCCGGGACGGCGCGAACCACCGGCAACAGGTTCACGATTCAAGCACCCGGAGCTGCGCGGGATGCAGTGATTTGCTTAACAGTAAACTTCACGTTTATCGATCAACTACTTGAGAGGAGTCTAGCAAATTTTTATTGTCGGCTTGCATCCCCCGGGGCGGGGCAGGCTGCATATTTGGGGCAAAAGACAAACTTCAGGCGTGCATTTAGCGGCGAATCTTTTTATAATTTCAGAAATTACTGAAATTACTGAAGACACATGAAAACCACACCTGACAAACAGGCCTTTATCCTGCATTTGGGCGAAATGGGCAGCCGCTGGGGCATCAACCGCACGGTAGGTCAGATCTACGCCCTGCTGTACGTGAGCCAGGCGCCACTGAACGCAGAGCAGATAACCGAGGCGCTTGGCCTGTCGCGCTCAAACGTCAGCATGGGGCTGAAAGAACTGCAGTCCTGGCGCTTGACCCGGGTGCAGCATCTGCCAGGTGACCGGCGCGAGTACTTCACCGCACCAGACGACATTTGGGACATCCTGCAAATCCTGGTGGAAGAACGCCGCAAGCGTGAGATCGACCCCACCATGAGCATGTTGCGCACGGCCCTGATGGATGGCGGCACAGACGATCAATCTGCTTATGCGCAACAGCGCATGCAGGACATGCTGGATTTGATGGAGCTGGTGACCGGCTGGTTAAACGAGCTGGCCGAGTTGGACCGCAAAACCGTCATCAAGCTGATGAAACTCGGCCGCGGCGTCAAAAAGCTGGTCACCCCGACGCGTTCGCGCCCCCGGCACCCGACCTGAAAAATATTTGGGGTCAGAGTAAAAACTCCGCACGCCGATATTTGGGGTCAGAGTAACAATGCCACACCGCAAGCTGATCCAATGACGCCAAAGTATTTTTACTCTGACCCCAAATAGTCCACCGCCCCCGGAATTCCCGCTGGCCACGAACCTGAATTGTCCATAGCACCGAGCTTTTTACCGGAGTAGTACAAGTGAACGACCCTTTATTGCTGTCCCGAATCCAGTTTGCCGCCAATATCAGTTTCCACATTCTGTTTCCGATGATTACCATTGCGCTGGCCTGGGTATTGCTTTACTTCAAGTTGCGCTACCACCGCAGCGGTAATGACAAGTGGATGAACGCCTACCGCCTGTGGGTGAAGATTTTCGCGCTGTCGTTCGCCCTGGGTGTGGTCAGCGGCATCACCATGAGTTTCCAGTTCGGCACCAACTGGCCAGGTTTCATGGAAACGGTGGGCAATATCGCCGGCCCGTTGCTCGCGTATGAAGTGCTCACAGCCTTTTTTCTCGAAGCCACCTTTCTCGGCATCATGTTGTTTGGCTTTCGCCGTGTCAGCAACCGCATGCATACCATCGCAACATTGCTGGTTGCCGGCGGCACCACACTATCGGCGTTCTGGATCCTGTCTTTGAACTCCTGGATGCAGACTCCTGCGGGATTTGAAATGATCGACGGCGTCGCCCATGTCACCAGCTGGTGGGAGGCGATTTTCAATCCCTCCTTTGGCTACCGCTTTGTACACACGCTGATTGCCTCTTTTCTTACGGTGAGCTTTTTGCTGGCTGGCTTGTCGGCCTATCGCTGGTTACGCCATGACCGCACGCCGGCGGTTCGCGCCACGCTGCGAACCGGCATTGTTCTGGCCGCAGTGCTCGCCCCCACGCAGATACTGGTGGGTGACCTGCACGGCCTGAATACGCTGCAGCATCAGCCAGCCAAGATTGCCGCGATGGAAGCCCTGTGGGAAACCCGCAGCAGCGCCCCTCTGGTGCTTTTTGCACTGCCAGACAAAACCCAGAAGCGTAATCGCCTGGCAGTGGAAATCCCGGGTGGTGCATCACTGATTCTGACCCACGATTACCATGGGGAACTGCAAGGCATCGACGCGTTTGCCGATGCCCACCCGCCGGTGGGCCCGGTGTTCTGGGCTTTTCGCATCATGGTGGCCACCGGCCTGCTGATGCTGGCAGTAGCCTGGGCCGGGCTTATCTTGCTGCGGCGCGGCCGCGATCCAGCCCGCTGGTATGCACGGCTTCTGGCCAGCATGACTTTTGCCGGTTGGATAGCCGTGCTAAGCGGTTGGTATACCACTGAAATCGGCCGTCAGCCCTACCTGGTCAGCGGCGTACTGCGCACTGCTGATGCAGTAACCACCGTGCCCGCCGCAAACGTTGCTGTCACACTGGCCGGCTACCTGGTGCTGTATATTTTCCTGATTTTTGCCTACGTCTCCGTGGTGTTTTACCTGGCGCGTCAGGCCGGCACGGCTGCAGCGAAATCAGAGGCGGCGCGCGCATTTGGGCCTTCACCACTTGGCACGGCACGGATCCAGGAGACAAACCATGCCTGAGCTCATTCCCGACCTGAGCCAGCCAGCCGGCTGGCTGCCACTGGCCTTTATGCTGGTCATGGGGCTGTCCATGCTGGCCTATGTGATACTG
>JBFIHZ010000016.1:0-24006 GCA_041601535.1 Lysobacterales bacterium | reverse complement strand
GTTTGCTGTGACGCAAGCGCCAGCCCAGTACCAGCATGGCGATACCACCCAGCGCCACGCCCAGCAGGCGGAATTCGATGGGCAATTGCACCAGTTCGCGGTCGATGGCGTATTTGAGCAAGAACGCCACGCCGATAAATGAGATCACCACGCCCACCTTGACCGGCACATTGCCGCTGGTAAACCAGGCAGCGACTTTGCGGATCAGGTTCTCGGCGATGGAGGGTTGCAGTGGCCGGGCCGGCTGTGGCGGCGGAGCGGTGGAACGGTCATCGGGTTCCGGTGGTTGCTGGCCGGCGGTGTCGGTCTCGCTGCCACCAAAACGCACCTCTGGCGGCGCGGCGGTCCGCGCGGCAGCGGTGCGTTGTGGACCGGGCGGGCCGGGCGGATGGCGTGCACCGACGTCACGGCTGCTGCCGTCAATGGCATCGGTAGCGTGGCCTGGCGGATGCTGTGAGGTTTCCGGCGCGGCGCTGGAGGGCGTGTCAATGCCCGGTGGGATGGCGGTTTGCGCGGGCCGGGGTGTGGCTGTCTGCGCCGCCGTGGCAAGGGGTGCAGCGCGCCGCGCACCGGCTTCCAGTTCGCTGATGCGCCGCTCAGCCTTGATCAGCCTGGCCAGCAGATAACCTGCCATGGCACCGGCGAATGCACCCAGTGGCCAAGCCTGCCCTCCTCCGGCGAAAAACCCACCGGCAAGCACACCTACAACGATGTAGACGAAGTACATAGACAAGAGTCTACCGCGCCTTGTGTTTGCAGGCGACAAAAAGACTGGCCCGGCTCACCGCACATTTGGTTATCATGGGCCGCATGAGAACAGACGGAGAACAATGCCGCAGCCGCCGCTACGGGCCGGTTTCAGGCTGGAGATCCGGGCGGTGATTACCGTGACCGCGGCCATCATTGAGCGCAACGGGCGGATTCTGGCCGCCCGGCGTGGCCCCGGCAAGCACCTGGCCGGCTACTGGGAGTTTCCGGGTGGCAAGCTGGAAGATGGCGAGACGCCGCAGCAGTGCCTGGCGCGCGAACTGCACGAGGAGCTGGGGGTGCACTGCGACATTGGCGCGTTCGTGGCGGAAAGCACCTACGACTATGGCCACAAACAGGTGCGTCTGCTGGCCTACCGGGCAGTGCACCGGGATGGAGAATTCCGGCCTGTCGAGCACGACCAGTTGCTGTGGCTGCTGCCGGTGGAACTCGATCACCTGGAATGGGCCCCGGCCGATATTCCGCTGTTGCAGGCGCTGGGTTCGGCCTGAACTTCCGCCGAATCAGCCAGCCGGTTTGTTTTTCATTCGAGCTCAGGCCTGGTATTTACCCAGTTCTTCACGCAACACCCGGCGTAGCGTTTCTTCATCCAACGGCGTTTCGCAAAGGTAATCTCGCAGTGCCTGGTTAATCAGGGTTTGATAACCGGCACCGCAGGATTCTGCACGCTGGCGGAATGCTGATAAGACCGCATTGTCCAGCATGATGGTGATACGGGTTTTGCCGGGTGAACTGGCCTGCAGTCGCTGCAAGTGATCAACCTCGCCGGCTCGTTTAGCCGCCGTGAAATCGTAATTCTTACGCATAATTTTTGGCTTCACATTTAGTGGCTTTGCGGGCAGAAATAAGCCTGATGCGCTCATCTCTCAACGTGTAGACCACCGTCAACAAGCGCAGCCCTGCAGACATTCCCAGAATCACCCACCGACTCTCGTCCTGTGCGGCCGGGTCTTCCATCGACAGAGCCATTGGATCGAGCAACACCGTGCTCGCTTCTTCAAAAGTAATGCCATGCTTATTAACGTTGGCATGGGCCTTATCCGGGTCATACTCAATTTCCATGAACCGAATGCATACATTATATGCATAATGTTGCCAGGTTCAAATAGTACGTAGACAAGTACACGCCGGGCTGTAAGCGATTGGGGTTATTCGGTGTCAGGTTTTACGGTGATCCTGTTAGTGAGGTGCCCGGCACCGTTGCGTGCCAGGTGACCCGGGCCACTGAGCCGCTCAGTCTGGTTGTTCTGCGCTATCGTCGTTTTGGTTGGTGTCCACGCGTTGCAGTGGCTCGTTATCCAGCCCGGCGGCTTCGTTCCAGGCGGCCTGGCTGATGGGGGTGGCAAACCAGGCGGTAAAACGTGAATCCAGCCAGGCGTCGCCGCCGCTGAACTCATCGCTGTAGCCCTGCCATTGCAGCCCATCACGAAATTGCTCCAGCGTCAGCCCGGACGCCACCGCGGCTTCGGCGGCCTGTGCCACGTACTCGAACAGGCCGGCCAGGCGGGCGAGGTAGCCGGTATCCTGCATCACCGGCCCATGGCCCGGTACTACCAGCTCCGGCTGCAACGCCATCAGTTGCTGCAGCACGCCGGACCAGGCGCGCGGGTAACTGCCGAAGCCGTAAGGCGTGGGGTGTACCACCACATCGCCGGTAATCAGGATGCGCTCGTCGGGCAGCCAGGCCACCAGGTCGCCGGCGGTATTGCCCGGCCCGAAGTGGCGCAGCTCGATGTTACGGCCGTCCGCGCGCAGGGTCAGCATGTGCTCAAACGTCAGGCCAGGCGCAGTCACCTGGCTGCCGCCGATCTCGGTGACGATCAGCGCGGAATGATCCACCAGGTCCTGGTACTGCCTTGCCAGCCAGTCGGGCAGCGGCGTGCCATCGGATTTTTCGCCGCGCTGCAGCAGGCCATGCAGCGACTCCAGTTGTGCCTCAATCGACTGCTGTACCTCGGCCAGGTAATCCATCGGCGCGCCCAGCATCGCCTGCCGGGTGAAGTGATGACTGATGATCTGTGCCCCGGGCCAGGCTTGCAGCAAGCGGTAGTTGCCGAGGTGGTGGTCACCGTGCCAGTGCGTCACCACCAGGTAACGTACCGGCAGCGGGGTGATGCTGCGGATGTGCCCAATCACCCGGTCTGCCAGCAGCGGCGAGCCGCTGCCGTCAACCACCACCACGTGGTCGCTGTTGACGATGATCACGCCGTTGCCCATCACCGGCTGGCGCGTGGATTCCGGCCGGCTGACCACCCAGATGCCATTACTGGCCCCGCCGGCAATACGCTGGAATTCAACCGCGAACGGGTCGGCAGCGGGCGCATCCACGGGCCCCTGGGCCAACGCCCAATGACAACTGATCAATACCATAAGACCGATCAGCCGTGTGATCCGGTACACACCAAACGTTGGAACAAGGTGCCATGTCATGCTCAGGTTTCCGCTGGCCGGTTGGTAGTGCGTACCATAACCATCCGGGGCGTTCCGCGGCAGTGTGAAAGGTCATGCACGCACGCGTGGTCTGAACGGTGAGCCGGACGTGTGATGCAGCGTAGCCCTGACAAGCGGCCCGGCCGAAAATCGGTGCCGTGCAAAACTGTCTATACTTATATGCAGAAGCTTCCACCGGCAAGCAAACACGCAGAGGCGAGCATGATGATTTTCACGCGACTCTTAACGTTATTGACCATAGCCGCACTTGCCATGGTGCCTTCAAGTGCTCTGGCCAATCGGATTGACAAGCTGGATATCTGGCCGAAGGAGGGCTTCAGTGGCGCACCGAAGATCATCGTGTACTCCACCAATGGCGAAAAATGGAACAAGGTAGACGAAACCGAAGCGGTAAAGTTTGAGGTACACCTCAACGCCGAATGTCGGTTCGAGGGCCGGGGCAACAAGGCCTATGAAGGTGACCTGCGAATCCCGGGCTTTGACATCATCGGTGATACCGAGCCGGCCCATTTTCTGATTCCGCATTCCAACACGGCCTCCGGCACCTTCCGCTGGGCCGGTGGCGAGGATCAACCCACCAACCCCATCCAGGTATGTGCCACCGAGCTGACCAAACGCCTGTCTGAAAACAAGGACCAGACCAAATACCACGTGATGGCCAAGGGCTTTACCGTGGATTACCCCGGCGCATTCCAGGTCACGTATCGTATGTTCTGCCATGCCACCGGCCTGGGCCGCAGCGATCTTGGTTCCGACACCACGCTGGTCAATGCACGAATTCACTGCGCAGCTTCTGACCTGGCGGAGAAGAAAATTCCACCGCCGCCCGCGCCCATACCCAAGCCCGCACGGCTTACCCACCTGGTGAAGTCGGTGAGTTTCGAGGCCGACCCCAAAACCTTCCACGGCGACTGCCCGACCACTGTGCGTTTCAATGGCACCATCACTGCCGGCCGCAAAGGCACGGTGAAGTACCAGTACGTCAGCCATGACGGCCGCACCTCGCCCACGTTCAGCCTGAACTTCAAAGAGGCCGGCACACAAACCACGCGCGCCTGGTCACGCACGCTGTCCAAGCCCGATACCACCGGCGATCTGGCGGCCCCGGGGGGTAAAAGTGAATGGGATCACCAGGGCTGGTACCGGCTGGAGGTGCTGGATCCGGCCAAACCGGTTCACCGTGAAACGGCTAACTACCAGGTATCGTGCAAACCCTTGCCGGTGACGCGTTTCCGCAAGGTTAACTGAAACGCAAAGTGCCACTTCGCCGTGCTGTACCGGGGCAGGGAAGCTTTTGACCCTGCCCGGCTGCCGGCAACGGTTCCATGACGCCGCTGCACTGCATGAATCTGGCCACAGGAACAAGTATCAGGTAACTGTGATCTGGCGGCCGCCCGGCGGCTCGGCAGCGATCCCCGGGCGTGGCTAAAGCGGCGGCTGGCAGGTAAAATCAGGTTCGGTTTAATGCCTGATAAAAACCAATTGATAACCGCAACAGGAGTTGTTTTATGTTCCACCGCAGAAAGCCTCATCAACCTTCCCGCACGGCTGCCAGAGTGTCCGGTGGCTTGAGCCTGCTAACCCGCAGTAAACCCGGTAAAGGGATGCAGTTGCTGGTGTTGGTAATGGGCCTGGGCGTAATGGCCAGCGCCTGGCCGCTCAGCCCGCTGGTGCTGCAGTCGGATTTTGGTGTGAAAGACGCGGCAGTGGCCTCGATGAAAGGTGTGGCGGTGGGCGTTTCACCCGAACTGCAGATCTACGACCTGACCCACGAAGTGCCGGCTTTCAATATCTGGGAGGCATCGCTGCGGCTGGTGCAGACCGCGGAATACTGGCCGGCGGGCACCGTGTTTGTCAGCGTGGTGGACCCGGGCGTGGGCACGCCGCGTAAATCGGTGGTGCTGAAAACCAAATCGGGCCATTACTTCGTGTCACCGGATAACGGCAGCCTGACCGCCGTGGCCGAAAAACTCGGTATCGAAGCAGTACGTGAAATTGATGAGGCTGTTAACCGCCTGGCCAACTCGGAAAAATCCTATACTTTTCACGGCCGCGACGTGTATGCCTATACCGGCGCCCGGCTGGCGGCCGGTGTGATCACCTTTGAGCAGGTGGGCGGTGAGCTGCCGGCCGAAGTGATCACCATCCCATACCAGAAGCCGAGCTTTGCCGACGGCAAGCTGCTGGGCAATATCGAAATTCTCGACCCGCAATACGGCAATATCTGGACCAATATTGACCGCGAAACCTTTCGCAAGATGGGTTTGCAGGCGGGCGATACGGTCACCGTGAACATCACCCGCGGCGATACCCAGGTGCTGCAAATCGAGCTGCCCTATCAACCCACTTTTGGCCAGGTGGAGCTCGGCCAGCCGCTGCTGTACTTGAACAGCCTGAACAAGGTTTCACTGGCCCTTAACCAGGGCAATTTCGCCGCCACCCATCACATCAGCTCCGGACCGGAGTGGAATATTGAGATAAGCCAATGACTACCTTGAATCCATTGAATGCCCTGATTAAACCGGCGCGTTTTGGCGCGCTGGTGTGCACCCTGCCTTTGACCCTGATGCTGTCAGCGCCATTGTCTGCGCAAACCGAAGCCGAAGAGGAACTGGCGGAAGAGATTGTCGTGGTCGGTTCGCGCGGCGACGGCCGTGCCGCACTGGACAGCGCGGTGCCGATCGATGTGATCGGTGCCGATGAAATCAGCCAGATCGCCTCGCTGGGCGGCGAACTGGGCGAGGTGCTGCAGGCGCTGGCACCTTCATTCAACTTTCCACGCCAGTCCAATTCCGGCCTGGGCGACCACGTGCGCGCTGCCCAGCTGCGCGGCATGAACCCCGACCACGTGCTGGTGCTGGTCAACGGCAAACGCCAGCACACCGCCTCGGTGGTGTCGCTGGAATCGAAAATCGGCCTCGGTTCCAACCCGTTCGACTTCAACACCATTCCGCTGATTGCCATTGAGCGTATTGAGATTCTGCGCGACGGCGCCGGCGCACAGTACGGTTCGGACGCAATCGCCGGGGTTATCAATATCGTATTGAAAGATGAAGCCGGCAGTGGCAGCTTCCATGCATCCTGGGGCCAACACCGCACCGACTTCGAACCGATTGATGAAAACCTGGAAGACGGCGACACCTTCTCGGCAGCGGCGGACTATGGTTTTGCCATAGGTGAAGAGGGTGTGTTCCGCGTGGGCATGGAATACCGCAGCCGCGACCGTACCAACCGCTCCGGCATCGGCGTGCTGCCGTTTTTCGAGGAACAGACGCCGGCCAACCTGGCGCTGGACCCGGCCCGCGTGTTCCAGGCCGGCGACGGTGAGACCGAAGACATTTACCTGTACTACAACACCCGCATTCCGCTGGCCGAGTTCGAGTTCTACAGCTTTGGCCGCTATTCCAACCGCGACTCGGAAGGCACCGGCTTTTTCCGTTACCCGGATGGCTTTACCAGCCTGCCCAGCGTCTATCCCAACGGCTTCCGCCCGATCACACTGGGTGATAACACCGACTACTCGTTCACTGCGGGGCTGGACGGTTCGGTGGGTGGCACCGACTGGAACCTGAGCGTTACTTTGGGTCAGAACGATTTTGAATCCGGCGTGACCAATTCGGCCAACCCGTCGCTGGGCCCCACCTCGCCCACCGAGTTCAATCTCGGCGGATTTACCTTTGACCAGCTCACGGTTAACGCGGACATGGTGCGCGAGTTTGCAGTGGAAGCGTTCAGCGGTCCGCTGGTCTTCGCCTACGGTGCTGAACTGCGTTTCGAGGATTACAAAACCACCGCCGGTGATCCGGATTCCTACCGCGCCGGGCCGTTTATCGCCGGCATTGGCGCGCAGGCCGGCCCCGGCCTGTCACCTGACAGCGAGGCCGATGTCGACCGCAGTGTGGCCTCCTTGTATCTGGACCTGCAGGCCGATGTCACCGACCGTTTTCGGGTGGGTGCCGCGGCCCGCTTTGAAGATTACAGTGATTTCGGCAGCGCGCTGACCGGCAAGCTGTCCGGCATGGTCGACCTGAGCGATACACTGGCGCTGCGCGCCTCGGCCGGCACCAGCTTCCGCGCGCCCTCGCTGGCCCAGGTGGGCTACGAGCGTTGCACCACCAACTTCGGCGACGACGCCCAGCTGGAACTGTTCTGCCTGCTGCCGGTGTCCGACCCTGAAGCCATCGCCAACGGCTCGCAGCCACTGGAAGAAGAATCTTCCGAAAACATCAGTGCCGGCCTGGTGCTGGATATGGGCCCGCTGTTCAACCTGACGGTGGACGTATTCCGCATCGACGTGGACGACCGCATTACGCTGGTCAATGCCGGCAACAACGTGCAGTACTTTGCCAACCGGGTGGATACCAAGACGACCGGTTTCGATATTACTTCAAGCGGAACCTTTGAGCTGGGTGCCGGTTCGCTGCTGTGGCGCGCTTCCTATAACGAATCCGATACCGATGTGAAAAACCCCGAGGTGATCGGCCCGGAAGACCTCAACACGCTGGAAGGCGCCTCGCCGGAAAACAAGCTGATCCTGTCGGCCAATCTGCTGGTCAACCGCTGGTCCTTCCTGCTGCGCGGTACGCGCTTCGGTGAAGCCACCCGCGTGTTCGACTTCGGCGGCGGCTTCGAGCCGGAGCAGACCTACGGCGCAGAGTGGGGTATTGATGCCGAAATCCAGGCCAGCATCACTCCGGCCTGGTCGCTGGCCGTGGGCGCGGTCAACCTGTTCGACAACTACCCGGACCTGTCCAGCGATGACATCAACTACTTCGGCCACCTGCCCTACGACGTGCTGTCACCCATCGGCATGAACGGCCGCTACGTCTACCTCAACACCACCTACAGCTTCTAAACAACATTTGGGGTCAGAGAAAAAACTTCGTAACGGGAAGCAGGTCGCAGGATATGCAGGATAAGGGGTCAGAGTTTTTACTCTGACCTCTTATTATTGAAATTATTTAAATCTCAAATGGTACAAGCCTTATCCGGCTGACCGCTTGCATTTGATATTGGACCGCAGCATTGTGGGCCATCCACGGGAGTTGTCTGGGCCCGGGTAAAAACCGAGTCAGGGGAGACCCATTCCAGTGTCCAGCTTCAAACAACATGAAACCTGGTCGTCGCGCATTACCTTTCTGCTGGCTGCAGTAGGCGCGGCCATCGGCCTGGGGAATATCTGGAAGTTTCCGTACATTACCGGTGAGAACGGCGGTAGCGCGTTTGTGCTGGTCTACCTGCTGTGTATTGTCTTCGTCGCCATTCCCATCCTGATTGCCGAGATCATGCTGGGCCGGCGGGGCCGCCAAAGCCCACCCAACTCCGTGGCCATAATTGCCCGGCAGGAAGGACGGTCCGGTGCCTGGGCCATAATCGGCTGGCTGGGCGTGCTGTCGGCCTACCTGATCATGACGTATTACAGCGTGATTGCCGGCTGGGCCATGTCCTACATGTTCAAGGCCGGCAACGGCAACTTTGAGGGTCAGTCCGCCGCAGCCATCAATCAGGAGTTCAGTGTGCTGCTGGCAGACCCGGCAAAGCTGACCCTGTGGCACGCCGCATTTATGCTGATCACCATGGTCATTCTGATCCGTGGCCTGCGCCAGGGTATCGAGCGCACGGTGAAAGTCCTTATGCCGCTGTTGTTTGCATTGCTGTTGCTGATGGTCGCGTATGCACTGGTCGAGGGTGACGTGTCGGCCGGTCTGCACTTTTTGTTTGATTTCGATCTGTCCGCCATTAATGGCGAGGTGGTGCTGATGGCCGTCGGTCACGCCTTCTTTTCCATCGGCGTGGCGATGGGCCTGATGATAGGTTTCGGTGCTTACCTTGGAAAAGAGGTCTCGATAGCCAGGTCGGCACTGATCATTTCCCTGACCGATACGCTGGTTGCCCTGCTGGCGGGCATCGCCATATTTCCGATTGTGTTTGCCCACGGCCTGGACCCCGCCGAAGGGCCGGGATTGATCTTTGTGACCCTGCCCATCGCATTTGGCAACATGACCGGTGGGCTGCTGTTCGGCACCCTGTTTTTCATCCTGTTGTTTTTCGCGGCATTGACCTCGGCCATAGGCGCCATGGAACCCGTGGTAGCCTGGGTTGAGGAGCATCAGGGCGTCAGGCGATCCACCGCCGCGGTGGCGGTCTGTGGCACGGCCTTTATCATCGGCATGGGAACGGTTTTCTCATTCAATCTCTGGGCCGACTGGCATCCGCTGGGCTTTACCGGGCTGTTGGCGGAGAAAACCTTCTTCGATGTCATCGACTACCTCACCGCCAACATAATGATGCCGCTGGGCGGACTGCTGCTGGCCGTATTCGTCGGCTGGCGCATCTCACCGCAGGCGGTGGCCGAAGCTACCGGCATTGAGAATGCACGTTACTTCAGCATCTGGTACCGCCTGCTGCGCTGGCTGGTGCCCCTGGCCATCACCGGCATTTTCATCTCCAACCTCTAAAAAATATTTGAGGCCAGAAATATTTGGGGTCAGAGTAAAAACTTTGAGTTTCCGATATTTTGGGCCAGAGTAAAATTCCCAGGGCGTCTTTCATGAACTGAACTTATTGCGGTCAAAGGACTTTACTTTGACCCCGGTAAATGAGAGTTTTTACTGTGACCCCAAATATCTCCCGGGCGCAAAACGTCCGGCAGTGGGGCTATACTGATAAGCACCAATTCCCGCTGGAGAACTCATATGACCACTGAACTGTGTTACCTGGCTCTAAGTGCGACCGTTGCCGCCCTGTTATGGGTGCCCTATATCCTCAACGAACTCAGCCAGAACAAAATAACCGACGCGGTAGGCTACCCCGACACCCCGCTGGTGTTTTCACCGTGGGCGGCGCGGCTGAAAAAAGCGCATTACAACGCCATTGAAAACCTCGCGCCGTTTGCCGCACTGGTCCTGGTGGCCCACGTCGCCGGCGTCAGTAACGAAGCCACCGCTGTCTCAGCCGCAACCTTCTTCTGGGCACGCCTGGTGCACGCCGGCGCTTATACGTTCGCCATTCCCTGGCTGCGCACCCTGGCGTTCGCTGTGGCCTGGGCGGCCATGATGTGCATCGCATGGCAGGTACTGATGAGCTGAAATACTACTGAGTGATTTGAGTGGTCATGGGCAGCAGCTTGCCACCAGGTAGGCTGCTTGCAATTGCTATTGACTCAGGCTGCGTCCGCCTACCATCCCTGACTGGTGACCGTCTTGCCCGGTGTCTGGCCGGATAGCATCGCCTTGATGTGACCCAACCCTTGCTTCGTCAGGCCTTTAGTTCTGCCGAACACGTCGTCCTGTCCGTTTAACTTAACTTCGCGTTAGCGTTTCCGCTTGGTTTGAAGCCGTGGGTTTTTGGCAAGCGTGGTGAAGCACGGCGGGTGCTATGCCTCCGGTGCTGTCTTTTGGTAAAGGCGGGATTTGATGCCTAAATCAAACTACTGTTATACAAGTATTACAAGATTAAAAAGCAGTTTATAACTATATATAACAAGCTATTTGTAAATTCTACTATGATAGTATAATATCTTTTCAAGTCGCTCGGAATGGTTGAATCCTTGACCTGTTTGCGTGAGACAAGCCGGTGGAGAGCCATGGTGCTGCGGTTGGTCTCTTGCAATGTAAAAGGAATGATTACCTGCGTTGTGGCAGAAACCCGCGCAGGGCCAGCGCGAATGGGTTTGCTTTGATCCAGCAGTGCCAGTGGTCGGGTTTGTGCGCTGATCAAATCCGGCCCCAACCGAGAGTCCGGGCTGTAGTTGTCATGACAAGAGTGACTTCAACTACCGCGGCCCTGACAGCAACTAGTGGATGGGTATGTGTAAATCAGACAATTGGTGGAATGACGAATGACAATGACCGTCGCAGTTGATGTGGGTGGAACGTTTACAGACGTCTTCGTCCGTGATGAAAAATCCAAGCGTTGGGCTGTAAAGAAAGTGCCGTCAACTCCACCCACATTTGTGGACGGATTCCTGCGCGGCGTGCTTGAAGGCGTGAACCAGTTGCCCGGTATGAAAGCTTCGGATGTCAATCGGATTGTTCACGGTACCACGGTGGGTACTAATGCCATTCTTACCCAATCGGGTGCCCGCATTGGTTTCATTATGACTGAGGGTTTTCGTGACATTTTGTATATCGGTCTGGGCTGGCGTCCCAAGATGTATGACCTGCAAATGGACCCGGTTGAGCCGATGTTTCTTGCTCCCAGGCGCCGATCGCTGGGTGTGCGAGAGCGAATTGATGTGGATGGTGAAGTTATAACGCCTCTTGACGTCGATGATGTGAAGCGTGCGGCCAGGGAGTTGGTTGAAAAACACGAAATACAGGTGTTTGTAGTGTGTTACCTGCACTCCTATGCAAATCCGTCACACGAGCGGGAAACTCGGGAGATTCTGCAGGAAAGCTACCCGGATATACCTGTCACCCTGTCGAGTGACGTCTTGCCCAGGAGGCGGGAATACAATCGCCTGGTGGTTAGCGGGTTTGATGCCTACGTTAAACCCGGGGTGACCAGTTATCTGCAGGCGATGGACAGCAAACTGCAAAGTGCCGGGGTTCACGCCCCATTGCACGTCATGCAGTCAAATGGCGGTGTGGCGGGTATTGGGCCGATCATTGAGCGGCCGGTGGGTACGGTGCTGTCCGGATTGGCGGCTGGGGTGATCGGTGCCGCCCACGTCGGCAAAGAAGCCGGACACCCCGATTGCATCAGTCTGGATATGGGCGGTACCAGCGCAGACGTCGCCTTGATTCGCGATGGGCGCCCCATTGTAACGGCCGATGGAAGCTTCGAAGACTATCCGCTGCATATTCCCATGGTGGAGGTTCGGACTATTGGTGCCGGAGGCAGTAGTGTGGCCCACATTGACCAGGGAGGAGGCTTGCGGGTCGGCCCGCGTAGCGCGGGAGCAAACCCCGGTCCCGCCTGTTATAACCGGGGGGGTGAGGAACCGACGGTTACCGATGCGAGCTTTGTTCTGGGCTACCTTAACCCGGAAAAGTTTGCCGGTGGCATTGACCTGGATATTTCCCGCAGCCACGCCGCGATCAAAAAGTATATCGCCGAGCCCCTGGGTCTGAGCGTGGTCGATGCCGCACTGGGTATTCACGCTATTGTGAATTCCAATATGGCTCAGACTATGCGCCTGGTATCGATCAAACGGGGTTACGATCCGCGTGAATTCACGTTTATCCCTTTCGGCGGCGCAGGCCCGCTGCAGGCTTGCAAGCTGGCAGAAGCCATTGGTATGCGCAAGGTGCTGGTACCGTTGGCGCCAGGTGTGCTGTCGGCCATGGGGCTGATGCTGGCGCCCATCCAGCATGATGCCATTGCCAGTTTTGAACACATTTTGTCCGCAGCGGATATTACCGACCTTGATGCCCACTACCAGCGTCTGGATGAATCCTGCCAGGCGCGTATGCAGCAGGATGGAGTTGAAGCCGGTGCCGGTGAAATCGAGTATTACGCCGAGATGAACTACGTTGGCCAGGCGCACCAGCTGGAAGTGGCCATCGCCCGTCCCATTTGCGAAGAGACTCTGGCCGAGGCGGCACGACGGTTTCACGAGGCCCACGAGAAGACTTATGGTCACGCCGATGAGCGAGCGGAGATCGAGTTCGCCACCTTGCGTTCGGTGCATCGCCTGGACCCCGAAGACCAGGAGCCGCAATCGGCCCAGGCCGGCTCACCAACGGATGCACCCACGGTCAGTTATCGGTTAGCCTATTTTGAGGCGGGCGCTGAACCAGAAAACGTGCCCGTCTACCAGCGTACCGAGCTGCCTGTCGGCTTCCACTTTACCGGGCCGGCCATTGTGGAGCAGTCAGACACGACGACCGTGGTTTACCCTGGCCACCATGCCGAAGTGGATGGATTCGGCAATCTGATCATTACTCTTGAGTACGACAATCCGCATGAATGACGTTGCGCATAATCGTCAAGACAGCAGGGTAGACCCGATCACCCTGGAAGTTCTGCGTGGCCGGTTTGACGCGGTTACCGAGGAAATGCAGTTGGCCCTGATTCGGGCGTCGTACTCACCCATTGTGACCGAAGGGAAAGACGCAACGTCGGCCATTTTTGATTATCAGGGGCGTACCATCGCCCAGCCATCTGCTGAGCCGGTGCATTTGGGCGTACTGACAGATCCGGCAAAGCTGATCGCACAGCGTTACCCCCAGGGCGTGGCGCAGCCGGGCGACCTGTATATTTCCAACGACCCTTATGCCGGTGGCAGCTCTCACAGCCCGGATATTGCCATTTTTGCCCCAGTGTTTCATGGCAAGCAATTGGTGGGTTATGCCGCCACCATGACTCACCACACAGACATTGGTGGCATGGCTCCGGGCAGTATGAATGTAGAGGCCATAGACATTCATGCCGAAGGTATCCGTATCCCGTTGTTGCGGCTGGCGCATGGTGGAAAACTGAATGAAGAGTTGATGGAGTTGATTGTGGCGGCCAGCCGGGCGCCCGTAAATATACGAGGCGACCTGAATGCACAGATTGCGGCGTGCAAAACGGGTGTTCGCCGATTCTCCGCCATTTTCAACGAATACAATGTCGCTTTGGTGCATGCAACGGTAGATGAGCTGCTGGACTATGCAGAAGCCATGACCCGCAAAGCCATCGCGGCAATTCCCGATGGTTCGTATGAATGGAAAGACTGGCTGGATTCAGATGCCATTACACCAGATGGTGAACCTATAGAGTACCGGGTTCGGATCGAAGTCAGTGGTGATGAAATTCATTTTGACTTTACCGGCAGTGCCAAACAGATGAAGAGCGCGCTGAATAATGTGCGTTCTTCCACCGTGGCCGTTTGTTATTACGCAGTACGTTTACTCACTGGCGATGAAGTTCCGAATAATGATGGCTGTAACCGTGCGGTTCGTGTCACGACGCCATTGGGAAGCGTGGTGAACGCGGCCTATCCTTCACCCATTGCGGTCCGCGGAATTGGGCTCAAGCGGATTGAGGATGTCGTGCTGGGCGCCATGGCGGAAATGCTTCCTGATCAAATGACGGCCAGTCACAGTGGCCAGTATTCTATGATTTTCTTCTCGGGTCTGGATGCGCAGGGTAATCGCGTGCAGGGATTGAGTGGTGGGCCATATGCCGGGGGGCACGGCGCCAGGCCAAACAAAGACGGCATTGATGTCACTGAACATGGAGTGACCAATGGTTCCGCATTTCCCGTGGAGTTTTCTGAATCCAAGTTGCCCATTTTGTTGAAACGGGTTGAACTGTGGACCGACTCCGGCGGAGCGGGTACCTGGCGGGGCGGCCTGGGTTATGAAGCCGAAACAGAATGGCGTGGTGGTGAAGCCATGGCCAGTATTCGTCGTGAGCGGCATAAATTCGTTCCTCGAGGTACACAGGGCGGTGGTGACAGCTTGCCCTGTGAAACCCGGTTGCAGCGCGCAACCGGTGAAATAGAAAATTTGCCGGGCGTCGCCCGTCTGATGATCGACAAAGGTGATGTCATCAGAGTCAAGACCACGGGCAGTGGTGGTTTTGGGCCACCGATGCTGCGTGAGCCAAAAAACGTGCTGTCCGATGTCCTCGACGGACGAGTGTCGGTCCAGGCTGCCCGGGACACGTACGGCGTAGTGATTGAAGGTGGCGAGATTGACGTGGCCGCGACCCATGCGTGCAGAGCTCGTGCGGGTAAACCAGGAGAAGCAAGTTGACAATCAGCATCGGAGACAAAATGCCCCAGGGAGGGCTGAAGTACTTGGAAAATGACCAACAGCGCTGGGTCGCCGCGAATGACCTGTTTACCAATCAGCGTGTCGTGTTGTTCTCCTGCCCGGGAGCATTTACTACCAAAAGCACCCAGCGACAGGTGCCCGGTTACTTGCGCCATGCGGAGGATTTCCGTGGTTCGGGTATCGATTCCATCATCTGCATTTCAGTGAATGATCCATGGGTCATGCAGGCCTGGGCTGAAAAGTGCGAGGTCGGCGACAACATTCACATGCTGGCGGACCCTCATTGTGAATATCACACAGCACTTGGTTTGCAGATGGACTGCACCCGGCTAACACTGGGTTGGCGTTCGCAGCGGTTCTCCATGCTGGTCGAGAATGGCATTGTTAAACAGTTGAACATTGAGGTGCCGGGTGGCTATGAGGTCAGCGATGCTGCAGTGTTGCTGAATCAACTGCGCGAAGGGGTAGCCGCGGACAATGGTGGCCCGGTTTGATCACTCGCTATATCACCCAATACGAGCGCCTGAGTGAGGTCGAGCGGCGCAACATTGAACAGGTTCACCGCTGGGCTGCGGCTTACCAGATGCCAGGCGGGTCGCCGGCAGAACTGGTGGATGAGATCTATGCGGATGAACCTGTGGTCGTTTCCGTATTAACCGACACCCACGTGGTGCCTGCCGGGTCGTCAAAACAGGCCTGGAAGAACGCTGAAATGAAAACGGCCACACAAGTGATCATGCGAAAAGTGGTGTTCGTTGCGCTTCATGCCTGCGGTCCTACAGTGACGGTTGAAGGCAGAATTGAGCAATCACTTGAAGACGGCTCAGCGCGGGGCTGGCCATTCGCTGCGGTTCTGTATTTCGATCACGACGGGCGAATTCAACGCGACCATACGTACATGCTGCCTCCGCCGCACCAGAAAGAGTTTGATACAGCAGCAGCGCAAGCCGCGGCAGAAAACGCAGAGTCATGAACTCCGGCGTGCATGACACCAGAGGCCGAGTGACAGGTAAAGGATGAATATCATGAGCTTAGATCCCATTTCCCTGGAAGTGCTTCGGGGCCGGCTGGATGCCATCGTCGAGGAAATGCAAGTGATCCTGCTGAAAAGCTCGTATTCGACCATCGTAACGGAGTCTCTGGACGCGACGTCTGCCTTATTTGACAAGCAAGGGCGCACCATCGCTCAAGCGGTGTCCATACCCATACATCTTGGCGTGCTGGCTGAACTGGGTAAACGGTTTGCGCAGGCATTTCCCGAAGATTCGGCACGCGAAGGCGACCTTTATGCCGTCAATGATCCCTATGCAGGGGGGACTCATCTGCCGGATATTGCCATAGCGGCGCCGGTGTTTTTCAAAGGGAAATTGGCTGGCTACGTGGCAACCATGAGCCATCATGGTGATGTCGGCGGATCTGCGCCGGGCAGTGTCAGTGTGGTGGGTCCCCACGATCATTTTTCCGAAGGCCTGCGTATTCCAATGGTTCGCTTGACTGTCGATGGCCGCATCAGTGAAGACATGCTGGCACTGGTTGTTGCAAACAGCCGCACGCCAGAGAACATGCGCGGTGATTTACTGGCCCAAGCCGCGTCCTGCAAGGTCGGAGCGCGGCGGCTGGCCGCCTTGTTTGAGCAAAAAGGCAGTGAGCATGTGGAAAGCGGTATGGAGCACCTGCTGGCCTACGCAGATCGTCTGACCCGCAAGGAAATTGAATCACTGCCCAACGGCAGTTATACGTTCTCTGATTATCTCGATGATGATGGGTCGGGTTCGGGTGCAGGTCCGATTCGCATAACCGTCACCATGACGGTGCAGGACGACTCCCTTCATTTCGATTTTACTGGCACTGGAGATCAGGTCACTACCGCTATCAACAATGTGCGTTATTCAGTAGTTTCGGCCGTCTACTTCTTGGTCCGCACTCTGGTAGGCGAGTTGGCTCCCAACAATGATGGTTGCTATCGCAGTGTTACTGTGGACATACCTGAAGGCACGATTCTCAACCCGCGTTTCCCGGCACCAGTGGCGGCCAGGGGGGTCAGCCTGCGGCGTGTTGTGGATACGCTTTATGGGGCCATGGCCCTCGCTGCGCCGGAACGCATGACAGCCGCCAACTGTGGTCAGTCCTCACTGATTCCAATTGGAACTTATGATGAAAATGGAAAGTTTGTGGTCGCGGTGCTGGGCGGCCCGTTTATGGGTGGCATGGGGGCCCGCGCAGAAAAAGATGGCATTGACTGCACGGATCATGATTGCTCCAACGCCTTCAATATGCCGATCGAAACCAGCGAGGCGGCACTGCCTGTTCAGTTTCAGAAGCTCGAACTGTGGACTGATTCAGGGGGTGCGGGCCGGTATCGCGGGGGCTTGGGCTATCACCTTGATGCGAAATGGATGCGTGGTGAGGGCGTAGCCTCCCTGCGCCGCGAACGACACCAGTTCGCCGCATGGGGCATTAACGGTGGCCAGGATGGGCCCTTGTGCCGGACGCAGTTGGCACGAAAAGACAAGGCTCCCGAGAATACAGTCGCTAAGGGCATGGTGAAGTTACAGCCCGGCGACCGCCTGCTGCTGTGGACCACCGGTAGCGGTGGTTACGGACCACCGCATGAGCGGGAGCCGGAAAAGGTCTTGATGGATGTGCTTGACGGTCGCGTTTCGGTAGATGCTGCACGCGAACACTACGGTGTGGAGGTTGACAACGGGGTGCTCAACCTGCGTGGAACGCAACGCCGTCGTGGCTTAATGCGCGAAGGTGCCGGTTCATGACCGGCTTCGCTGCAGTCGCAGCTGAGTCGGCCTGGCGTCGGCTTCGTCGTAATTTTTATCCGTGGTATGTGGTTGGCGTTTTGATGCTGTGTTTTACCGTCGCCTACGTTGACCGCCAGGTACTGACGTTACTTATTCAACCCATCAAGCGCGATCTCGGAGTAAGTGATACGCAAATCGGCTTGCTGGCCGGCTTTGCCTTTGCCATTTTCTATACCATTTTGGGTGTGCCAATTGCGCGATTGTCTGACCGAAGCAACCGGGTCCGTATCATTTCAGTCGGGGTGTTGATATGGAGCATCATGACCGCGCTGTGTGGCTTCGCCAGTTCGTACTGGCAGCTGTTCCTGGCTCGGGTGGGTGTTGGTGCCGGAGAGGCCTGTGTACCTCCGGCCGCCTATTCCATTGTGTCTGATACGTTTCGCCCTGAGAAAGTCGCTCGGGCCGTTGGAATCCTGTTGATGGGTGTATACATCGGTTTGGGCTTTGCGATGATCGGTGGTAGTGCGGTGGTGCAAATGAGCCAGGGGCTGGAAACCGTGCGGGTGCCGCTGCTGGGTGAAATGCGCTCCTGGCAACTGGCATTTGTCATTGCCGCCCTGCCTGGCGCGCTGGTGTTGATGTTGCTTGCTACCATCCGCGAGCCAGAGCGCCGGAAATACATGGCGGACGGGTCGAGCACGGTCGTGGGTGTACAACGTGCGTCTTGGAGTGAACTGCGATCGTTTTTTTACGAGCGACGCCGCTTGTTCGGAGCCATAACCATCAGCACTTCCTTGATCGGCATGGTAATCACCGCTTTTTTTGTCTGGGTGCCTGAAATGCTTCGGCGAAACCATGATGTGGCCGTTACCAGTGCCGGCTTCGCTTTCGGATTGGTGCTGCTGGTGTTCGGCTCGCTGGGTTGCGGCTCGGTTGGCGCTATTGTCAGCTGGGTTGCAAAACGCAATCCCGATGAAGCGGAAATTCGTGCCATCACCCTAAGCAGCATGGCCATAATACCTTTTGGGTTGGCTACGACGCTCGCGCCAACTTATGAGCTGTCACTCTTGATGCTGGCCCCGTTGATTTTCTTTATAGCGGTTGCTCAAGCATTGTCACCTGCTTTAATCCAGTTGGTCACTCCCAATCACCTGAGGGCGCAAACCACGGCAATCTGGACCTTGGTCGCGGTGTTGCTCGGTACCACGGCAGGTCCGGCGGTGGTAGCTATCATCACAGACTTTGTGCTGCGTGATGAACGGTTGCTGGGGCAGGCCCTGGCTTGGGTCACTGGGCTTGCTGTGCCCGTTGGGGTGTTGTTCTTCCGGATAGCCCGCGGACCTTTCGCCAGGCACCGCCAGACCATTGCGCCGGTAGCCACCACGGTCGGTGCTGGCGGACACTGAACTCCGCGCACCAGCCGGCCAAGAATCTGAGAAACCGCAGGCTATGCTTTACATCTCGTCCGGCCCGAGCAGGTTCTCAACCTTGATTAAAGTCTGGAGGTTGTGATGTTGTGCATTTTTCGATGTTTCTCCTTGGCACTATTGCTGTTGTGCCTCGCAGCAGGGGTCCGCGCAGATGACATACTGGTAGCCGATGCGTATGCACGTTGTGCGTTTTTGGCCAAATCCGGGCTAGCCAATGTACGCATCGATGTTGCCGAGCCCGTAACTCAGCGGAAGGACTTGCCACCTTTTTGTCGCGTGACAGGCCAGATTGCCCCCTCCATTGGTTTTGAGATGAGATTGCCAATGCAGGGCTGGAATGGTCGTTTCCTGCTGGCTGGTTGTGGCGCGTACTGCGGTGAACTGGTGCCCGACCGCGAAGGGTATGCCAACAGCATCAATTTCGCTCTGCGTCGTGGTTATGCCGCCACGACAACCGACTCCGGTCATCAGGCCCCGCGTACCGATACGTCGTGGGCCTACAATAACCCGCAAGCTGAAACGCTTTATGCACATGCCTGGGTTCCGCTTGCTGCAGATGCCAGCCGCGCCATCCTGCATAACTTCTACCGTCAAAAGGAAAGTTGGTCCTATTTCTCGGGTTGCTCCAATGGCGGACGAACTGCCTTGAAAGTGGCGCAAATGTATCCCGATTTATTCGATGGCATCGCCAGTGGCGCACCGGGCATTAACGCGACTTATGCAGCGGGCGTTCTGGGTGTTTTTCTGGACCGCACACTGGTTGATAAAAGTGGCAACCTGATTCTACGTGAGGAGAAGGTGCCCATGCTAAGCCAGGCGGTGCTTTATCAGTGTGATTCGCTGGATGGGTTAACGGACGGGCTGGTGAGCGACCCCGGGGCCTGTGATTTCCAACCGGAATCGCTGCTTTGCCGCGACGAGGGCGATACATCGACCTGTCTGACTGCTGCTGAAGTGGAAGAGGTCAACCGTCTGTATGCCGGGGCGCAGGATAGCCAGGGTCAGCAGGTGTATTTCGGATTGCCAAAAGGCTCCGAAGCCTATTGGACACGCTGGTTGCTGGGAGAGACAGCCTCCGGAGTGCCGCATGTCACCGATCTGGGTTCAAACTTTTTGCGCTATCTGGGATTCGAGCAGGACCCAGGGCCTGGTTACCATTCCAGTGAGTTTGACCTGGATGGGGATATACCGAAACTGGAATCGGCCGCACGCCGCTTCAATGCCACGGACCCGAACCTGGGCAAGCTGCAACAGTCGGGCGGAAAGCTACTTATGTACCACGGGCTGGCTGATCCGCTGACGGTGCCGGAGGAATCAATCACGTATTACAACAGCGTGGTGAATCATGCCGGTTCCGCCGATCAGGTCAGCGACTTTTATCGTCTGTTTCTGATTCCCGGTGCCGATCACTGCTGGGGCGTAACCGGCCGCGCGCCGGATCTGTTTGACCCTCTGCAAGTGCTCGAAGGCTGGGTTGAGCGTGATGAGGCACCGGAGCGCATCGTGGCCCGTCAGCACGTTGCTGTGGCCGGGCCAGAACCGGCAGGCCCAATCATGCGCACCCGTCCGCTTTGCCCGTATCCCGCAGTGGCACGATATAGAGGTGAAGGTTCCTATTTTGATGCCGATAATTTCATCTGCCAGCCTGCCAGTGATGGACAGGGAGTGGGTGCGGAATGAGACGGGTACTGCGTGAAGCCAGCCGGTATTACCGCTCGGTATCGCTTTGCTCGCTGACCCTGGTCGCCGCTTGCGCGCTGCCGTCGTCAACCGCAGTCCTGCCTGTTATCCCGATTCAGGCGGCACAACAGTGCGCCGACCTGGTGGAACAGCTTCCAGCGAACGTTCGTGTGGAGCACGCGCAGTGGGTAGACAATCACCCGGGGCTGCCGGCGTATTGCCGAATTGCCGGCACCATTGGTTCAATTTTAAGGCCAGCCAACGAGCAAACCAGCGGGACATTCACCGGGCCTCTGATTGGGTTTGAGACCCGTTTGCCGGCAGACAAATGGAACGGCCGATTTCTGATGGCGGGCTGTGGGGCATATTGCGGACAGGTGCTACCAGACCGCAAAGGATATGCCAACAGCATTAACTTCGCACTGGCACGTGGTTATGCTGCGACGACAACCGATTCCGGTCATCGGTCAGCCAGCACAGATACATCGTGGGCGTTCAATAACCCGGAGGCAGAACATTTGTATGCCCACGCATGGGTTCCTCTCGCCACCGAAGTAAGTCACCGCATCGTGCAGCTTTTTTACCAGCGCAGCGCCTCGTATACCTACTTTTCCGGCTGTTCCAACGGTGGCCGCACCGCGCTGAAGGTAGCTCAACTTTACCCTGAATTGTTCGACGGCATTGCCAGCGGTTGCCCCACCGTGAGTCTGACCGATGCCGCCGGCATTCAGGGTGTTTTTTTGGACCGCACCCTGGTGGATGACCGGGGCAGGTTGATTTTGGGTGCAGACAAAATCCCCATGCTCAGCCAGGCCGTCAAGGACCGCTGCGATCACCAGGACGGACTGGTTGATGGCCTGGTGAGTGATCCCTGGTCGTGTGATTTCGACCCGGAAACCCTGGCGTGCACTGGCCATGAAGACGCTGCCGCAATCGGCTGTCTGACGCCGGACGAAATTGGTGTAATCAAAGCATTGTATCGTGGGGCGGTAGACAGCAAGGGACAATCACTGCATTACGGCATGTCTTATGGGTCCGAGGTGTACTGGGCCAGGACTCTGGTGGGCGCCTCTGCTGACGGCAAACACTACCTGTCCGATTTTGGCAGTGAGTTCCTTCGCTACCTTGGTCTCAAACCAGATCCAGGTCCGCAGTATCATTCGCGACAATTCGATCTCGATACCGATATACCCCTGCTGCAAGAACAGGGCCAGCTGTTTAATGTGACTGAGCCAGACCTGTCCGGCTTGCGCCGGGCAGGCGGCAAACTGTTGCTTTACCATGGGCTGGCCGACTCACTGATCATGCCGGAACAGTCCATCAGTTTCTACCAAGGCGTAGTGACGGAAGCGGGTTCTGAAAACAGCGTAAATGATTTCTTCCGTTTATTCCTGATACCGGGGGCCGATCACTGCTGGGGTGAGACGGGGCATGCCCCTGACTTGTTTGATCCGTTGCGTGTTCTCGAGGAGTGGGTGGAGCAGGGCCATGAGCCGGATCGCATCGAGGCGATTCAGCATGCTGAAATCGCAAGTGCCCACGGCGTCGGGCCAGTGGTGCGGACTCGGCCGCTTTGCCCCTATCCTCGACGGGCGGTGTACTCCGGTAAAGGTTCTGAATTTACTTCCACCAGCTACGTATGCCAGTTGCCCGAATGAGACTGCCCCGTAGTTAATCCTGTGGTGGCTTCTCCTGAAATTGGATTTCTCCGTGCCGCAGTTCCTGGTTACAGCTTTCACAGCGCACATGAACTTTCACACGGTTTCCACAGATATTGTGCGTGCGAACGATGGTGGGTTTATTGGCGTCAGCAGTGAGCCATTTGTCCGCCCACAATCCAAGCATTAGCGGAACCATGGCAAAGTCCAGAGTTTTCTCTGTGCGGATGTATTCCCATCGCGCGGGCTTTTCCTGGTAGCAGCTACGTGCCAGCATGCCATGGTCCAGCAGACGCTTCAGACGGTCCGATAAAGTGTTGGGTGCAATATCCAGCTCCCTCTGGAAATCGTCAAAACGCCGGACACCATAATAGGCCGCTGAAATTACCAAGTAACTCCAGTTGTCACCAAGAATGTCCACGATACGGCCAAAATTATGCACGCCCGCTCCTGAACCGGTACTGATTATGGAGCGGCGGGAAGCGCGCTGTTTGGGTGTGGAGGCACCTGAAAACCCGGGCCCTTTGGCGGTACTGACGTCGCCCCACTTCAGAGGATAGTTGCAGTGACCGCAACTGAACCGTGGCAGTGTGGGGTCGTTACAGCGGCTGTGTATAATCGAAACCGGGTGGCCGCCATCCTGATACAGCCAATGATGTTCCCAGTTCCACACCGCCATCGCCCAGTGAAACAAATCCTGGCCCGAAACGCTCAGCTGATAGCTGGTGACGCGTGAGTTTCCGACCTGATGCTTGTCCAGAATGCCGCTTTTCTGCAACCGGGTTAGCCGGTTGCTCAGAACGCTGCTGGACATCTTGTTGTGGTGCAACCAGTCTTCAAATCGTGTGAAACCGTAAAATGCGCCGAGCACCACTAATAAAGTCCACCTGTCACCTACAACATCCAGTGCCTTGCGGACGGAGCTTTTTAGTATCAGTTCTTTAATGGTGGATTGATCGGGCATCTGCGGGTTCCCAGTTATTGAAATTTTTTTCCAAACCTATTTCGGCCGCTGTGACAATTGAACATGCACATACATTCACGCGGTTTTCTTTCACTGGTGCTTTCCCAGGATTCTGCCTACTTTCAGAACTGTAGCGATATGGCTCATCTCGGGCAAGCAGTTGTGAACTTGACTGCCTTTTGTCGCTAATCCTTGTCTATTAAATGAGCTATTACAATCGTTCCCACCGTACCACTGATGCGGGTGCCTAATGACAAGCGTCAGGCTGCTGGCGCGGCCATCAACCAACCTGTCGATAAGTATACTACGGTGTGTACTTGACAACTTCTATTAATGTAGTATGCTTTTCATAAAGGTAACGAAATTTTTCATTGAGCAGCTAATTCTCGGGCACCCTTCATTAGGGTCTGAAAATTAAGTCAATGTTTTAATGAGGCAGGCTGTTGACTGGTCCAGATCACGTCAGGGGTCGTATGCAGCCCGAATGTATGGTGTGCCCTCAGAATAAAATGTCGTTGCGATAGTTAATATGGGATTAATGGCTTGGTTAAACTATCAGGGACTTGGAGTTACGACTAAGAACGACAAGTACTT
>JBFIHZ010000015.1:0-24558 GCA_041601535.1 Lysobacterales bacterium | reverse complement strand
CGGATAGACGTGATTCAGGCCCTGCTTCACCCGGGCAGTGATATCGAGCGGGAAATCCTCGCACAACTTGCGCCGCAGCGCCTGGAAAGCACACGGCAACAGTTGTTTGCCGGCCAACCACCACAAGCGGAAGAAGCCAGAAAACGCTACCAGTGGGCACAGCAGGTTTATGAGGAAGTCATTCACCAGGCGCCGTTACTGTCCCGCTTCGGCGCGCGCTTTCTGCGCTGGCTGAACCAGCCATGGCCCGCCACGATTGCTTTCTTCGCGGTGATGATCATGGTATTCCAGGCGGTGTTTTCCTGGGCGACGCCGCTGATGGACCTGATTGAGGGTGCCGCTGGGCAACTGAGCCTGTGGGTGACCAGTGAATTCGGCAGCAATGCGCTGACCAGTTTTATTGCTGATGGCGTGATATCCGGCGTCGGCAGCGTGGTGGTATTCCTGCCGCAGATCCTGATCCTGTTCCTGTTCATAATCGTACTTGAGGACTCCGGTTACCTGGCAAGAGCCGCATTCCTGATGGACCGGGTGATGCGCACGGTCGGGCTGTCCGGCCAGTCGGTCATTCCGCTGTTGTCCAGTTTCGCCTGTGCCGTGCCATCCATTATGGCCACGCGTGTCATTCCGGACCGCCGCGACCGCATTGCCACCATTCTGGCGGCGCCCTTCATGACCTGCTCCGCCCGTTTGCCAATCTATGCCCTGCTGATCGCGGCCTTTGTACCCCAGACATCGGTCGGCTGGTTCAATTTACAGGGCCTGGTGCTGTTTGGCCTGTACCTGATGGGCATCGCGGGTGGGCTGTTCACTGCCTGGCTGCTGAAATCATCCGCGTTACGAGGCCCCAAACCGGCATTCATGCTGGCCCTGCCGGAGTTTCGCTGGCCCAATATCCAGACCGTGCTGATCAAATTGATGGACCGTGCCAAGGTGTTTCTGAAACGCGCCGGAACGGTGATTTTCACGGTGGCCGTCATTGTCTGGGTGCTGGCTTATTATCCGCGGTCAAATGTGGAAGCCGAAGACCTGCTGGCTCAGGCCCGGGTGGTGGCCCCAACAGAACAGCAGATACAGCAGGCCGCCAATCAGGCGGCTGCCGAACAGATGTCACAAAGTTATCTGGGGCGCATCGGGCGGTGGATTGAACCGGTATTTCTGCCGTTGGGCTGGGACTGGCGCGTATCCTCCGCCGTGATTGCCGGTTTTCCGGCACGCGAGGTGGTGGTTGCCGTTATGGGTACCCTGTACGCGGTGGGCTCTGAAGCCGATGAAGCCAGTCTGACCAGCAAGCTGCGCGCCGCACAATGGCCGGACGGGCGGCCAATCTTCACGCTGCCCATGGTGCTTGGCCTGTTGCTGTTCTACGCCTGGTGCCTGCAGTGTGCGGCCACACTGGCTGTGATTCGCCGCGAAACCGGCACCTGGCGCTGGCCGGTGTTTGCCTGGACGTATATGACGGTGCTGGGCTATACCGGGGCACTACTGATTTATCAATTGGGCAGCCGGCTTTAAGTTTCTGTCGAATGCAGCAGATGCAGCCCGGTCAGCCTGCTGGCGAACCCGCTGGTTTTTTACGGGCTGAACAGGTCAGCAACCAGACCGACGAGCTGTCACGGGCCGCCGCAACCTGTTCATCAGGATAACTGCTGATCTCGATATCCCATTCAGCCAGCACTTTCTGACTGGGAGGATACGGTTCCAGCGGCTGGTAGTGATAACGCCACCGTTCCAGCACCAGTTCATCCCACTTGCGCGGATCAAACAAAGCCCTGATCCGCTGTGTGTCCCCCATGATGAACATCTCGTGACCGTGAAAATGCACCGGCGCATCCAGGTAAACCCTGCCACCCGGTTTCAACACGCGCAGCAGCTCATTCATGCAGTCGATGTAGTCCGAAGGTTCGCGCCGTGGGGCAGCCTTTTGTCCCCAGTGTTCCAGCGACTGGATGGCAAATACACGGTCGAACTGCTGGTCGCGGAAAGGGATTTCAGCCGCATGTCCGTATCCACCGTGCCCCAGTCTGGCCACTGCCGAGACCGGCTGGCCAGGGTCGATACCGGTCCAGCGTCCACCACTGCGCCTGACCAGGTTACGTGCCAGCGCGTAGGAACCGAAACCGATCTCCAGCACCTCCTCACCCCGCAGGTCGTTGAGGTGCGCTTCGATCGCGGCGACAACGCATTTTCTCAATGGCGTGCCGAAGCGGATGGAGCATTGTGTCGATGCGGGGTTGAACTTACGGCAGTGGGCGCAGGCAATGTCCCTGAAGCCGCCGGCATCCTGCCAATACGGCGGTGCCCAGAAACGCCGCAGGCGGGCTGGCGACACGGTCAGGCTATGCCAGCGTTTGAGTATGGAGCCTTTCAGTCCGTGCATCAGCCGCATTGTACTCCAGCTGATTCGCAGACATAAAAAAGCCCGGCGTGGCCGGGCTTTTTACACTATATGCGGAACGCGCTTTACTCGGCGTCGGCCACTTCATCTGCGCGCGGACGGTCAACCAGCTCAACATAGGCCATGGGCGCATTGTCACCAGCACGGAAACCGCACTTCATGATCCGCAGATAACCGCCGGGACGTGCCTCATAACGCGGCCCCAGCTCATTGAACAGCTTGGTCACGGCTTCGCGGTCACGCAGGCGGTTAAAGGCCTGGCGGCGGTGCGCCACGCTGTCGTCCTTGGCCAGGGTGATCAGCGGCTCGGCTACCCGGCGCAATTCCTTGGCTTTCGGCACGGTGGTTTTGATAATTTCATTTTGGAATAGTGAATTCGCCATATTGCGGAACATCGCTTTGCGATGCGAGCTATTGCGATTCAGTTTTCTTCCCGATTTTAGGTGACGCATGGTCTGATCCTTTGTATTACTGTCTATAGACTGACATCACGTCAGTCATTAACCAGGCTCGCAGGCGGCCAGTTTTCCAGTTTCATGCCCAGTGACAAGTCATTGGAGGCAAGAACATCTTTGATTTCGGTGAGCGATTTTTTACCCAGGTTAGGGGTTTTCAGCAGCTCTACCTCGGTGCGCTGTACCAGGTCACCGATATACAGAATGCTTTCTGCTTTCAGGCAGTTAGCGGAGCGAACCGTCAGTTCCAGGTCATCAATCGGGCGCAGCAGCACCGGATCGATTTCCTGCGATTTGGCTTCAACCTCCACTTCCTGGCGTGCTTTGAAGTCGACGAACACAGACAACTGATCGGCGAGAATATTGGCAGCCAGCTTGACTGCTTCTTCACAGTCGATGGTGGCATTGGTTTCAATATCCAGGATCAGCTTGTCCAGGTTGGTGCGCTGTTCAACACGAGCCGCATCCACACTGTAGGCCACTTTGCGCACCGGGCAGAACGACGCGTCCAGCTGCAGACGGCCAATGGGCCGGCTTTCCTGCTCGCCGATTGAAAGCTGCACCGCTGGCTGATAGCCCACGCCGCGCGCCACTTTCAACCGCATGTTGATGCTGCCGTCCTTGGTCAGGTTGCAAATTACATGTTCCGGGTTTACCACTTCTACCGTGTGGTCAACCTGGATATCGGCGGCGGTCACGGGACCGGCACCTGCCTTGCTCAGGGTCAGCACGGCTTCTTCGCGTTCGTGCATGCGCAGCGCAATGCCCTTGAGGTTCAACAGCACCTCAATAATGTCTTCCTGCAAACCCTCTACCGCAGTGTATTCATGCAACACGCCGTCCATTTCAACTTCAACAATGGCGCAACCGGGAATAGAGGACAACAGGACACGCCGCAGGGCATTGCCCAGGGTGTGGCCAAAACCGCGTTCCAGCGGCTCCAGGGTAATCCGGGCGCGGTTTGGGTTGACTTCGTCAACGCCAACGGCACCAGGTTTCAGCATTTTTTCAATAACACCCATCATAGGGTAGTCCCTCGCAACAGTATGTCCAGGTTACAAATTTCGGTTTCGACTGCCAGCCGTGCTTACTTGGAGTAAAGCTCCACGATCAGGCTTTCGTTGATGTCAGCCGACAGATCAGCGCGATCAGGATAGGCTTTGAACACACCTTCCATTTTCTGCGTGTCCACCGTGATCCAGCCAGGCACCAGATCCATTTCCTGGCTCATGGTCAGAGCTTCTTTGACCCGCAGCTGATTTTTGGCTTTTTCACGAACGGCAACCACGTCTTCAGGCTGTACCTTGTACGAAGGAATATTTACCACCTGGCCGTTAACCGTAATACCTTTGTGTGACACCATCTGGCGAGCCTGCGCCCGCGTTACGGCAAAGCCCATGCGGTAGACCACGTTATCCAGGCGGCTTTCCAGCAAGCGCAACAGGTTTTCACCGGTGGCGCCTTTTTGCTGTGCAGCAGATTTGTAGTAGTTGCGGAACTGGCGTTCCAGCACACCGTAAATACGGCGTACTTTCTGCTTTTCACGCAGCTGCAGGGCGTAATCCGACAGCCGTGCGCGGCGTGATGCACCATGTTGTCCAGGTGCCTGGTTCAACTTGCACTTGGACTCCAGCCCACGGGCCGGGCTCTTCAGCTCCAGGTCAACGCCTTCACGGCGTGCAAGTTTACAGGTTGGTCCGATATATCTAGCCATGATATTGCTCCGTCAGACGCGACGTTTTTTGGGTGGCCGGCAACCGTTATGCGGTATCGGCGTCACGTCAGTGATATTGGTGATCTTGTAGCCCACGGTATTCAGTGCGCGAACGGAAGATTCACGACCCGGGCCAGGACCCTTTACGCGTACTTCCAGGTTTTTCAGACCATAGTCCAGTGCCGCACGGCCCGCCGTTTCGGCTGCAACCTGAGCAGCAAATGGCGTGCTTTTGCGCGAACCCCGGAAACCGGCGCCGCCGGACGTGGCCCACGACAGTGCGTTGCCCTGCCGGTCAGTGATGGTAATGATCGTGTTGTTGAAGGACGCGTGGACGTGGGCAATCCCATCTACCACGGTTTTCTTGACCTTCTTTTTCTTGATCGGTTTAGACATTGATCTTCCGCCTTATCAGTTCATTTCCGTTCAGCCACCAGGCTGAACCGGACTTTAATTAACGCTTGATGGGCCGACGCGGACCTTTACGGGTGCGCGCGTTGGTTTTGGTCTGCTGGCCACGAACCGGCAAGCCGCGCCGATGACGCAAGCCACGGTAGGCGCCCAGGTCCATCAGCCGCTTGATATTCATTGCCACTTCACGGCGCAAATCGCCTTCGACCGGCACCTTGGCAACCTCGGAACGGATGCCTTCAACCTCGGCTTCGGTCAGGTCGCGAATTTTGGTATCCGGCGCAACACCGGCCGCTGCGCAGATTTGCAATGCCCGTGTACGGCCAATGCCATAAATGTGCGTCAAGCCCACCCAGGTGTGCTTTTGAACCGGAATGTTGACTCCTGCTATGCGAGCCATACTTTAAACTCCTGTATTTCAGTGCCGCGAACGTAACGGCACATTATATCGAAACCAAACGGTGGGCAAAAGGGTTACGCCCAAACTTGTTAACCTTGACGCTGCTTGTGCTTCTTATCCTTGCAGATAACAAACAGCACCCGCTTGCGACGTACGATCTTGCAGTTACGGCAGATCTTTTTAACTGAAGCCTGCACTTTCATAACATTTCTCCAAAAACTACCGGGCTGGCCAGGTTTCAGGCACCCGAATCAAACCGCCTTGGCGGATATTCCAGAAATTACCGACGAACCACTCCAGAGCGGCCGTATGACTTCAAATTGGCTTTCTTCATCAGGCTGTCGTATTGATGCGAAATCAAATGCGCCTGAACCTGCGCAATAAAGTCCATGATGACAACCACCACGATCAGTACCGAAGTGCCGCCAAAATAGAACGGTACAGCCCAGACCACACGCAGCACATCAGGTAACAGGCAAACCGCCGCCAGGTAGATGGAGCCCACCATGGTCAGGCGTGTCAACACGTTATCGATATAGTCGGCTGTTTGTTTACCGGGCCTGATACCCGGAATGAATGCACCGGATTTCTTCAGGTTGTCCGCTGTTTCCTTGGAGTTGAATACCATAGCGGTATAAAAGAAACAGAAGAAAATAATCAGCCCTGCATACAGAATCGTGTAGGCAAGGTTACCCGGCGTCAGCGCTGCTGATACATCAGTCAGCCAGTTCAGGCCTTCCGAACCGCTGAACCAGGTGGCCAGGGTAGACGGAAAAATCACGATACTAGAGGCGAAAATGGCGGGAATTACACCCGACATATTAACTTTCAGCGGCAAATGCGTGGACTGGTTCTGATAAGCCACCCGGCCCTGACGCTGAGCGTAGTTAACCGTAATCCTGCGCTGGCCGCGTTCTACCCGCACGACGAAATAGATCACGCCCAGCACCAATGCCAGAATCAGCAAGGTGGCAGGAATGCTCAATTGCCCAGTATTCACAAGTTCCAGCGTGCCTGCAATGGCGCGTGGCAACCCGGCTACGATACCGGCGAAAATGATCAGTGAAATACCGTTGCCCACACCGCGTTCGGTAATCTGTTCGCCCAGCCACATCAAGAAGATGGTGCCCGCCGTTAACGTGACAATTGCGGTAAACAGAAATCCAAAGCCAGGCGCCAGCACAACGGCTGATTGCCCCTGTAGTGCAAAAGCCACACCACCGGCCTGGATGCCGGCCAGTATCACCGTGAACACACGTGTGTACTGGGTGATTTTTTGCCGTCCGCTGGAGCCTTCTTTCTTCAGTTGCTGCAGGTGCGGTACCGCGCTGCTCATCAACTGGATGATGATGGACGCCGAGATATACGGCATCACGCCCAGCGCGAACAGTGAAAAGCGTTCCAGCGCACCACCGGTGAACAGGTTGAACACGTCAACGATGGTGCCCTGCTGCGAATTCATGAATTGCAGCAGCGCTTGTGGGTTTACACCCGGAACCGGAATAAAGGTGCCGATGCGATACACGATCAGCGCCACCAGTACGAACAACAGACGTTGCCGTAATTCGGTCAGCCGGCCCAAACCGCCCAGCGTTTCCGCCATCTGTGATGGGGAGCGGGACATTATTCTACCTTGCCACCGGCAGTTTCGATGCTGGACTGGGCACCTTTGGTAACCCCAAGCCCCTTGATCGTTACTGCACGCTCCAACGTACCGGTATTGATGATCTTGACCTTACGGATATCGTGCCCAACCAGACCTTCTGATTTCAGCGCTTCAAGATCGATCACGTCGGCCTTCATGGCCTGGATCTGGTACAGACGGATTTCCGCGTTGTAACGGCTGGTGCGTGAGGCGAAACCGCGTTTCGGCAAACGCCGTTGCAGCGGCATCTGGCCACCTTCAAAACCCACCTTGTGGAAACCGCCGGAACGGGAGGTCTGACCCTTGTGACCACGGCCACCGGTCTTACCCAGGCCGGAACCAATGCCACGGCCCACGCGTTTGCGCGAAGTTTTGCTGCCCGGTGCCGGGCTTAATGTATTCAGTTTCATTTGAGTACTTTCCTTTTAATCGGCTCGCAGAAGCCAGCCCTGTAATTTCTCAGGCTTCTTCCACTCGTACCATGTATTCAATTTTATTCACCATGCCGCGGACTGAAGGTGTGTCTTCCAGCACCACGGTATGGTTCATCTTTTTCAGGCCCAGGCCACGCACGCACTCGCGATGACGCGGTAAAGCGCCTGCAGGTGAACGGACCAGGGTTACAGAAATCTGCTTTGCTTTTTTCTTGGCCATGACCCTTAACCCACGTTTGCCATGATTTCGTCAACGGACTTGCCACGTTTGGCAGCAACCGTAGCCGGGCTCTGGATGGCAAGCAGACCTTTAATGGTTGCCCGCACCAGGTTGATGGGGTTATTGGAACCCACGCTCTTGGCCAATACGTTATGCACGCCCACGGTTTCCAGAACGGCACGCATCGCGCCACCGGCAATAACGCCAGTACCTTCTGATGCAGGCTGCATGTAAATACGTGAACCTGCATGGCGTGCTTTCACGGCGTGCCACAAGGTGCCATCACGCAAATCAACGCTGATCATGTTGCGGCGCGCTTTTTCCATTGATTTCTGGATAGCCACCGGCACTTCACGAGCCTTGCCGTAACCAAAACCGACCTTGCCATTTCCGTCGCCCACCACGCTCAGCGCGGTAAACCCGAAAATGCGGCCGCCCTTGACCACTTTTGCCACTCGGTTGACTGCAACCAGCTTTTCCAGCAGGCCGTCGCCGTTTTCTCTGTCCATGTTCGCCATGTTATTTACCTGTTTCGCTCGGTCTTAAATCTGACCGCATTCAGAAATTCAAACCCACTTCACGTGCCGCGTCAGCCAGCACCTTGATGCGGCCGTGGTAACGGAAACCGGAACGGTCGAAAGCGACGTCCTTGATCCCCGCTGCAACAGCCTTCTCTGCAACTGCCTTGCCAACCGCGGCAGCAGCTTCCTTGTTCTTGGTGCCTTTCAGCGATCCACCCACTTCTTTCTGCAAGGTGGAAGCAGCCGCCAGCACCTTGTCGCCTTCGGCGCTGATGACCTGGGCATAGATATGCTGGCCACTGCGGTGCACCGTCAGACGGGCTTTACCCTGGCGACGGATGTGAGCGCGGGCTTTGCGGGCCCGGCGCAAACGTGCAGCTTTTTTTACGTCCATCACAATTTCCTCATGCTGTTCGGCGGTGAAACGGATTCCGGCCGAACGCTGTATTCAAACTTCAATGATTAAGCCTTCTTGGCTTCCTTACGGGCAACCTGCTCATCGCTGTAACGAACGCCCTTGCCTTTGTAAGGCTCGGGTGGCCGGAACGCGCGAATTTCCGCCGCAACCTGGCCCACTCGCTGTTTATCACAGCCCTTGATGACCACTTCAGTCTGGCTGGGGGCCTCAATGGTGATGCCTTCCGGCGCCACATATTCCACCGGATGCGAGAAGCCCAATGCCAGGGTCAGCGTATTGCCCTGAACCTGTGCACGGTAACCTACGCCGATCAGCGTGAGTTTTTTCTCAAAGCCGTTGGTTACGCCCACGACCAGGTTATTCAGCAGGGAGCGGAACGTACCGGCCATGGCCATACCTGAATCAGACACTGGCTTGACGGTTATTTCACCGTCTTCCTGCACCAGGGTTACTGACGGATGCAGTTGCAGAGACAGGTTACCCTTTGGTCCTTTTACATTGACCTGGTCGTCCTGGATCTTCAGCTCCACACCCGAAGGCACCGTAACTGGTGCTTTAGCTATGCGTGACATTTCATTCTCCTCAGGTGACGTAGCACAGGACTTCGCCGCCCTGTCCTGCTTCACGTGCCGAAGCGTCGGTCATGATGCCGCGCGACGTGCTGATTACTGCCATGCCAAGACCGTTGAGAATCTTGGGCAGATCGTCCTTGCCCCGATAGGTTCTCAGGCCCGGCCGGCTGGCGCGCTTCAGCGATGTAATTACGCCCTGGCCATTGCTGTATTTCAGCGTAATTTCCAGACCTGGCTTGCCGTCAATTTCGATATCGCGAAAATCGCCGATATAGCCTTCTTCCTTCAACACTTTTGCAATGCCGCTTTTTACTTTTGAAGCCGGCATGGCCACGGTGGCCTTGTTCACCGATTGCGCATTGCGAATCCGTGTCAGCATGTCCGAAATGGGATCACTCATGCTCATTGTCTTTTCCTCTTTACCAACTGGCCTTACGAAGACCAGGAACGTCGCCGCGCATGGCAGCTTCGCGTAACTTGTTACGGCCCAGGCCGAATTTGCGATAAAAGCCGCGCGGACGGCCTGAAATCGCACAACGGTTGCGCTGCCTGGACGGACTGGAATCCCGCGGCAGTTTCTGCAGCTGGAAAATTGCGTCCTGCTGTACCTCAAAATCGACATTCGGGTCGATGATGATCGCCTTCAGTTCGGCGCGCTTCTTCGCGTAACGTGCAACCAGCTGGGTGCGGCGTTTTTCGCGATTAACCATTGATTTCTTTGCCATGCCTGGATCCTTTAGCCTTATTTCGCCTTGAACGGAAAGTTGAATGCCTGCAGCAATGCCAGCGCTTCTTCCTTACCCTTCGCAGAAGTGGTGATGGTGATGTCCATGCCACGAATTACGTCGATCTTGTCGTAGTCAACTTCAGGGAACATGATCTGTTCTTTCACGCCCATGCTGTAGTTGCCCTGCCCGTCAAAGGACTTACGGTTAAGACCACGGAAGTCACGAATTCGGGGAATCGCTATGTTCACCAGACGATCGAGAAACTCATACATCCGTTCCCGACGCAGGGTGACCTTGCAACCCACGGGCCATCCGTCACGAATCTTGAAACTGGCGACCGATTTACGTGCATAGGTCACTATGGGCTTCTGGCCGGCGATCTGTTCCAGGTCGCCAGTGGCGCGATCCATGACCTTTTTATCGGCCACAGCTTCACCTACGCCCATGTTCAGCGTGATCTTGGTGATCCGTGGCACTTCCATCACGTTGTTGAGCTTTAACTGCTCCATCAACTGTGGCACCACGGTCTCTTTGTAATATGTCTGTAATCTGGACATCACTTTTTACCTGTTTCGTCTTCGTTTGACGGCAAGCGCCTGAAGAAAACCCAATCTGTTTCGTTTCGTGGCACTACCCACGTAACTCCTAATGTTTTCGGTTGGCGCTTTAGCGCCAGATGAAAACTCAAACCATTCCGTTTTGTGGGAGCGACTTTCAGCGCGCAGCGATGAAAAAAGTACCCACGAAACTCCTTATATGTCTACTGCTTCACCGGTGGATTTGTACACCCGCACCTTGCGGCCGTCTTCCAGGGTTTTGAAGCCCACGCGATCGGCCTTGCCGGTAGCCGCGTTGTATGCACGCACATTGGAAATATGAATCGGTGATTCCTTTTCCACGATGCCACCCGCCTGGTTGGTGCTTGGGTTTGGCTTCTGGTGCTTTTTCACCATGTTGACGTTTTCCACCAACAGCCGGTCTTCGCCCAACACGCGCAGTACGTGCCCACGCTGACCTTTGCTGCGGCCGGTCGTTACGATGACTTCGTCACCTTTATGAATACGTTTCATTTCCTAAACTCCTCTCGTCTGCAGCCAGGTGCTCAAAGCACTTCAGGCGCCAGCGAGACAATTTTCATGAACTTTTCTGAGCGAAGTTCGCGTGTAACCGGGCCAAATATGCGTGTGCCAATCGGCTCATGCTTGTTGTCCAGCAGTACTGCTGCGTTGCCATCAAAACGAATCAATGATCCGTCACCACGGCGAACACCTGAACGCGTACGCACCACGACGGCGTTGTACACCTCACCCTTCTTGACCTTACCCCGCGGTATCGCGTCCTTGACGGTGACCTTGATCACATCGCCAATACGCGCATAACGGCGCTTGGAGCCACCCAGCACTTTTATACACTGGACTTGCCGTGCACCACTGTTGTCAGCGGCTGCCAGCATGCTCTGCATCTGAATCATTTTCGATGTCCTCGATTACAACCGAACCCGTAAAACCCGGCTGGGCTTACTGGGCCCGCTCTACAATTTCCATGACCCGCCAGGCTTTGGTTTTTGAAACCGGCCGGCATTGGGCAATCTTGACCAGGTCGCCCTCGCCACAGCTGTTGTCCTCATCATGCGCATGCACTTTTGATGAGCGCTTGATGTACTTGCCGTACAACGGGTGCTTGACCTGGCGTTCCAGCATTACCGTGACGGTTTTATCCGCCTTGTTGCTGACAACCCGGCCAACCTTGGTGCCCTTCAGGGATTCGGTGGTGCTCATGCTGCCTTACCTTCTCTGGATTTTTCATTCAGAACCGTGCGCACACGCGCAATGTCCCGACGTACCCGACGCAAATCGTGTGGCGTTACAGCCTGGCCGGTGCCTTTCTGCATTCTCAGGTTGAACTGCTCCTGCAACAGCGCGCGCAGATGATCGCGCAGTTCGGACTCGTTCTTGCTTCTCATATCTTGTGCGTTCATCACAGCACGGACCTCTTGATAAAGGTGGTCTTGACCGCGAGCTTGGCCGCCGCAAGGCGGAAGGCTTCGCGGGCATCGTCTTCCGACACACCCTGGATTTCGTACATGACGCGGCCTGGCTGAATCGGGGCTACCCAGTATTCAACATTGCCTTTGCCCTTACCCATACGAACCTCTACCGGTTTCTTGGTAATGGGCTTGTCCGGAAAAACACGGATCCACAATTTGCCGCCGCGTTTCACGTAACGGGTAATGGCCCGACGAGCAGCCTCGATCTGACGGGCGGTAACGAAACCACGCGTCGTGGCCTTCAAACCGAATTCGCCGAAGCTTACCCGGTTACCGACCTGAGCAAGACCGCGGTTACGGCCTTTCTGCTGCTTTCTGAATTTTGTGCGCTTGGGTTGCAGCATGATTCAATCTCCTAACTCGCAACTGCTTGGTTGCGCTTGTTCTCGGCGGGCGAATCATACAGGTTGAAAACTTCGCCCTTGTAGATCCAGACTTTTACGCCCAGCACACCGTAGGTTGTTTTGGCTTCAACAAAACCATAGTCCACGTCTGCACGCAGTGTGTGCAGCGGAACCTGGCCTTCGCGATACCACTCACTGCGAGCAATGTCCGCACCGTTCAGACGCCCGGCTACCAATACCTTGATACCCAGTGCGCCCAGGCGCATGGAGTTGCCAACGGCACGTTTCATTGCGCGGCGGAACATGATGCGCCGTTCCAGCTGCTGGGCAATACCTTCGGCCACCAGCTGTGCATCCAGTTCCGGCTTGCGAATTTCCGCAACGGTAATGTGTGTGGGCACACCCATCAGTTGCGTGACTTCGCGGCGCAGGGTTTCAATGTCTTCGCCTTTCTTGCCAATCACGATGCCGGGACGGGCAGTGTGAATGGTAATGCGGGCGGATTTGGCCGGCCGTTCGATCTGGATTCTGCTGACTGCGGCATGTGCCAGACGCTTGTGCAGAAATTCGCGCACTTCCAGGTCTGACTTGAGCTGCTCAGCGTAGTCGCCCTTTTCCGCGTACCACGTTGAATTCCAGTCTTTCGAGATACCCAGGCGGATACCAATTGGATGTACCTTCTGGCCCATTATGCTGTTCCTGTCCTGTTGCTGTCGGCTACCGTCACGGTAATGTGACTGGTGCGCTTGAGAATCCGCGTTCCACGACCTTTGGCGCGAGCACGTCCACGTTTCAGCGTAGGACCCTCGTCTACCATGATGGTTGCAACCTTGAGCTCATCGATGTCAGCGCCATCGTTGTGCTCGGCATTGGCAACGGCAGAAAGCAGAACCTTCTTGACCATATGCGCGGCTTTCTTCGGGCTGAAGGCCAGCAACTGCTCGGCTTTTTCAACCGGCATGCCGCGAACCTGGTCGGCCACGAGGCGTACTTTCTGAGGAGAAATACGCGCGTTTCTTAATTTTGCTGTCGCTTCCATGGCACCCGTTCCTACTTGGTCTTGCGGCCGCCCGAATGACCCCTGAAGGTCCGGGTGGCAGCGAATTCACCGAGCTTGTGGCCGATCATCTGGTCATTAACCAGGATGGGCACATGCTGGCGTCCGTTATGGACGGCGATCGTCAATCCCACCATATCCGGCAGAATCATCGAGCGGCGTGACCAGGTCTTGATCGGCCGCTTGTTGTTGGTCGCTACGGATTCCGTCACCTTTTTCATCAGGTGATGGTCGACGAACGGTCCTTTTTTAATCGAACGTGGCATAGCTTTACCTGTTATTTACCTGAACGTTTACGCACGATGTACTGGTTCGTACGCTTGTTCTTGCGAGTTTTGTATCCCTTGGTCGGAACACCCCATGGGGTTACCGGATGACGGCCACCTGAAGTACGGCCTTCACCACCACCGTGCGGGTGATCCACCGGGTTCATGGCCACACCACGTACCGTTGGCCGTACACCGCGCCAGCGCTTCGCACCGGCTTTACCCAGCTTCTGCAGGTTGTGTTCTGAATTCGACACTTCACCGATGGTCGCGCGGCAGCGTGACTGCACCTTGCGCATTTCACCAGAGCGTAAACGCAAGGTGGCATGCTGGCCTTCACGCGCCACCAGTTGCACGGCAGCGCCGGCGCTACGTGCCAGCTGCGCACCTTTACCCGGTGTCAGCTCAACGCAATGCACCACCGAACCTACCGGAATGTTGCGCAACGGCAGGCTGTTGCCTGGCTTAATGGCAGCATCGCGGCCACTGAGAACTTCGTCACCGGCATGGATACCTTTGGGCGCGATGATGTAACGGCGTTCGCCGTCCACATACAGCACCAACGCAATGTGAGCACTGCGGTTGGGATCGTATTCAATGCGTTCGACCCGGCCCTTGATGCCATCTTTATCACGTTTGAAATCAATTACCCGGTAGTGATGCTTGTGACCACCGCCCTTATGGCGCGTGGTGATTCGGCCCGTATTATTACGGCCACCGGTCTTGGACTTCTTTTCTACCAATGCAGCCCATGGACCGCCAGTGTGCAGATGGTCATGCTTGACCTGTACTACACCACGACGACCGGGGGATGTTGGTTTTGCCTTAACAATTGCCATGAATCTAGTCCTTAAGCTGACTCGCCGCCCAGGAAGTCAATGACCTGACCTTCCTGCACGCGAACATAAGCCTTCTTCCAGTCGCTACGCTTACCCGGGCGCATCCGGAAAGACTTGCTTTTGCCTTTGACGTTGATGATACGTACTGACTCAACATTCACATCAAACAGCAGTTCCACTGCGTTACGTACCTCGGACTTGTTGGCGTCCTTGACCACACGGAACACATATTGATTACTGTTTTCACCCAGTCGCGTGGTTTTTTCGGTCACGCGGGGCGATAACAAAACCTGATACAAACGATTCTTGCTCATCCCAGCCACTCCTGGACTTTCTCGACCGCGTCCACGGTCATGACCACTTTCTCAGCGCCTACCAAACTGACCGGATCCATACCAGCAACGTCCAGCACGTAAACGCCGGGCAGGTTGCGGGAAGCCAGGTACAGGTTTTCATCGCTGTCATTGGTGATGATCAAACCAGTGGTGAATTCCAGCCCGCTCAGTTTGTCTTTCAATTCACGCGTCTTGGGTTGCTCCAAAGCGAGAGACTCGACAACTACCAAGCGATCCTGGCGCACCAATTCAGACAATATGGCCTGGACAGCACCGCGGTACATTTTGCGGTTTACTTTCTGGCTGTGATCCCGAGGTACGGCTGCAAACGTCGTTCCGCCACCACGCCAGATTGGGCTGCGGATGGTACCGGCGCGTGCGCGACCGGTGCCTTTCTGACGCCACGGCTTTTTACCGCCGCCAGAAACCGCAGAGCGATTCTTTTGAGCCTTGGTACCCGCGCGGGCGCCAGCCAAAAAAGCTGTGACCACCTGGTGTACCAGAGCTTCCGAAAAGTCACGACCAAACGTGGCTTCGGAGACCTTGATTTTCTTGCCACCGGCAACTGCGAGCTGCATCGTCATCTCCTCAATGTACCTTCACGGATGGAAGCACCCGCACCTGTCCACCCGGAGCACCTGGTACGGCGCCCTTGATCAACAGCAGGTTGCGTTCTGCATCAATGCGAACCACTTCGAGGTTCTGCGTCGTGACGCGTTCGTCACCCATGTGTCCGGACATTTTCTTGCCCTTGAACACGCGGCCCGGAGTCTGGTTCTGGCCAATGGAACCCGGTGCGCGGTGCGACAGCGAGTTGCCGTGCGTGGCATCCTGCATGTGGAAGTTATGCCGTTTAACCGTACCGGCAAAACCTTTACCCTTGCTGGTACCGGTCACATCCACTTTCTGGCCTTCTTCGAACATGGTTACGGTCAGTTCCGCACCCTGTGCGAGGTCATCACCCTCACCTTCCGGCAAACGCAATTCCCACAGCCCTTCGCCCGCCTCAACTTCGGCATTGGCAAAATGACCGGTTTCAGGTTTGTTCACCAGGTTGGCGCGACGCTTGCCCATGGTGACCTGAATGGCCCGATAACCATCTGTTTCATCCGTTTTGACCTGAGTCACACGGTTTGGGCTGGCTTCAATAACAGTCACCGGAATGGATTCACCTTCTTCGGTAAATACCCGGGTCATGCCACGCTTACGCCCTATTATTCCAATCTTCATCGCTTTGCCTATATTCAGCTTGGTACTGGTCAGACTCAGTACAGTTTGATCTGTACGTCGACGCCGGCGGCCAAATCCAATTTCATCAGTGCATCAACGGTTTTATCGTTGGGATCCACAATATCCATCAGACGTTTGTGCGTACGTGTTTCATACTGATCACGCGCGTCCTTGTTGACATGCGGTGAAATCAGCACCGTGTATCGTTCAATCTTGGTCGGCAAAGGTATCGGACCCAATACCTGGGCGCCGGTACGCTTGGCGGTTTCCACGATTTCGGCCGCCGAACGATCAATCAAACGATGATCGAACGCTTTCAGCCGGATGCGGATTCTTTGGTCTGCCATGTTCGTTTACTCACTTATCTCGTTTGGGTAACAGCCAGTGGCTGTCGTGGCCCGTTGTTACTCGTGAATCTTGGCAACAACGCCAGCACCTACCGTGCGGCCGCCTTCGCGAATCGCGAAACGCAGGCCTTCTTCCATGGCGATCGGCGCAATCAGGGCAACCTGCATCTGCACGTTGTCTCCCGGCATTACCATCTCCACGCCTTCCGGCAATTCAACCGCACCCGTTACGTCCGTCGTACGGAAGTAAAACTGCGGACGATAGCCCTTGAAAAACGGCGTGTGACGACCGCCCTCTTCCTTCGACAGAATGTAAACCTCTGCCTCAAACTTGGTGTGCGGCGTAATCGTACCCGGATGCGCCAGTACCTGGCCGCGCTCCACGTCATCACGCTTGGTGCCACGCAGCAGTACGCCCACGTTGTCGCCCGCACGCCCTTCGTCCAGCAGCTTGCGGAACATCTCAACACCCGTGCAGGTGGTCTTGGTGGTCGCAGTGATGCCGACAATCTCGACTTCCTCACCCACCTTGATCACACCACGCTCAACACGACCGGTTACCACCGTGCCACGGCCGGAAATCGAAAACACGTCTTCGATCGGCAGCAGGAACGGCTTGTCGGTATCACGTACCGGCTCCGGAATGTAGCTGTCCATCTCATCCAACAGCTTCAGGATGGACGGAACACCGATATCCGAGCTGTCGCCTTCCAGCGCTTTCAGCGCAGAACCCGTCACGATCGGGGTGTCGTCGCCCGGGAACTCGTAGGATGACAGCAGTTCACGCACTTCCATCTCCACCAGTTCCAGCAGCTCGGCATCGTCCACCTGGTCCGCCTTGTTCAGGTATACCAGGATGTACGGAACACCCACCTGGCGGGCCAGCAGAATGTGCTCACGCGTCTGCGGCATCGGGCCATCAGCAGCCGATACCACCAGCACTGCGCCGTCCATCTGCGCCGCACCCGTGATCATGTTCTTCACGTAATCGGCATGGCCCGGGCAATCCACGTGCGCGTAATGACGACCGTCCGTTTCATATTCAACGTGGGCCGTGGCAATGGTGATGCCGCGGGCACGCTCTTCCGGCGCATTGTCAATCTGGTCATAGGCCTTGAACTCACCGCCACGTGCTTCCGCGCAGACTTTCGTCAGCGCCGCCGTCAGCGTCGTCTTGCCATGATCCACGTGGCCAATCGTTCCCACGTTCACATGGGGCTTGTTACGTTCAAATTTTGCTTTTGACATGCCGGTCTCCGAAATTTGCAGTCAATCAGTTTCACTGTTCAATGGTGCCCACAACTGGAATCGAACCAGTGACCTCTCCCTTACCAAGGGAGTGCTCTACCGCCTGAGCTATGCGGGCATTGTTGCTAACCCTGTCAACCCGGCCAAACCATTTCAGTGCAATGGCCCGGCCTTTGTCATGTTATGGAGCGGGTGATGGGAATCGAACCCACATCATCAGCTTGGAAGGCTGAGGTTCTACCGTTGAACTACACCCGCCTGGTGACAACCACCCGCCAGGACAAGCCTTCCCGGGCCGGTCGTCAGTCGAACCACGCCTGCTGGATCAACAGCTCTCCAATCCAGCCGTTCATCCAACCATAACGACAACGGAGCGACCCCGTCTTGCGACCGTTGTGCTCCGCTTTCACTCTTGTCACCAGTGCGGTTGCCGTGGCCCCCGCCTGCATACCTGTTTAATGGTCTGCCTGGCCCGGGTAACCGTTCCAGCCGGTAACCCCAAGTCTGTTCCTCAAATTTTCAATCCCAATTCCCACAGTGCAACCCGAGAAATGGTGGAGGGGGTAGGATTCGAACCTACGTAGGCATAGCCAGCAGATTTACAGTCTGCCCTCGTTGACCGCTTGAGTACCCCTCCGGCACTCTGGAAACTTCAAGCACGGCATCGCGGCCCCGAAGCAGCAAGCCCGCATCAGCAACCCTGAACCCGCAACATTTTCACGCCTTGCTCCGCAGGCTATCCACCTGCCGGTTTCCGGCCTGTCTTACCCAGCCGATCTCACGAAAATCACTCGCAACAATGCGTCCTGAGCTTCCTCAGGCAAGCCGTGTATTCTCGCTTACGTTCTTCCGGGTGTCAATAACGTGATCTGTTGAAGCGCGCCAGTTTAACGCCTGAAACCAGTCTCGACAAGCTTCATGACGCAAAAAAACCCATTACGCGCAGATTCGCCTTACAAACCCGCCGCAATCAGTCTTCCTCATCCTCGAAATCGTCATCTACGTCATCAGGCTCGATTTCAACCTGGATTTCTTCAAAATCCGTGTAAAAGCCTTTCTGATGATCGGTTTCGCCAAAAATATCCTCTTCCAGGTCGATGTCTTCATGCCAGATATCAACCAGCAGGCTTTTCAGCCTGGCCCGCTCGGTCATCGCTTCGATGTCACGCCAACCGCGTTTGCGCGCCGCAGGCTTTTCCGCACTGGCTTTTACACTGGCGCCGGTTCTGGCCGGTGGCGGCACGGAACGCTCACGCCCTTCCACAGGCTCGCGCGACGACTTGCCGGAGGATTCCTTTCGTGGATTTTTCTTACTACGCCCCATACCCTGAATACCCCAGAAAGCTCAGTGGAAATTCTGGAATGCTTATAGCGCAAAAAAACAGGCATGCAAAGTATTTTTGTGGATTTTTTTGATATCAAATCCAGCGGTGACAAGGCATTGGTGCAGCCGACGGTTGAACCTGTGGCCTTTGGTCAAACGTTGAAACGAAAGTGCATCACATCACCTTCTGCCACCACATAACTTTTGCCTTCGAGCCGTAATTTACCCGCATCCTTGGCGCCAGCCTCTCCCTTGAAGGCGATAAAATCATCAAAGGCGGTGACCTCCGCGCGAATAAAACCTTTCTCGAAGTCCGTATGAATGCGGCCGGCAGCCTGCGGCGCGGTTGAGCCGTCCCGGACGGTCCAGGCCCGCACTTCTTTTTTGCCTGCGGTAAAGAAAGTCAACAGATTCAGCAAGCCGTAACCGGCCCGGATCACCCGGTCAAGGCCCGACTCCTGCAGACCCAACTCCAGCAGGAACTCCGCCCGCTCATGGTCATCAAGCTGCGAAATTTCGGCCTCGATGCCGGCACAAACCGGAATCACTTCAGCACCTTCCTCCTGCGCCATGACCTGCAACTTCTCCACCCAGGGGTTGTTGTCCGCCAGGTCCTCGGCAACGTTGGCTATGTACATCGCCGGTTTCAGGGTAATCAGATGCAGATCCCGAACAATGAGTTTCTCATCGGCAGACAACTCCAGGCGGCGCAAAGGCCGGCCGGCATCCAGGCACTGCTGCAGCCGGCCCAGCACGTCCAGGCGCGAGCGCGCCTCCTTGGGGTTGGCCTTGGCCAGCTTTTCAGCACGCTGAATGGCGCGCTCCACGGCTTCCAGATCGGCCAATGCCAGCTCGGTATTGATGACTTCCACATCAGATACCGGATCCACCTTGCCGGCAACATGCACCACGTCATCATCCTCAAAACACCGCACCACATGGGCAATGGCATCCGTTTCACGGATATGGGCGAGAAACTTGTTGCCCAGGCCTTCGCCCTTGGAGGCACCGGCCACCAGGCCGGCTATGTCGACGAACTCCATCGCGGTGGGCAGGATTTTTTGCGGCTGGACAATTTCCGCCAACTGCTGCAGGCGCGGATCGGGAACCGGCACCACGCCAACATTGGGGTCAATGGTGCAAAACGGATAGTTTTCCGCCGCGATACCCGCACGTGTCAGTGAATTGAATAAAGTAGACTTGCCCACATTGGGCAGGCCAACGATGCCGCATTTGAATCCCATGGATTGGTTTCCGCTTCAGGTTAAATACAAGCTCAGGACTCTTGCGAGGTATGCAAAGCTTTCATGGCCCGGGGTAATTGCCCGCTGAGCACATCGGGCAACACAGCAAGCGCTTCGTCAATGGCAGACCGAATCAAGCGCTCTTCTTCGGCCGGCGGCCGGCTGAGCACATAACCGGTGACCGCATCCTTGAACCCCGGGTGGCCAATGCCCAGACGCAGGCGCAAAAAGCCCGGGTCGGAAACATGACGCACGATATCGCGGATGCCGTTATGCCCCCCGTGACCGCCACCGGATTTCAGCCGGGCCACCCCGGCGGGCAGATCCAGCTCATCGTAAGCCACCAGCATGCGATCTGTCGCCACCTGAAAATAGCTCATCACGGCGCCAACAGCCTGCCCGCTGTGGTTCATAAAAGTAGTGGGCTTGACCAGCAGACAGTCCTGGCCCGCCAGTTCCATACGCGCTGTTTCGGCCGACAGCCGGCTGTTGGAACGAAACGACACTGCGCCAGCGCTGGCCAAACGGTCCAGAAACCAAAACCCGGCATTGTGCCGGGTTTCAGCATATTTCTGGCCCGGGTTTCCCAGGCCGGCAATCAGGAACAAGCCGGACACAACAACAGCCGCGGCTTATTCTTTGTCGTCGTCGCTGTCTTCGTCGTCGTCCGCCTCGTCCTTGCCGGCCTTGCCGCCGTGGACTTCAACGTCATCAGCTTCAGGCACTTCCTCGGTGTCCTCGTCGCTGCCCTGGCTCTCTTTCACGTGAATGGCATTAGCCAGCGTGACTTCCAGATCTTCGTCGTTTTCCAGCGCCGGGATGGTGACACCCTCGGGCAATACGATATCCGACAGCATGAAAGCATCACCCACGTCCATGCTGGACAGATCCACTGACAGGAACTCGGGCAGGTTCTTCGGTAAGGCTTCGATCTCGATTTCAGTAACGTGGTGCTGAATGATCACGCCCGATGCCTTGCCTGCTGGCGACCGGTCTTCGCCGATAAAGTGGATGGGCACGGCGATGGTCAGGGTTTCGTCGGCGGAAACACGCATGAAATCTATGTGCATGATCAGCGGCTTGTACGGGTGGCGGTGCATATCACGCACAACGGCCTGCTGGGAAATATCTTCACCCACCCGGATTTCGATAACACTGGCGTAAAACGATTCGTGCTCTGATGCATGCAGCAGCTCGTTCTGGTCCAGGGTCAGGGCGACAGGGTCTTTATGCCCCCCGTAAATGATCGCCGGAACTTTTCCGGTATGACGCAGGCGGCGGCTCGCACCTTTCCCTACGTCCTTGCGGAATTCCGCGACAACAACGTGTTGATCAGACATGATTTTCCTCAAATATCAAAGCCGTCCAGCATCCAACTCCAACCACCCGTGGCGGCTGTGGGCCCGAATGCTGACGGAAACAGGCCAAAACTGGCCTCATTGCCCGGCTTGCGACCAGCCAGGCGCCAAAAACAGCCGGGCATTATAACGCACGGCGCAGAAACTGAGAAGGCTTTAGGTGTTTACGGACGCAAGGCGCCAAACCGCCAGTTAGCGGTCAGTCCACGTACATGGAACTGACGGATTCACCCTGCGCCATGCGGCGAATGGTTTCTGCCATCATCTGCGCCACGCTGAGCTGGCGGATTTTTCCACAGGACTGGGCCGCCTCGCTCAGCGGAATCGTGTCGGTAACCACCAGTTCATCCAGTTCGGACTGGGTGATGTTGTCAACCGCCGGCCCGGATAACACCGGATGCACGCAATAGGCCACCACCCTGCTGGCGCCTTTCTGCTTCAGTGCGGACGCCGCAGAACACAAAGTGCCGGCCGTATCCACCATGTCGTCCACCAGCACGCAACATTTGTCACGTACGTCGCCGATGATGTTCATCACCGTGGCAACATTGGCTCGCGGCCGGCGCTTGTCGATGATGGCCAGATCAGCATCCAGCCGTTTGGCGATTGCCCGGGCCCGCAACACGCCGCCCACATCCGGGGAAACCACGATGATCTCGTAGCGCGATTGGCGTTGCCAGATGTCGGCCAGTGTCAGCGGCGAGGCGTAGACATTGTCCACCGGAATATCGAAAAAACCCTGAATCTGGTCAGCATGCAGGTCGATGGTGACCACCCGGTCGGTTCCCACGGCGGAGATCATCTTGGCCGCGACCTTGGCAGTGATGGGCACACGCGCGGAGCGTGGCCGGCGGTCCTGCCGGGCGTAACCGAAATACGGGATGACGGCGGTTACCCGGGAAGCGGAGGCCCGCTTGACCGCGTCGATCATCACCAGCAGTTCCATGAAGTTGTCCGCCGCGGGTGCGCAGGTGGGTTGTATCACATACACATCCCGGCCACGAACGTTCTCCATCACCTCCACCATGACCTCGCCGTCGCTGAAACGGCCGACCACGGCCTTGCCCATGGGGACATTAAGTTCCTGCGCGATGCTGCTTGCCAGGCCCAGGTTGGCGTTTCCGGAAAAAATCAATAGTGATGGTGCGGCCACCTGCTGTCTCCCCTGCTTGAATGCGTTGACGTTGCGGAACTACCAAACCGTCAAGTCGGACATCGGCCATAGCGGACCAAAAGTACCGGGTTGCGTTGGGTCCTGCCTCACTGACTCCCGGGACCGGGTATTCAGCCAGTGGCTGGGACGGCAGGACTCGAACCTGCGAATGCGGGGATCAAAACCCCGTGCCTTACCACTTGGCGACGTCCCAGTTGACTGAAAACCTAGTTATTGCGGGCGGCCAAACCGAGCATTTCATGCAGTGGTGACCCGTCGACCCCGCGGACAGCGCGCACATTATATCGGCATTTTATTTTGCGTGCCGTGCTGTTTGCGATTTTTTTGTCCGGCATGGGTAAAAAAACACAGCTGCCGGTCCCGGTCATGCGTGGCTGACCCCATTGCTGCAGGTCGGCCATTACATCTGCCAGTTCAGGATGCATGCGTCGGACAACCGCTTCGCAATCGTTCCGGCCACCGCCGGCCAGCGCCTGTTGCAGTGAGATGGTTGCCGACTGACGCGGCAAAAGAGGATGATTGAACACCTCGGCCGTGGCAACCGAAAACGTATTGAACACCAATACGTAATGCCGTTCACCCAGTTCAACAGGGTGCAGAATCTCGCCTGTGCCGCCAGCCAGCGCGGAGCGGCCGCGCACGAACAATGGCACATCCGCCCCCAGTTGCAGGCCCAGCCGGGCCAGCTCATCCAGCCCCAGGCCACAACGCCACAGTTGGTTGAGCGCCAGCAATGTGGTGGCGGCGTCCGAGCTGCCACCGCCCAGCCCGGCTCCCATCGGAATGTTCTTGCGCACCCGGATGTGCGCACCCTGGCGCACCTGCGCGTGGCGCTGCAACAGACGGGCAGACCGCATCACCAGGTCCTGGTCCTCGGCCACATCGTAATCCGCTTCCAGCCGCCGCAGCTCGGGGCTGGCGGTGATTGCGATTTCCAGTTCATCCATCAGATCAATCAGCTGGAACAGTGTCTGCAGCTCATGATAGCCGTCGTCACGGCGGCCAGTGACGTGCAGAAACAGGTTCAGTTTTGCCGGTGCCGGCCAGCAGCGGAAATCGGAGTCACTCAAGGCCGCCCGCCCCGCCAGGCCATTGCCAGTCTTTCACCACCAGCTTGATGGAATAGTCGCCGCGCCGGGCGGTCAGTTTTTCCGGCATGGCGAGGTGATCTTCTGACTGGTAGCGATCGAACTCGATGTTCCAGCCGTTCTGAACCAGCGAGCTCAGCCTGCCCGCCTCATCCAGCGTACGTGATTGCCAGGGTTCCGGCTGGGCCAGACCGCGTACCCACCAGGACAGAGCAGAAACCGGAACACGCCAGCCAATCTGGTCAAAGATCAGCTCATTGAGTGTTGCGGCGGTATGCATTTCGCCGTTGGCCAGTTCCAGCCGGGCTCCGGCCGGATCGGCATGAAGCTGCCAGGCACCTTTGCCCATGGTGCCACGAAAGGACATGTGGGTGGCGCTATCGTGCTGCTGCCATTGCAGCCGGCCACTGCCGCCATCCTTGCTGTCGCTGATAGCCAGCCGCCCATCCAGCGACCAGTTATTCAGCGCGCTGATCTGGTTGACGCGCTGCGCATAGGCGTTCAACTGGGCGGGATTTTCGGTGCTTGGGTGCCTGACCGTGGAACATGCGCCGAGCCCGCTCAACAGCAGCGCCGCCAGCCAGGCATGCGGCCAGGCCGCAGCCTTCCACCGGGTGGCGGCACGGCATTGCCAGGCTGCTAAGGTCAGGTACCGTGCCAGCGCTTGTTGACCCGCCCGGTATTGGTGTGGTGACGCCCTCACAACTCAGCCCACCTGTTCAATCTGCGGAATCCAGCCGT
>JBFIHZ010000014.1:0-24933 GCA_041601535.1 Lysobacterales bacterium | reverse complement strand
TTACCACCACGGACAGGCCTGGAACCAGAGGTGCTTCTGCCGCTGCGCCAGCGGGCAATTTAATGCGGACCGGAACACGTTGCACAATTTTAGTGAAGTTGCCGGTAGCATTTTCCGGTGGTAACAAGCTGAAGCGGGCGCCGGTAGCGGGTGAAAGACTGTGAATGCTGCCCTCAATGAGCTTGCCCGGAAACGCGTCTACCTCTATTCGCGCCGTCATACCTACCCGGAAATTTTGGATTTGTGTTTCCTTGAAGTTGGCTTCGACCCAGACATGGGGCGGCACTATTGCCAGCAGCGGTGTGGCTGCCTTTACATACTGGCCCGGCCTGAGATTGCGTCGGCCAATAATGCCGGAAACCGGTGCCTTGATACGCGTATTGGCCACGTTCAGTCGCGCCAGCTCCAGTTCCGCTTGGTGTTGTTCAATACGTGATGCAAGTTCCAGCCGTTCGGAGTTCAGGATTACCATCCGGTTTTTCTCGGCGCTGAGTTGTTCCTGGCTTTTGCGGAGTTGCGCTTGCGCGCTTTTCTGCAGTATTTCCTGCTGTTCAAGCACTTCTCTTGCAGTGTAGTCCTGGGCCCGCAATGAGCGGAGTCGCGCCAGGGTCTGGTTTATTCCTTCCAGTTCGGCAGCACGAACGCTGATCTCGGCTTCAGCCTGTTTGATCAGGCTGCTTTGCAGTAGCTTTTTTGCCTGCAGTTGATCAATCAGTGCCTGGCTGCTTCGCAGCCGGGCGGAAGCCTGGTTTTCCAGTTCGATGTAGCGGCGCGCATCAATGATTGCCAATAATTCACCGGCCTGTACGGCTTGATTGTCCTGCACATGGATTTCGGCTACGAATCCATCCAGGCGTGCGCTGACCGTGGTGATTTCCGCGTGCACGTAGGCATTGTTGGTGCTGATCAGGTGCCGCCCGGTTGTCCACCAGTAAATGGCAGCCATGACCAGCCCTGCTGAGCTTGCTGCCATCATCAGTGTGAAACCCCATCGACGCATGATTGGTCTACCTATTTCAAGCTGCAAACCTCACCGAATGAGGGGCGGGGCAAACGCGGCCACACACCGGCAAGGTCGCCGTATCCAATGCCACAAAGGAAGTTGGACCTGACCCGCGTGCCTGAAAAAAACATTTCATCCACAGCCGCATTGTTGAAACCGGATTGAGGGCCGCAATCCAGGCCAATGGAGCGTGCCGCAAACATGAAATAGGCGGCCTGCAGGGAACTGTTGCGGAAGGCGGTATCGTAGGCGAGTTGGGGATTGTTACCGTATAGATCACGATATTCCGGCTTGGGTGGCAGCAGACGCGGAAGCCATTCAAAGAAATCCAGGTCATGAGCCAGTATGGCTGTCACCGGTGCTTGCAGGATTTTTTGCTGATTGTTGCCATACGCCAGTCGTGCCAGTGCTTCTTTGCTGCTCTGTTCGCGCACGAAAACGATGCGCAATGGAAAACAATTGGCACAGGTAGGACCCCACTTCATCAATTCATACAGTTCCTTGAGTTGCTCATCACTGACCGGCTTGTCCAGCCACCGGTTGTGGCTTCTGGGCAAACGGAACAGCACATCCTTGGCGTGTTCGTTGATGGCGGTTGCGGTGATGGCAGGCTCACGGCCAGCAAATGTTGCGCTTTTGATTTTTGACACCATGCGATAACGCCTCCGTACCTGTAGCTTACTAATGTTCTGAGTTTTTAATTAGTCTCTAAAAGTGGGAAAGACTGTTGCATTCAAGAAACAATGATGTGGACCGTCACAGCCAGTCCGGGCCTGGGTTAACCTGACGGGATAGCCATTTAACCGGATGAACAATGCGGCAAGTTTGACTGTCATTGTAAAAATGTATCATATATAATGTATACATATGATGATCTGTAATCAAAAAAACGCAAGGCCAGAAGGCGTGTATTCATGAACGCGGGCGGGCGCATTCCGGTATCCGTCATTACGGGTTTTCTGGGCAGTGGAAAAACCACGTTGCTGAACCACCTCGTTCATCACCCCGGTATGGGTGAAACCGCCGTGATCGTGAATGAGTTTGGCGAGATCGGGCTGGATCACGAGCTGATCGAAAAAAGCGATGAGAACACCATACTGCTGGGGTCGGGCTGTTTGTGCTGTACGGTGCGTGGCGACCTGGTAGATACGCTGGGCGACCTCTCTGTGCGCCGACTGAAAGGCGAAGTGCCTGCGTTTAACCGGGTGGTAATTGAAACCACTGGCCTGGCGGATCCGGCACCGATTCTGCACACCTTGATGAGCGTGCCTGTAGTGGGCCGTTACAAGCTGGACAGCGTGATCACCACGGTAGATGCTGTGAATGGCGAGAAAACGCTGAGCAGTCACGCCGAAGCCATAAAACAGGCGGCGATTGCCGATCGCCTGCTCATCACCAAAACGGACCTGAGCAAACCCGGACAAGTTGCCCGGTTGGAGTCTCGTCTGCAGGGGCTTAACCCGGCCGCTCCGGCCTTGCGCGTCTTGAATGGGGTCATTGAGCCAGCGGAGGTATTCGGCACACTGCAGTTCGATCCGGAAACCAAAAGCGAAGAAGTGCGGGCTTGGCTGAAAGCTGAATACTATGACTCCGCCGCAACACGCGGAGAACGTGATGAGCACAAACATGACCACCAGGGTCATCAGTCTGCTGTCCACGGACATGCGGATCACGATCACAAGGATCACCCGCACAACGTTAATCGGCATGATGACAAGATCGCCGCTTTCTGCTTGACGTTTGATCAAGCAATGGACTGGCAAACCGTTGCCCTGTGGCTGGATTCCCTGGTGGCAAACCACGGTGAAAGGCTGCTGCGCGTCAAAGGCCTGGTGGATGTTGCAGGAATTGAGGAGCCGGTGGTGCTACACGCGGTACAACACCTTTTTCATCCACCCCTGCGCATCAAGTCCTGGCCGAAAGGCAAACGCCAGAGCCGCATCGTGTTCATAACCAGCGAATTGCCGCGCGAGGATGTAGAAGAAGCGCTGGAGAAAGCCAGGAACATAGTTAAGTTGCGCACAACGTCATAACTGGCAGGCAAGCCGGACAGCAAATTACTACCCAATAACGAGGATTTTCAAATGGTTGATACCATCATAAAAAATGGCCTGATCATTACACATGACGGCCGCAGGCAGGCTTCTGTTGGCATTGAGGGTGAACGCATTGCCGGAATTTATGAGCCCGGGTCCGAACCCGCGGCCAAAACAGAAATTGATGCCAGTGGCCTGGTGATTTTGCCTGGCGGTATCGACATGCATTCCCATCACCGTCAGGGTGCTGAGCCCGGCGGTTATGAATACAAGGAAACCATTGAAACAGCCACCATGCAATGCGCGGCCGGCGGAATTACAACTTCTGTGGCCATGCCCAATGTGGTACCGCCGCCGAATACCCTGGAGCGGCTGGAAGACCTGCTGAAGGTTTACGAGCGCTCAGCCGTGGTGGACTACAACGTCAATCCGGCCGGTACCGTGATGGAAGAAATTCCCAGGTTGGCCGAAATGCCCATCGGTGCATTCAAGATTTTCATGGTGGTCGATACTGGCCGTGACTACCCGCATATGCCCGGCATTGGGATGCACGACCACGGCAAGATTATGGAGGCCATGGAGTTATGTGCTGCCGCTAAAGTACCCTTGATGATTCATCCGCACGACCAGGCCCTGATGGATCATATTGAAAAGCAGTACTGGGAGCGGGGTGAGCGCGATGCACTGGCCTATGCCAAGGCTTACTCTGCGCATGATGGCGTGGTCTGGGACAGTGCCATCGCTACATTGCTGCGTTTGCAGCGGGCAACCGGCGTGCACTTGCACCTGCTGCACATCCAGACGGCAGGGAGTGTGGACCTGATACGTCAGGCCAAGGCGCGCGGACAAAAAGTCACCTGTGAAATCAATCCCTGGGCACTGTTTCTCGGTAATGACTGGTCAGCCATAGAACGGTTGGGCTCATACGCACTGTCATACTATGTGCCGGAGAAAAATACACCGGTACTGTGGGAGGCTTTGAACGACGGCACGATCGACATTTTTGCCAGCGACCATGCCCCACATACCCGGGAAGAGAAAGAACTGGGTTGGGAAGACGGCTGGAAAGCGCATACCGGAACGCCGTCCACTCAGTTTTATATGCGTTTCTTGGTTGATGCGGCCAGCAACGGAAAAATATCACTGGAGCGGGTTGCAGAAATTACCTCAACAGCCCCTGCGGAAATCTTTCGGCTGGATGACAAGGGCCATATCGCCAAGGGCTACCATGCGGATTTGGTGTTATATGACCTGGATGCCGAGTCGGAAGTCAGGGAAGAGGACTTGTTGGGCCTGATTGGCTGGTCGCCATATGCCGGTTTGAAATCCCGTGGCGTGCCGGTGCGGACGATCATCCGCGGCAACACGGTGTTTGCCGATGGCAAGGTCAGCGGCAAGGCAGGTGATGGGCGCATGGCCCGGGCGAGCAGAGCGAATTAATCGCCGCTACGTTTCCCATGGCGAAAGTATGAGGGAGAGAGGGGGTATGACGGCCGGGTTTCTGAACCTGGCCGTCACATGATTAACGACCTTTCTAATCTCAGGAATTGCCGCCAGCGTTGTCAGCCAGTCAAGGGGGCGGGCAGGTACCTCTGCACCTCGGCGATAAGTTCGATGTCGCGTGGCTACGACATCACCACCAGTGATTCCGTTTGCAAGCCTGTTGGCACACTTGCGGACTCGTCGGTGCAGTTTCACCAATCTTTAAAATTTAACCAGCAAATGTACATTGCGCCATCGATGGGTAACCTGGTGAACCGGGCTGCCAAATCTTCCATGGCAATTATCCCAACCTCCAGATCGCCAACGCCGAAGCCCGGTGCCGGAAGTCGTTTATTGGACTGAGCCCGCCTGAGAACATCGTTTTACTGAATGCACTTTTAAAGTAATTGCCGATTGCCGGGAATTCCTGTAAGTTATTAACCGTATAATGTATACATACTTAACATAATACAAAAATTAACTTTCAATTCGTTGCGCGAACGGGAGAGTTCCGTTATCAGTCGAGTTAGACGATTAAGCATGACTAAAAGGAAACGCAGGGTATGAAAACAAAGCGAACGGGTTATTCCTTCAATTCGCCACTGACGCGCCGAGAATTGGTGGGTGGTGCCGCACAACTGGGACTGCTGGCGGCAGGCGGCGTGTTGTCAAGTGGGGTCAGCGCTGCGGAAACCGTAGAGCAAAAAAGGTTGGCTGGAGCGCTTCCCGTGCAGGGTGAGTACCTGATCCAGGGTGGCTACATTGTGAGCATGGACCCGGCCATCGGCGATCTCGATCGTGGTGACATACACGTCAAAGCCGGAAAAATCATTGGCATTGGCCCAACGGTATCGGCACCAGGCGCCGAAGTGATAGATGCCTACGGCATGATTGTCATGCCTGGCTTTATCGATACACATTGGCATATGTGGCACGCAATCCTGCGCAACTTTCTGCGCGAAGGTTTGAGTTATTTTCCGGTCAAGTATGCATTGTCCGAAAAATTTCTGCCCGAGGATGTGCATAACGGCAACCGTCTTGCCCTGGCCGAAGCCATCAACGCTGGGTTTACCACGGTACACAACTTTGCCCATAATATTCGTTCACCGGAATATGCGGATGCAGAGCTCAGTGCCTGGGCCGAATTCGGAATGCGCGGCCGCTACTCCTATGGCTGGAAGGATGGGTTGCCCTACACCGAAGTGGATACGTCGGTCGATCTGGAGCGTTGCCGCAGGCAATGGATGGGGCCGGATTCACCCACGCGGGGACTTATGGATCTGGGGCGTGCCGTACGGGGCCCGATGTACACCAAGCACGAGATCTATGCGCCAGAGATTGAGGCTGCGTATGCGCTGGGGTTACCCGTGACAATGCATGCGGGTATCACCAGAGAACGCACAATTTCAGCTGTCAAATTGCGGCAGGAAGGTTTCCTGAACAGCGAAACATTATTGGTGCATTTTCTGCTGGCCAATCGTGAAGACCGAACCGCGATGCTGGAAACAGGTGCGTCTCTCAGCGCCACCATCAAATCAGAGTTGCGTGGTGGCAAAGACGGTGGGTTCCGCCGCAATCTGCTGCACATGCTGAATGAGGGAGTAAACGTTTGTTTGTCCGGGGTGGATGCCAACGTGACCAGTGCGTCCAGTATGTTTGATGCGATGTCCACTGCCTGGGCGGTGGGAGTACCCTTGACTACGGACGATACCGCTGACCTGAGAGCGGTTGAGTACAGCACCTGCCTGAAAATGGCGACGGTTAATGGCGCCAAATCACTTGGATTGGAGAAGGTGACGGGCAGTCTCACGCCTGGAAAGCAAGCTGATCTGATATTGGTGCGCGCGACCGACCTCAACATGGTACCGTTTCACGATGCACATTCGGCAATTGTCAAATCAGCCCGTGTCAGCAATGTCGATACCGTGATGATAGACGGACGGGTACGCAAGCGCGCGGGACGGCTTATTGATATTGATGTTGCAGAAATTGCGGCTAATGCGGCCCGTTCGCTGCATAACGTACAAACACGGGCAGGTGGGGAATGGGCGCCAAAGTCCAGCACGGTTCCAACGTTCTGACCAATATGCGTGGGGCAGTTTTAAGTCTGTTATTGGCCTTGCTGCCGCAGCAGGGCCTCGCCAAAAAGGTGAATAACGTGGCGGACGCCCTGAGCATTGATGGAGTCTTGGTGCACGTAGAGGTAGAAGACGGAAAGCTGGGACTGAGCTTTGTTGCAGCAGACTTGGCACAGCATCCGGCGCCGGACCAGTTTCGCGTCAAAGTTATGAACCTGCAGCAGGCCACCCGCTTACGCATGCGCGATACGCAGCAAGTAGAGCAGCGCCAGTTCGATAGTGAACAATTGTCATTTCGCGCCAGACGGCATGTGAAAAGCACACTGGAAAAAGTCAGTTTGTTGCAGAGCCGCATGCAACTGCTCGTTACCGGGCAGGACCAAACCCAACAGATTGAAGCTGCGGCGCTTGCGTTTGATTTGCCAGAAATAATCAGGCTTTTGCGTGAAAAGGTCGCCATGGAAGACAGTTCTCTGGCTGAAGCAGCTTTCCAGTTGGGTAGCTTTCAGGAGTTGCAGGGTGAATACCAGGACGCCTGGGCCAATTATCAAAAAGCCAGTAACCTGCAACCGGGTAATCAACTATACATGGATGCCCACGGTAAAAACCAATTCTGATCAAGTCGGCGGGTAGAAACCTTTCCGCCGGTGGGCGCTCCCATTGAGTCCCCGTTTCAAGGCATTGACAATCTGCCAGCCTTCCCATAGTCGATACGTTGAGCTGTCTGTAATCCCGATCATAACCATGCTGAAATTCCGAGGGCTAATGCCGGGTTGTGGTCGCCAAGATCTTCCCATTTGAAACTCAATAAGAAAATGATGTATTGCATATAATGTATACATTATATAGTATTACAGGACCGAACATATTACGGTGCAGTCGAGATAGATAACAGGCGCGCAACAAATCGCATCATCTGCTCACGACCACAGAAATAGTTTCAGTGCATATTGATTGTGTTTGATTGGATTGCGTCTAAACCCAGGGCATATCTGGAGGGAGAGTCCACATGAAAGCTTTACATTCACCCACAAGGGCGTGGGCCCTTGTGCTGGCGATATATGGTTTACAGGTACTAACCGGAACAGTATTTGCGCAGGATCAAAGACATAATGACCGCGAACGACACCATGCCGACGATGGGGTGTTGGAAGAAGTAGTAGTTACAGGTTCTTATATCAAGCGTGATTCCCAGGCCGAACTGGCTTCGCCGATTGAAGTATTGACCAATGAGGACTTGCGCAACATTGGCGCCACAAGCCTTGATGAAATTGTCAATACGCTTACTATCAATACCGGCGCGCAGATTTATGCCAATAATCTGGAGCAGGGTCGTAATGCGGGATCCACCAACGTCAACTTACGTGGACTGGGCGAGGCATCGACATTGGTGCTATTGAACGGCACACGCAATACCTGGACACCCGCGGTTAACCTGCAAGGCGATCAATATGTAAACCTCAGCACGCTGGTGCCGATGGTCGCGGTGGGCCGCATGGAAGTTCTTAAAGATGGCGCATCCGCGATTTACGGTTCTGATGCGGTTGCCGGTGTGGTGAATTTTATTACGCGGGATACTTTTGAGGGCCTCGAGTTCAACTTCGAAACAGAAGATTATTCCAACGGTTCATCCACACAGTACGACTTCAGCGCTATTTTTGGGGCTGCACATGAGCACGGTAATTTCATGGCAGCGTTCAGCTACATGGAAATATCCCCGACTACCAATGCCGAGCGGTGGGATGATTTCAAAGCGACGCAAACCTCTATAACCGGTCTGGCCTATCCGTCTAACGTGTTCAATGGGCCGGTCCGCTATACGGACCCCAAGTGCGGCAACCCGGGTGATTCGTTCCCCGCCGGGTTGGTGTTTGAGGCATTCCTGTGCCGTCTTCGCTTCGGTTATTACGGTAACGTGATTTCCGAAGAGCAGCGGATGCAGGGTTATGCCAGCGCAAACTACGAAATTTCCGAGCAGTTCGATTTCTTCGGCGAAATGGTTTTTGCCAACAATGAAGTCATCATCGGGTCAGTTCCTACCCAACCAGTTGTAAGCTCGGTTTTTGTGCCGGAGAACCATCCTGACCTGGCTATTTTCGCACCAGGAAATCCGGATCCCTTCGCCGGCGTAACGCGCATCAACGCCGATGGCCTGCGTGAGGTCGACTGGTTGGGGCGCGTGCTGGGTGCCGGGACACCACAGAACAATGATCTGAAACCATTTGATTCTTGGCGGATCAAGGGCGGGTTGCGCGGCGCTTTAACAGATACCTGGAGCTACACGCTAAGCTACGCCTACAGCATTGACGAAACCAGTGCTTACCGGCGCGAGTCGATTCAGCATGAATTGCAGGAAGCACTGTATGGCAGGGGCGGAACCAATCGCGATGAGTGGTTTCATTTTGCTTACGATGCCAGGGATCAAAACTCCGATGACCTGATGGCCACGATTCTTGGATTCTACGGCTATGATGCCAAAGCAACCCAGAAAGTGTTCGATTTTGTTACCACCGGTGAACTTTTCAAAATGGGATCCGGTTCGGCCTATGGTGCACTGGGGGTTCAATATCTGGAAGATTCTCTGGCGTATGATTACAACGATCAATCCGAACAATTCGTCTTCAGTTTCTTTATCGGGGGGGAAGATTTTGCTGTTACACAGGATACCAAGTCTGTGTTTGGCGAGATCGTTCTTCCTGTAACAGAAAACTTTGAAATTAGCCTGGCGGCTCGCTACACGGATGTCGAAGGCCAAACTTCAACAGATCCGAAAGCTTCTTTCCTGTGGACAGCCACGGATTCGTGGAGCTTCCGTGGAAGCATTGGAACTTCATTCCGTGTGCCATCGCTGTTTACCCAAGGTGGATCATTTTACAACGCCGGGGCGGGCTTTGATCCGGGTACTGGTCGCGAAGTTACTTTCCGGGAAGAAAAAGCCACCAATCCGGCGGACCCATTGGTGCCACAAACCGCCACCAGTTATAACATTGGCACGACGTTTACCAGTGAAAACGGGATTACGGCCAGCCTGGATTACTGGAACTACGATTACAAGGACTACATAACTTACGAGACTTCGCCGGCCGTGCTGGCGGTTGACCCCTTCGGGCCGCAAGTCTTGCGTAATGAAAATGGCAATGTTGTGCAGGTTACCGCGTATGCCTCCAACGCAGGTTTTCTGAAAACCGACGGACTGGATTTCAGCTTAAACTGGGCTGCGGATACTGCTGCGGGTACGTTCATGCCTTTTGTCGAACTCACCTACATCATGAGCTACGACATGGATGATCCGCTGTGGGGCGCACTTGACGGGCGGGGCATCCGGAACTTCAACAATATCGGTGCACCGGCCATTGAGTGGCGCATCAACGGCGGATTGTTGTGGACCAAGAATAATCATTCAGCCAATGTCTATGTCCGCTATATCGACAGCTATCTGAGTGATGACAGCTCCGGTCGGCTGGGAGGCCCGATCACCGACGACAACGGCAATCCCGACTTTGCGAACTACCTGCCGGTTGATTCCATGACCACGGTAGACCTGCAGTACTCTTACGTCTGGGAAGGTCTGATCGGATCCAGTAATGCGACCACCATCACACTGGGCGCACGCAACATTTTCGATGAGTTGCCACCAGCTGTGTTCAGTTCGGCTGGCTATGACGAGAAAGTGCATAACCCGCGCGGACGTTCTATTTACCTGGGTCTCAGTACTTCTTTCTGATCTCAGCCCGGTGCAGTTAGCCTGCCCCGGTGATGGCTCATGGGCCATCACCGGGGAGGGTTGTTTGTAGAACCAGTATAAGCTCTGGGGTCAGGGTTATTTTTGACAGTGCATGTTCTGATGCAGCAATCCTGGATCCAGACGGGAAAAGGTGTGATGTCCATCATCAACAATGAAAAACTGCGCCACAATTATCACAAACTCGGTGAACGGCTGAAATCTGACGGAAGCGCTGGCCTGATGCATCCTTATGTATCCACCCGGCTAATACAGGATGTCAGCGTAGAATGCAGTTTTGTACAGTATGAGAAAAACTATACATTCCACGGGGACGAAGCCGTTGAAAGGGGAGGGCATGAACGTGGGCCCAGCCCGATGCGCTATTTTCTCAGCGGTATCGCGTTTTGCATGCAGGGCTGGTATGCCAAGGGCTGTGCCGTGGCCGCTGTCGACGTGGAAAGTATGCGCCTTGATGTCCGCACCTTCCTTGATATGCGGGGTGAGCATGGCGATGAACAGTCTCCGGTGTATCCCCAATGGTTGATATTCGATCTGCGTATAGAAAGCCATGCGCCCAAGGAGAAAATCCTCGAAGTGGTGGACTGGGGAAACGCGCGGTGTCCGTTGGGAGTATTTGCAGCCAGGGCGGTGCCGGTTTACCACCAGGTAACACATAATGATGCGGTGGTGCGGGATACCCGTCCGGAAGGGATTGAATGATGTTATTCATCCGCTTGAAAAAAGTGCATCCAAAGGCACGCGGTATCACTGAACGATTATGCGTACTCACTTTAATGTTGGGTTCAGCGCAGCTGAACGCCCACCCTTTTTTTGAACAACAGGAACTGGTTGCTGGCAAAGCATTCAAAGCGGATCTGTTGGTCACTCATGGGTGTGGTGACTCACCCACGATCCGGTTAGTGGTTGAAGTGCCCGAAGAAGTCTTGTCTGTTACGCCTGGATTGAAGCCGGGCTGGACTGTAGAAACGATCGAATCAGATTTGTCTGAAAACCGAACCGTTTTCGGCATGGTGAGAACCCGCTATACCAGCCGTCTGGTATGGAGTGGATCCAGACTGCCAAGTGATTATTACGACGTGTTCTCCTTTATTATCATTCCGCCAGTAGGTGCAGACACACTCTATTTTCCGACCACGCAAATTTGTGAAGAAGGGACCGACGCCTACACGGACATTCCGGACGACAGTAAGCCGGGCCCGTCACATGAAAACCTGGCGCCTTTTCTTCAGGTGATCGAGTCAAAGAGCAGCGGCGTCCACTGATTGACACCGGTGTGATCTCATCGCCTGAAGCAGTGGTTGTTGGTGTTCGTGCAGCCAGTTTTATTACCGGATTTCATTCGGTGGGTATGGTGCTTTTCCTGTGGCTGTTCAAAGGTCGCCTGGTTCAGTCTACTGCACCCATCAGTAGAAGCGCTGCCAGCTGGGCTGTTACAGCTCTGGTATTCACGTCGGTTTATTTTTTACTGCAACCTGTTCGCATGCTGGGAACGTGGTCAGCTGCTGTGGATCCGGCGATACACGCACTTGTGCTGAAAGGTGGAAACGCAACAGCCATTTTCCTGCAGCTTGCCGGGATTTTTCTGATGGTATTTGGTCTGCGGGTATGGCGACAAAACGCGAACCCCGTGGCCAGGGCAGGAAGCTTACTGGTGGTAGTTTCTTTTGTGTTTGTCGGACATACCACCGTCCAGGACTGGCGCTGGGCTCTCGCCTCGGTGCTGTTGATACATTTGCTGGTAGTTTCATTGTGGTTTGGTTCATTGAGGTCGCTGATATTGGCTGCGGATCATGAGTCAGTCAGAATTTTCAGTGGTGTGCTGACTGATTTTTCATCGCTGGCTACCCGTTTGGTGCCAGTACTGTTCCTGGCTGGGGTGGGCTTGTCATTCGCCATCGTGAAAAGTGTTGACGGTATTTACACCACGTACGGCTCGTTGCTGGTCCTGAAGGTGGCAGTTTTCTCTATTTTGTTGCTATTGGCTGCACTGAATAAATGGCGTTTGGCTCCCGCCGTGGGCCAGGGAAACAGTCGGTCGATGAAATTGCTTCGCCGGATAATCATTGCCGAATGGGTTCTGATTTCTGTTGTTCTGTGTCTCACCGCGTTGATGACCGGAATGTACTCACCATCTATTTAATTGCTTTTTAGAATAATTCTGGAGATAACTATGAACATTAACGCTACCAATATTATAGGAACCGGGTTGCTGCGCTCATTTGTTATGTTGACAGTGGTGTGCTCGGCCTTGCTGGTGTGCGGCCAGGCCTGGGGCCATGCCAGTGCAAATCGCACGTCGCCAAATAATGGTGATGTGCTAAGTCAACCGCCGAAAGAAATTTCCATTCAGTTTAATGAACCGGCCAGATTGCTATCCCTGTCCATTCAGGGCGCAGATGAGGCGCCCATTGCGGTCAATATTTCAGCAGCTAAATCAATTGATGGCCTGACTTCTATAGCCATCCCAAGCCTGAAACCCCAGCATTACAGCGTGACCTGGCGTGCTTTGGGTCTTGATGGGCATGCTACCTCAGGGCAATTCAGTTTCGTGATTGATCCAAAGGAAAACTAGGCAGGTGCTATTCACCGTACATGTGCCGCCACATGCCTGCAATATTCAGTTTGAACCACTCATCGTACATGCCAAGATGCTGGAACGTTGGTAGCTCAATGGTTTCCACCGCCTGTTGCTTGGTCAGGCCCAGGTCATGGGCTCTGACTATCTCGGCATAAAGCGCTTCAAAATATTCGCGGAACTCTGTTACATCCTGCTTCTCCCCAATGGCGCCTTTACCTGTGCCGTGAACACCGTGTCCGGTGAGCAGAATGTCAAAGTCAATCGCTTCAATGGTGCGCAAGCCATCAAACGCGTCGGGAAAAAAGTGGACGTATGGCAAGTCCAGAAACGAAACCCGGTCTATCCATACTGCGTCTACGGCCAAAACAGCGCTTTCCGCGGGATAATGCACGGCAATCAGGTTATCGCTATGACCTTTGCCCAGATAAATCAGGTTCACCGTTTTGTCACCCAATTCTATGCTCATGCGATCGCTGAACGTTATGTCCGGAAACACCGCCGGGTTTGCTTTGCGGTACTCGGTAAATGCTTTGACATCTCCGTCAAAGCCATCAAAATCCGGGATGTCCACTGACAGGTCGTTCCAGATTTCAAATTCGGCAACCACGTTTTCATGGGCCACAATTATGGCCTCATCATAGATTGCAGCCCCGGAACTGTGATCATCGTGGCTGTGGCTGTAGATCAGATATTTAACCGGTAAGTCAAAACGCTTTTTCAGTTCGCTTTTGAGCCATTTTGCGGTTTGGGTATTGATCGGATCGGTCAGGATAATTCCCTCAGTGGTAACCAGGAAGGCGGTGAAGGTATTGTTATCATCCTGCACCTGATACAAATCGCCACTGACCTTCGTTATACCCCGCAGTGAAACCGACGTTTCCGCGCCAGCCGGGTTGGTCCAGAGTATCGGGAACAGGTAAAACAACGGCAGAATTAGTTTGAACATGTCACTTTCCTTCTTTTGCTTCAGGTGGTGGTGTGCGGGTTTTGTTGCTGCTGCAACGGTCAGTTGAAACAGTTTCGTTTAGGACATATGCAGAACGAATACTGAATATAAGTTTATAATGTTGCATTAATAAAACAATTTGGACGTTCCGGTTGATGGCCTGAAGTGTCCGCCCAACGTCCTGTATATCTCGTCTGGAGCCGCCTCGTGATCGATCTCAATGAACTCAAGATTTTCACGCAGATTGTTGTCAGTGGCAGCTTTACCGCTGCCGCCGGGTACCTGGGCCTGACCAAATCCACTGTCAGTCGAAAGTTGGCCGGGTTGGAACACCGGCTTGGCGCCCGGTTGCTTACACGGTCTACCCGGCAGCTGCATCTGACCGAGCAGGGTGAAGCCCTGTACCAGCGATGCAGGCGAATACTTGCCGACCTGGAAGAAGCGGAGCTCGCAGTATCCAGCACGCAAAAAATCGTAACTGGACATTTGAACCTCGTGATTCCCATCGAAGTGGGACAGCTGGTGATGGGCCGTGTCATTGGGGAGTACTTGCAAAAATACCCGCAGGTGACCATCCATGCCGAACTCACTAACCGGCACGTGGACATGGTGGCTGAGAATATCGACCTCCTGTTCCAGTTGGGTACCGGCAAGGAATCCTCACTGGTCGCCCGCAGGGTTAGTAGTTCAAGCGCCATGCTGGTGGCAAGTCCGACGTATGTAAGGCGTCATGGCAAGGTTACCCAACCGCAGGACCTGGTTAACCATAACTGCCTGGTTGGTCAAATGACCTTGTGGACCTTCACTCGCCATGGTGAGGATGTCTCGATAAAGCCCAGCGGCGTATTTGTCACCAATAATGTGACGTGCATTCGTGAAGCGGCCGTGTCGGGTCTCGGTGTGGCTCGCTTGCCGCTGTTTTTGATTGAAGCCCAGCTCCAGCGAGGCGAATTGGTCCCCTTGATGCCGGATTGGCGAACTGCTGATGCACATATCTATGCCTTGTATCCCAATCGGCGGTACCTGCCGCAGAATGTGAAAACATTTCTGGACTATTCGGCGCAACAGTTGGCACGGTCCTGGGGTTAGCAGCACGCTGTCCGGCCGCACGTTGATTTTGGCCGGCCGTTCAGATAGAAACCAGGTCGGGCTGGCAGAAGCATCCTGCATGTGGTTAAAGATTCCGCACACGAACGTTTTTAAAGCGAATCAAACCGCCATTGGCTTGCAGTGCCAAAGGGCCGGAACCAAATCGTTCATCGACCAGTTCTGACACGAGACGGCCATTCAGGTGAACCGTAATGTGGGAACCCTGCACACTGATATCGAACGCATTCCACTTATCGGCAGCCAGGGCGGGGAACTGTGGTGGCGCCAGGTTAATGATGGCCCCGGTTGCGTTTTTCGGATTGGAGTGTTGTTCGAAAATGTTCAATTCATAGCAGGTTTCGTTGGCAATCAGGTTTCTGTCCTGGCAATGGAAAAAGACACCGCTATTGGCATCCGGGCTGGGCCAGAATTCAACATGCAATTCAAAATCGCGGAATGACTGGTGGGTCAGCAGGAAACTTCCGCTGGCCTGGTCTGCTTCAATGTAATCATCTATCCACTGCCAGTGTGCATGCCCAATTGTTTGAAATGCATGCAGGCCGCGGCCGGTCAACAGGTCCTGCCAGCCTTCGCCAGCCGCTTCGTTGGCCGTCGGGCTTGGGCTGAATAAGTTGCAGCCCATCAGGCTCACCCAGGCGATGGTCATAATCAGCCGCTGTAACATTCCAGGCGCTCTCCTGCCACGGTGTTCGCCGTGATATTCTCAAGATGCATTTATTATGTATACTATATACTAAATAAGTCGAGAGTCCAGAATCGTTTGCCCTACAGAGGTGGTTTACGGCCGTTAGCCGGTAGCATGAGCCGTTTCACCTGATCGACCAGGCGGTCTGGCAGTTCATCAGCAACAAGGGAGAGAAATATGAATGGCAATATTATCAGTCGCGTCGTGCCGAGCCTGATCGTGATCATGGTAGTAGGTTTGACCTTGCCGTTAGTAGCGGCTGGAGAGGAACCCGAGCCGCCTCATCCGCATTTTACGCTGGCTGACGAGGGCCAGGCCCGCGAGCCGTTCAAAGTGTTCGATAACCTGTATTTTATTGGCATCAAGTATGTGTCAAGCTGGTTGCTTGTCACTGACGATGGCCTGATACTGATTGATACACTTTTTTCCGATGAGGAATACCAGGATTACCTGCTGAACAACATACGCAAGCTGGGGTTTGACCCGGCCGATTTGAAATACATCATTATAAGTCAGGGCCATCCCGACCATTACGGCCAGGCATTTCGGCTGCAGGAGCTTACCGGCGCCAGAATTGGAACCGGTCTGGGCGACTGGGAACTGATCGAAAATGACTTGTGGGCTTCCATCGCGCCCCGGCGCGACTGGGTTATCCAACATAACGAGACACTCACACTCGGAAATACCAGTTTGCGCTTTGAAATTACACCAGGCCACACGCCAGGTACGGTGTCCATTGAATTTCCGGTGCGGGACGGTGACAAGACCTACCAGGCATTTCTGCACGGCGGCACCTCAGTGCGATCCCACGACCCAGAGGTATTGAATGGATTTATCACTGATATGCATCGCATCGGTTCTTATAATCGCATCGAAGTGCAAATCAATAATCACCCCTTTATTGATGACTTGTTTGACCGCCAGGCCGTGTTGCAACAGCGCAAGCCCGGCGAAGTGCACCCGTTTGTTTCAGCAGAGTTGTTTCAGGCGTTTGTGCAGCGCCGGATTGGTGTGGCACAGGATCAGTTACGGGGAAAAATGGAAGAATGAGGCTCTGACAAAACGTCGTATTATGTGAAGCATGCCGGAGTCATCTGTTCTCCCTGTTATCCGATCGGAATTCACACGGGTGCCAGAGATTTACCCGGCAGACGGTCGGCCGGCAGTTAGAGTGTAAGGACAGTCCGCGAAATTACGCTGTCTCCATCACGGCAGGTCCAACCATTCTCAGGTGCGTTTCTTCTGCAGGTAAGCCTTGGAACCTGGAATGTTTCGCCACATCATGTTTCCCGCGTCAATAAACGGGTTTATGATCGAGTTCCGCAGATTGGTGAAGCGGCGATTTTGCGCCTCGCCAATACCCATTTCCAGTTCCCGGTATTCGCCCGCCATCACCAATGTTCCGAACATCCAATCCCAGATTGCCAGGGCGGAACCCATGTTTTTGTCTCGGTGCTCCAGCGCATTGCTATGATGAATCTGATGTTGTGCCGGGCTGATAAAGATATGCTCCATCCAGTGCCCCCACGAAATCCAGATATGACTGTGACGCAGGTTGGAGCCAACATGGTTGAATATCTTCCTGGCCATGCCCGCATAAAACACATCAAGCAGGGTCAGGTCATTCCCAACCAGGTATAGAAAACTCCCCGTCACCACTCCGTAACTGATCAATCTCCGGCAGTGGAAGATAAAAGTTTCAACCGGGTGGTTGCGGTAGTTGGTGAATGGGGTCAGTACCAGCGCCGAGTGGTGCACTTTGTGGAACAACCACATAAAGGGAAGTTTATGGAACAGCCAGTGCTGAAAAAAACGTAAAAAGTCATCGAACAGAAACAACGCAATGGTGTACAGCACGACAATCCGCGTGTGCGACCAGTCCAGCGTGGCAGTCTCGCCCAGGATGCTGGTCCAGAATCCGTTCACGCCATCGGTCAGCATCGCTACATACACCAGAAAAGGCGCGGTCAGGAAGACATATGCGACGCCATTAAACAGCATCACCTGATAGTCCAGAACCGAGGAGCGATGCGTCCATATTCTTTTGGGAAACAGGAAACCCAGCAGGTGCTTGAAACCCTGCCCGGGTCCGAGTCGGCCGGTGTGCAGGAAGTAAAAGTATGCCCCAACCGCCATTAATAATGAGCTCAGCAGTGCAGGGATAAACAATCGTTGCGCCGGATTGATAAAAAAAGCAATGGGGCTGGTCAGTCCCTCGATCAGGCTGGAGAATACTTCTGGCATGGGTCCCTCCTGCTCTTGTTTATGCCCTTTATGCTGGTCGTATTAGCCAGGTCTTAACTGGGCCATCTGTGTTCGTGCAAATCGAATGAACTTGTTATACAGTATACAGTATAACAATATTTTCTTAATTATTGCCGGTTGCTTTAACCACGGGGTAACGCGAATGGCCAGGGGCTTCACCAAGGGCAGGCGTGGAGATGCCAGCTACCTGTAATCTGCTAATGCCATAAGAGCATTACCGTGGGCACCTGTGCTGCGGGCGTTCGAGTTCCGTCGCCTGTCGCTTCCTGAGCATTTTCCAATGTGGCCGCGCAATATCAGCCCGTACCTACGTAGGGAATCAACCGCCCCAGCAGCAGGATGCTGAACCAGCTCAATAAAGACAGCAATGCCAGTGATCTGACCAAGAGCGGCGGTGCCGTATCGGCAGGCCAAAGGTGAATCCTGGGTTGGATTTTCCAGTAAAACAGGGCAGCATTGAGGCCAGCCAGCATAATGAGAACCGCTTTTATGCGAAATCCAACATTGGCTTCGTAACGGCCCGGGTCACCGAACAGGAAAATAATTCCGCTAAGGGTATTCAGGCCAAAGCCCAACAGTGCCCACCGAAGCAAAGGATGGGTGGCTCCATATTGAATGGTGCGGAACAGCCCAAGCAGGCGCAGGTCCACAATCAGCATTGAACCCAATAACAGTGACAGTCCCAGAAAATGGACAATCTCCGCTGCTGGCCATACCCATTCGGTGGCTACAACCCATTGACCCAGGGTGCTGCTCTCCATCCAGTCGATTACGGCTTGCATCAAGGTCGATTGTCCTTTAAAAATATGCGGTCAGGCGACCGGACACGATAGCCATCAGCCAGAGCAGGATGGACAGTGCAGCCATGGCACGGATGGAACTTGCAATTGGTTCACCTTGTTTCCGATAGACTGCATGCAAGCGAAGTTTATGCTGTATCACTCCAGCCAGGGTTACGGCGGCGAGGATGGCCGGGATCTTGATCAGAAATGGCGTGTTTTCGATAAACACCGTGGCCTGGGAACTGAACAACGACACTCCGGAGATCAGGTTTATGGCCAGCCCAAACCATGCCATATTGATCAGGCCTGACAGGCTTTGGGTAGGCAGCCCAGAAAAGGCGCCCAGCAGGCGCAAGTTAACCATGATCAGCGTGCCGGCAAGTATGGCCAGGCCGATCGCGTGCATGCTGATCATCAGCGGATAGCCCCAAAACGATTCACTGACCCACAGCGCCACACGGCTGGCTTCCAGCCATTCAAACAGGTTCATGCACTCGTTCCGCCACGTCGTTCAGTCGACAGCCTTGGTGAGCCATGCACACTAACGTAGCCCGGATCATGATTCCCCGCCTGGACGTCCGGGTTCGCAATTGTAGGGCGGTGGCATTTCTTCACCCAATGCCAGCCAGTAGCCCTCTATCATCGCGGGTTCGCTGAACACGCTGGGGTCAACCACGGTCATATGCAAATTGAGACGGGTATGATCATCACTCAGTGAAAAACGCTCTGTCAGTTCGATAGCTGTACTTTGCGGAGTGCCGATGTTGTCAAAGTAAGGCCAGTTGATGTGCGTGGTCTTGATCACCAGATCATCTCCATCCCATCGACCTATCGAGTATCCGAGGTGTGAGTATTCTGCGTCTTCCGGCACCGTCTCGTGATTCATATGAATGGTGCGCCGGATGTCATACAGTTCGGTATGCAGTGTGATGGTATCGCCATTATTGATAAACTCGAAAGGGTGGGGGTTGACCATAATTCTTGGCATGCCCTCTTGTTCGCAGCGCATCACGAAGTTGTCCAGTGGATCCCAGGATTTACGCGCTTCGATCGCGGAATCAAGATAGGGCAGATCACTCAGGCGTTTCTGAATGATACGAAACAGTTCAGCGGGAGTGCTCCATACCCTGAAGATTCCCTGTCCGTCCAGTGCCGCGTCGACCAAGCGGTTGTTATCGTCAAAACGGGCGGCGATATTGCCCCAGAGCAGAAGTTCTTTTCCGTTGGGCAGCAGCATATTGGTCGCCAGGAAAGTTTGCTTCTCGCGCAGCGACATATTTCCCGCTACCGTTATACGGTCGCCAATTTGAAAGTCTTCGCGGGACACACCGGCTCTTTTTAGCGGGTAAGTAGAGGCGCCCTCAAGGTCCCACAACTCTTCTTCACCGGCCTCGTTGATGACTTTGAGTTTCCAGGTAACGTGTGGATTACGCCATTTGATATCCACCAGTTCGCCTTCGAGTTCAACTGTTTCCTTGCCATAAAAGGCCGTGGAGTGATGTGCTGACGCCGGCGGGGGCAGCATCAACGTAATCAAGACAGTGAAAACAATCGGTAAAAAAGCAGCTTGCGGCATGTGGGGTTCTTTCATGTTTTAGTCCAGGGTCAGTTCAATAGAATTGATAGAAGACTATCGGTTATGTTTGATGCTGGATCTGGCGTGACGCGCATCGAGACTGAATCTTCCTGCGCCATGCCCGGCGATAAACAGCAACCCTCCGATAATGGCGATGTTTTTAGAGAACAGCAGGTACACAGAAAAATGGGACTCCCAGTCCCAGTGAAACAGCAGGCTGGCCACGAGGGTGAATCCGGCAAGCAAAAATGCAGCCAGCCGGGTATGCCATCCCAGTACCAGCGCTAGGCCACAAGCCAGTTCTGTGAGAATGACCAGCGGCAGCAATTCGCTGGCTACGCCGTGCGCTTCCAGCATGGGCGAAAAACGCTCGTGCTCCGCTATCTTCTTGATACCAGAGCGCAGGAAGATAAACGCAATCAACGCCCGTCCGAGCACGTCAAATCCTTCCCTGAAAACAGTCTGAATCCGGGTCATATGCAATTCTCGGATTGTTTCGACTGATTCAACATGGCCGCTCACTCATCGTGGTTCCGCCAAAGACCGTAAGGCTTCCTGGTAATAAGTCAGGTCTACGTAATCCTCCAGTCGGGAAAAATCTGCTGCCGGAGTGCCGTAGGCCTGGCGCAGTTTCAGAACAGTATCAACACCTTCCGAGTCAAGAGCAGCGCGGGGCGTAAACCCGTAGTCTCCGGACGTGAACTGTCGCAGTGTCTGGCGTGCAATGCTGTCCTGCATGCCGGTATGCCGGGTAACAATTTCCACCACCGCATCGCGCTGGTTTTCGTCCTTAATCACATCCATGGCACGCACATAGGCGCGAATGAACGCCACCACAGATTCCCGGTTGTTTTCCGCCCACTTCTGATTCAATCCGATGCTGGACCCCTGGTAGGCGCCAAGCCGACTCAGGTTATCGTCGAGTTTTTTAAAACCCGCGGCGTAAGCCTGATTGATATAATTTCCCACCAGCAGGGTCGCTTTGTACTCACCCGCGATCAGGGCATCGACGCGTTTGGCCGTATTGCCGGTTTCGATGAAACCGTAATCGTTGGTCGATAATCCGCCGCGTTTAAGCATTTCCCGTAGCACAAAAGCCCAGCCGGTAGAGGCGGCATCAACGCCCAGCATTTCGCCTTTGATGTCCTCGTAACTGTTGATATCCTGGCTAACGACCAGATCCAGTCTCATGGTCGTTCCTCCCAGCACCACGCGCAGTTCCGGCTTTTGATCCAGTGATACGGGGCTTTGCCCGGACTGATAAGCGAAAAAGTTGTCGATTGATGCCTGTGCCATCTGGTACGTGCCGTCAATCAGGCCGGTCATCAGGTAAATGGAGTTCGGCGTGTCGCTAATTTCGACTTGTAAGCCTTCCTGTGCAAAAAAGCCCTTGTCCTGGGCCACGTAAATTCCGCTGGCGTTAATGCCTTCAAACAGGATCAGCTTGATCGGCGCGGGCTCCCCGGCATGCGCCGGAGGAAAATAACATGCAGTCATTGCCAAGACGCAGCAAAGCGCAATCTGGAGGCCATAGTGCCTGGGAAGGTTTGGTGTCCATGCTGCTGCCGGTTTCATCATCACAGGCTCAGCGAATGACCAAAGGGGAAACCGGTGACCCGCCATTACCGCGTATGGGTAATGTTGGAACAATCAAAGTAGCGATATAGCACGACTTGTCTACCAGTCCGGATGTGGACAAGTGGTGGGCTCTTTCCTTTTCACATGCTTCAGCCAGTACCTCGAGGTCCAGATCTTCCATCATGTAGATTCCGCTGTTCAACCAGCTCAGGTGACCAAAATTTTCAAACTTGAAACGCGGGTTGCTGACGGTTGCTTCCACACTCTTGTTGTCAGCGCCCACCAAAACCGGATTGCGGTTTACCGACCATTGAATGGCGCGGGCATCCAGTCCGGGACCTCCTGGCCTGAATTCTTCCTGTCCGCCATTCAGGTATTTCAGGCGTTCATCGCGTGGATTTGATGGATTGGAGGTCCAGTACCGGCCCGCCCACCCGGTACGGAACAGCAGGGCGTCTCCGGCCTGGATGTCCTCCAGCGACATGCCCTGGCGCTTCAGAGCCTGCTCTACTTCTTCCGGGGTAAATTCATAGTCAGCCGGCGGAAACAGCTGCGCATCCCGGCCAGCAGCCGCTTCTTTCTCGCGCAGCAATGAAGCGAGATCGATCAGGATTGACCGGGCCACAATGGTGCCGACGTTTTCCATGGACATTTTGGTGTGGCCGCGAAAAACATAATCCGCACCCGGTTCCCCTTTTGGCAGATCGCCGGGGTCGCCCTCCGCCAGAAGATGATTGGCTGGATCGCGGGTGTCGTAACAGTTATAAGTTATGCCGCTCTGGGTTGAATGGGTAAAGCCGTCAAATTGAGTGCCCAGTGAGGTCAGCATGACGCCGGAAAGTTCCGGGTTATAGGTGCTGTTACCGATCAGTTCTTCGTTATTGAAAATCGTGGTGCTGCCATTTTTTCCCGGCCATTCACCCAGGTTGCTTTTACTATCCAGGTAGGCCTTGAAGCCCATTTGGCCTGGGTCCAACACATGGGCCAGATTGTAGATTTTTCCCAGTTTGATCAGGGCGAGGTTTTCAGCAACACGTTGAGGTGTCAGGTAGTTCAGGTTCCCCAGTTCATCTTGCGGCCCCCATTTGCGCGTGGTGGGATTGTCGCACGGGTCGGGAAGTTCCAGGTTGTGGGATATCGGGTCCCATGCCGTTACTCCTCCTGCCTGGGTTTCAGCGTGGGTCGGGCTCAGCGAAAGCAGTCCCAGTCCCATGCAGGTAAGCGAACTCAGCGCCAGGCTGCGCACGCCGGCGACCTGTCTGGTGCGGATTGGTTCTTTGCCGTATTGACGTTGGTTTCTGCTTTGCTCGATCATTTTGTTAAAACCTCTGATTAAGACTGAGTGTGCCAAGGTGTACATAACCCAACCGGTATCAACCAAAAGTCGGGCTTCAGCTTCCGGGTTCGAGTGAAGCCAGATAGGCGGCGATGGCCAGCATGTCACCTTCGGTCAGCTTTTCCACCGTGGGTTTCATTAATACACTCATTGCACCCGCCCGGTTTCCGGACTGGAAATCGTACAATTGGCGTACCGCATAAAGTGGGTCTATGCCGCGGATTCTGGGGATATTGCCCATACCATTAAGATCCGCACCGTGACAGGCGCTACAGGCCACTGTTGTGCCATTGCCACCGGTAGTGACCAACTGTTCGCCGGCCGCAATGCTACCTGGTGGCGCGTAAACCACGAATCCGGAATATGGGTGCTTGCTGATGGCAAAGTCTTCGTTTTGCGGCAGCACAACCAGCCGCTCTCCCAGGGGCTCTTCGTGTCCGTCGGCATACCTCAGCCGCAGGCGGCTTTCGCCAATATAGCTCGCAGGCACGGTGTCTGACTCGATAACCTTGAACCAGTCGGCCAACGGTTTGAGTGCCGCAAAATATTCAGCCGCAGCACGTGCTTGTTCCGCGGTAATGGCTGTGGCGAATTTGTTCATCCAGCCGCTGCTGTCTGTGCGCACACCAGATTTGAAGTCCGCAATCTGGGCGATGAAATAATCTACCGGTAAGCCGGCCAGGTGGCCTGACTGCGGGTGTCCCATTCCCGAGGCCATGTGGCATGCCGTACAGGCTTTCACCGGCTCGGTTGAGTTACTTACGATGGCCGGCATTTCAGGATGATCGTCAGGAAACCAGTCTGGTGGATTCAGGTCGTCGTCAATTTCCCGTTGGTTATAGGTTTTGTCACTTCCCGGCAAGCTGCGGGGTGCATCAAGATCTATTCCGCTGGGAGGGTGCTTGGGGTCAAATTTCGGGTACGCCCACTGCGGTTCCGCCATCAATGAAAGGGGAAACAATACCAGGGCGGTAATAATCAGGGTCAGTTTGTTCATTGAGAGCGGCCTTGTCGTTTTGCGTTAGTCGTAAGCTATTTGTCGCGGGTAGCCTGGCGGGCTTCCTGCACGCCTGGAAAACCCGAGTCTGCCTCACGCCAGTTGGATAGCAGCTGGTTATAGGCACGGCGGCTTTCAGAGGTTTTGTTTTGCGCGCCGGCAGCGCGGGCCAGCCCCAATAGAGAGATGGAACGACCCTCGGCCAGAGACAATGCCTTGGTGAACTGCTGTCCAGCATCGGCTGGCCGGTTTGCATTCAAGAGCAGCTCGCCATATAGCTCATGCGAAGGTTTGGGTGGCCATGGGGGGCCATAGCGCAGGGGCATGGACTGCTCAACCGCCACCGCCCGTACTATCGCCTGCAAGGCTTCATCCAATTTGCCCTGCTGGCTGTTCTCGATAGCCTCGAGTTCAAACAACATTACGTCTTTGCCTTTGTCGGACCAGTTGAGGTCGTTGGGCTCCATCTCGACGAGCGCGAGTTTTTGTTGGTGTTGTATAAAGTTTTCCAGATCTCCGGCTCTGGCTGCGATAACAGCTCGCGTGTAATTGAACAAAGACGCATGCCTGGGAGAAAGCTTGCTGTCATCCGTCTGAAATGACAGGAACTCGGCATCCTGATAATCAGTTTCGACCAGGTAGGCAGCCCAGGTTTCTATAAATTGACCCAGGCGGGGTGGGTGGCTTTCTGCTATTCGGCGAAAGTCCAGCAGGTGACTGCGGGCTTCCTGCTGAC
>JBFIHZ010000013.1:0-25218 GCA_041601535.1 Lysobacterales bacterium | reverse complement strand
CTGGACTACCTTGAACGAAACTACGCTCCGGCCGTCAGTGGGCGCCGGGCGCCTTTGCCGGCCAGCCTGCGGCCGCCACAGCGCGCGCCGGCGAGCACCGGAGAATGAACCCGGCGGCAAGCACGGTCACGCGCTGCGGAATCTACCCATGATACGACTTACGGCGGTGCTGCCGGGGCTGCTGCTGGCCACCGCGCTGGCACTGAGCAGCCGCTTTCTGGCAGACGTGTTGGGCCCCTGGGTCAGCGGTTTGCCGATCAGCCCCATCAGCCCGATCATGCTGGCCATCGTATTCGGCCTGCTGGTGCGCAACCTGTTTCGGCTGCCCGCCGCCGTGGATCCGGGCATCCGGCTGGGCCTGTCGCAGGTATTGAAGCTGGGCATCGTGCTGCTGGGTATCCGTCTGAGCCTGGCAGAGGCCGGTGAAATCGGACTGAAGGCACTGCCCGTTATCGTGGTATGTGTCACGGTGGCGCTGCTTACGGTTACCTGGCTGAGCCGGCGTTTGGGGCTTTCTGGCCGGCTCGGCACCCTGATCGCGGCAGGCACCGGCATCTGCGGCGCCACTGCCATTGTCGCGTTGTCGCCGGCCATTCGGGCCAGCGATGATGAGACCAGCTATGCGGTGGCCTGTGTGGCGCTGTTCGGCGTGGTGGCCATGCTGGTTTATCCCTTCCTGTCACATGCGCTGTTCGCCGCGGACCCGGTGCTGGCCGGCCTGTTTCTGGGCACGGCCGTGCACGATACCGCGCAGGTGGCGGGTGCCGGACTGGTCTATCAGCAGTTCTGGGGGGACGCCAGCGCACTGGATACCGCTACCGTAACCAAGCTGGTCAGAAACCTGGGCATGGTGGTGGTGATTCCGCTGTTGTGCGTGCGCCATCAGCGCGGTGAGGGTGAGCGCTGCCGTGACGGAGGCAAACACGACAGCCTGTGGTCGATGGTTCCGCTCTTCGTGCTGGGGTTTGCCGCAATGAGCCTGCTGCGCACCGTCGGAGACCTGGGTGAACGGCCCTTTGGCCTGCTGGAGCCGCAGCAATGGGGCGCGCTGGTTCACGGGCTGACCCAGGTTTCGGGTTTTTGCCTGGGCATCGCGATGGCGTCCGTCGGGCTGGGTACCAGCCTGGCCGGTTTACGCCAGATGGGCTTGAAACCGTTGGGTGTCGGGCTGTTTTCCGCCTTGCTGGTGGGCGCGGTCAGCTATGGCATGATTGTTTTGCTGTACTGAACAGGTGCTTTGATCAGGCGTTTTTCTGCAACACAAAACGATAGACTGGCCCCGCATCGCTGACCTCCAGCAAGCCATGCCCGGTCATCCGGGCAAAGGCCTGGAAATCCGCCACCGAGCCTGGGTCGGTGGCCAGCACCTCGAGTGTCTGACCGGCAGCCAGTTCCTGCAAGGCCTTGCGCGCCTTGATAATCGGCATGGGGCAATTCAGCCCCTGGGCATCAAGTTGTTGATCGGCCATGGCAGTAACTCCGGGATTTAAAAAGGGGTAATCAAATAAACAGGTTGATATCACATTGTGTGGCCACTTCAATATACGTGGCCGCGCCGCCCAGTTCCGGGCCTGCAATCATATCGTCCAGGGTGTAGTCGAACAGATCCATGGTCATCTGGCAGGCGATCAGCCGCACACCGGATTCCAGCGCAACTTCACGCAGGTCCTCCACGCTGGCGACGCCTTTTTTCTCCATCAGCTGGCGCATCATTTTTGTTGCTGCTCGGTCCACACCGGGGACCATTGCGGCAATATTGGGCAGACCCATATGGCCGCCCATCATCGGCATCTTCATCGCCGGGTTGCCCAGAGTGGACAATTCCAGGTCCAGCTTTTTCAACAGCAAGGGCAAGCCATAGAAGGTGAAAAACATGTTCACCTGCAGCCCCATGGCGGCCGCGGTGGTAGCCAGGATAAACGGCGGATAGGCCCAGTCCAGCGTGCCCTTGGTGACAATCAGGGACATGCTTTGGGTGCCGCCCTTGTTCGCGTTTGCCTGAGTTGTGGTGGGGTCCATCAGCGTGCTCCCGGGCGTGGCCTGACGGCCGGTGCCGCCCATTATAGTACGCATTGAAGCTACATTGGCCGTTGGCTGCCAGCGGTGCTCACAGTCAGCCAGAAAGTTTCCTGGCCGAAATGGCTCCGGGCCGCTGGCAAATTCCAGCCCGGGCCGGCTTAACCGGCGCTGGCCTTGGCGTGCCCGGCGTCCGGTTGCTGCGTCGCATCCACGCAGCTTTCCGGCAGCGCAAAAAACTTAAGATCATCCAGGCCGTCCTGCAGCATTAACTCCTTGCTGGTTTCCTGGCCGGCCAGTTCAGCGGCCAGGTTCAGGGCCTCTTCCATAAAGCCGGCGTAGCGGATGGCGCGCTCGTCCACCGGCAGAGCGGTATTGACCGGGCCGCCACACTGCAGTGCGGCTTCCAGTGAAAACGCTTCCAGGCAGACACAATCGCATTTGTGCATCCAGGCGCCGCTGTGCAGGTCAAACTGGTATTGCTCCAGGAACAGGTGGCCATGGCGGGCGATGAACTCCACTGCTTCCATGATGAATTCCACCTCGTTGTCGTCCATCACGTAATGCAAACTGATGCGGCACCACCCGGGCTTGACGCCGGAAAAGCCCTTGCCAATCCAGCTGCGATATTTCTCGGAGGTGGCGTAATCTATATTCAGCAGGCGGTGGCCGTAGGGACCGGCACAAGAGCAGCCCGCGCGGCTCTGGATACCGAACAGGTCGTTGAGCAGGGTGGTGACAAACTTCGGGTGCAGGTATTTGCCGCGCGGATCGCGCAGGTTGAACGAGACGATGCTGATGCGGCGAGCCGGGTCGGGGTTACCGAGGATTTCAATGGCGTCGTTGGCCTGCCAGCGCGCCAGCACCCGGCGCAACAGCTCTTTTTCGCGGCGCTCGATGGCGGCCACGCCCAGGTGATCCTTGATTTCAAATGCCAGTGCCGCTTTCATGATCTGCAGCACACCCGGCGTACCGGGCTTTTCACGCTCTTCGATGTCCTTGATAAAGTCCTGGCTGGTCGGGCCCACGTAATCCACCGTGCCACCGGCGCTGACGCTGGGTGGCAATTCGGAATGATAGAGCTTCTCGTTGAACACCAGCACACCGGTCGAGCCCGGGCCACCAAGGAACTTGTGCGGCGAAATAAACACCGCGTCGATGGAGGCATCGCCCTGATGCTGTCCTGCCGGGGGATTCATGTCGATGCTCACGTAGGGCGCACTGGCGGCAAAATCAAAACAGGCGATGGCATCGTAACGGTGCAACAGCGCCGCAATTTCGTGTACCGGGGTAATCATGCCGGTGACATTGGAAGCGGCAGAAAATGAACCGATGCGCATGCGGCCGTGGTACTCCGGCTTTTGCAGCAGCATTTCCAGGTCCGCCAGGTCTATGCCGCCGTCTTCTTTAAGCTTCACTTCCACCACGGTGGCCAGTCCTTCACGCCACGACACCTCGTTGGAGTGATGCTCATAGGGCCCGACAAACACCACCGGCTGGTGGTGGCGGCAATATTCCAGGAAGGTTTCACGCGCGGCTTCACCCAGTGAAGCGGTGAGCAGGCGGTCCATGTTCTGTCGCGTAGCCGGCGGCAGCATCACGCCGATGATTTGCTGGAACTTGTCGATCGCGCCGGTAGCGCCGCTGCCGACCGAAATGATGCGGCCGGCGCTGCCCGCATTCACCGAACGCTTGATGGCATGCTCCGCTTCCTCCAGCAGGTGGCTCATGGAACGGCCGCTGATGTCGTCTTCGGTATGGGTGTTGGCATAGATGCGCTGCAGTTTCTGGATATAGCGCTCCACCAGCATCAGGCAGCGGCCCGAGGCGGTGTAATCGGCGTATACCATCAGGCGTTCGCCAAACGGCGTGGTCATCGGTGCGTCAACACCAATAACCTGGCATCGTAGGCTGGCAAAATCCAGCTCGAAAGTGTTTGTCATTAAAGCGTCCCGGAACTCGGTTGGTTGCAGCGGCTGCAACAGTAGAATCGCTGGTTAGTCTAACATCGAGGCGTAAAATACAACCACCGGCCAGGCCATATCAGCGGCCAGGCTCAGAAGCAACCACGCGGTCTGATCCCGCTACCGCTGCGGCATACGTCCAGGCCGGTAAATGCCTCATCCGCAAGATTAGGTTTTTTCCCGCTGGCGGGCTTGACAACCGGCGTCAAAACCGCCAGTTTGTCGTGCTCGAATCCCGTATGCAACACGTGTAGAACCCAGGCAGGACAACTGACCCAAGCAGGACATCTGACATGACCCAATCCGGCAACGCCACCCTCAAACTGAAAAACCCCGCCCTGCTGCATGAGCAGGCCTATATCAACGGTGCCTGGGTTGCGGCCGCCAGCGGGGATACCTTCCCGGTGACCAATCCGGCCGATGGTTCCGAGCTGGCCCAGGTGGCTGAATTGGGTGCGGATGAAACCCGGCAGGCGGTCGAAGCGGCCGCTGCGGCCTGGCCGGAATGGCGCAAGCGCACCGCCAAGGACCGCGCCGCTCTGTTGCGCCGCTGGTACGACCTGATCCTGGAAAACAAGGATGATCTGGCCGCCATCATGACCGCCGAACAGGGCAAGCCACTGGCGGAATCCGCCGGCGAGGTGATGTACGGCGCCTCCTTTATTGAATGGTTCGCCGAAGAAGGCAAGCGGCTGTATGGCGATGTGATCCCTACCCACATGACAGACCGGCGCATCATTGTGATCAAGCAGTCTGTAGGTGTGGTGGCGGCCATTACACCGTGGAACTTCCCCAACGCGATGATTACACGGAAAGCGGCGCCGGCGCTGGCGGCGGGCTGCCCGATCGTCATCAAACCCGCTTCCGAAACCCCATTATCGGCGCTGGCACTGGCCGAGCTGGCCCACCAGGCCGGCATCCCGGCAGGTGTGTTCAACGTGGTGACCACCACCCAGTCCGGTGCGGTCGGCAAAGTATTGACCGAAAATCCGCTGGTACGGAAATTCTCCTTCACCGGATCCACCGGCATCGGCAAGCTGCTGATCCGCCAGTGCGCCAGCACGGTGAAAAAAGTGTCGATGGAGCTGGGCGGCAATGCGCCGTTTATCGTATTTGACGACGCGGACATTGATGCCGCGGTGAAGGGCGCGATAATTTCCAAGTACCGCAACGCCGGGCAGACCTGCGTCTGCGCCAACCGAATTTACGTGCAGGCCGGTGTGTACGACGAATTCGTGGAGAAATTCACTGCCGCCGTGGGCGACCTTAAAGTGGGCCGCGGTGAAGAATCCGGCGTCAGCATTGGCCCGATGATTTCAGCCAGCGCCATCGACAAGGTCGAGGAACTGCTGGAAGACGCGGTCAACAAAGGCGGTGAAGTGGTCGCTGGCGGCTCCCGGCATCAGTTGGGCGGGCTGTTTTTCCAGCCCACCATTGTTAAAGGTGCCAGCCGTGATATGGCCTTCGCCACCGAAGAAATTTTCGGCCCGGTCGCGCCCATCTTCAAATTTGAAACCGAGCAGGAAGCCATCGAGCTGGCCAATGCCACCGAGTACGGCCTGGCCTCGTATTTCTACGCCCGTGATCTGGGCCGCGTGTTCCGTGTGGCAGAAGAACTGGAATACGGCATGGTGTGCATCAACGATGGCATTCTGTCCACCGAGGTGGCGCCGTTTGGCGGCGTCAAGGAATCCGGCTCCGGTCGTGAAGGCTCTAAGTACGGTATTGATGAATACGTCGAGATCAAGTATCTGACCCTGGCCGGACTGAACGCCTGAACCACCCCGCAACGGTTGGCTGAAACGGGCGCCATGCACACCGCAGTGTGCGCCCGGCAAACCGCCATGGCATCACGGCTGCTCAACGCGGGTGGTTTCCACGCGCTTATTATGGCTCCGTCCCGCTGCCCGTTCCGGCAGTCGCGATGGTCAACACCGGCCTGTTATGATCTCTGCTTCCTGTCACCGTAAGGCATCACCATGACGCTTGATAGCCGCTTTGTCCGCGCCCAGTTCCCCGCTTTCAGCGAACCGTCACTGGACGGCTTCGGCTTTTTTGAGAACGCCGGCGGTTCGTACGCCTGCCAGCAGGTGGTTGAGCAACTCGGCCGCTACTACCGCCAGAACAAGGTGCAGCCTTACTACGACTATCCCGCGTCAACGCAAGCCGGACAACAGATGGACTCGGCCCGCTCGCGCATGGCGGCCTGGCTGAACGTTGCCACCGAAGAGGTGCATTTCGGCCCGTCAACTTCGCAAAACACCTATGTCCTGGCGCAAGCCTTGCGGCAGCACGGCGAACCCGGGGACGAAATCATCGTCACCAACCAGGACCACGAGGCCAATATCGGCGCCTGGCGGCGGCTGGAGGCCGAAGGCTTTGTGGTGCGCGAATGGAAAGTCGACCCGGACAGCGGCGAACTCACGCTGGACGGCCTGGATGCCTGGCTGGGGCCGAAAACCCTGGCCGTGGCGTTTACCCATTGCTCCAACGTGGTAGCCAGCATCAACCCGGTGCGGGAAATCACCGACCGCATACACGCGGCCGGCGCACTGGCCATCGTGGACGGCGTCTCGTACTGCCCGCACGGCTTGCCCGATGTGCGGGGACTGGGCGCTGACGTGTACCTGTTCTCCTTGTATAAAGTGTATGGCCCCCACCTGGGCGTGATGTACTTGTCCGGCAAGCTCAATTCACAATTGCCCAACCAGGGGCACTTCTTCAATGGTGACAAGCCAACCGCCCGCTTTACCCCGGCTGGCCCGGACCACGGGCAGATTGCCGCCACCAATGGCGTGCTGGATTATTTTGAAGCGCTATACCAGCATCATTTTGATGTGGCGGCCAGCGCGGCGGAGCAAGCCTGTGCCCTGAATGGCTTGATGCACGAGCATGAAGCGAAGTTGCTGCAACCGTTGCTGGACTTCCTCGGCCAGCACCCGCGCGTGCGCCTGATCGGGCGCCGCCAGGCGGAGCAGCGCGCCCCCACCGTCGCATTCACGGTGGACGGACTGCCCTCATCCCGCCTGGCCACGCAACTTTCCGGCTACAAACTGGGTGTGGGCTACGGTGATTTCTACGCCTACCGCCTGGCCGAAGCACTGGGCATTGATCACGCAGAAGGCGTATTGCGCGCCTCTTTCGTGCACTACACCACGGCCGAAGAAGTCAGCCGCCTGATCACGGCGCTGGATGAACTGCTGGTCTGATCCAGCTGGCACACTGCCAGGTGCAAACCAGATCCTGCGCGAAGCACCTGGCTTCGCGCAGCTTTGCATTGCTGGGATATTGCCTGCAATAAGCGGATAGCAACGGCAGTTTGCATCTGCGTTCAATACGAAACACACCGATACTCCCATTTCCGCTTTTGTTGAAGGAGGGGTGATGTTTCCCACAGCGCACACACTACGCCACTTGCCCGGCCGCCTGGCATGGCTGCTATTGCTGGTTGCTACCAGCCCGGCAACAGAAGCCATCGCACAGAATCAGACCACTGCGCGCCACCAGGCTTACTGGCTGCCAGTCGGTGATGCCGACAAAGGCATTCCCGCCGGGCTTGGCTACCTGATGCGCAGGGGATTCAATGCTACGGATGCGTACAATACTGGTGATCAGAACCTTTACTGGTTTTTGCATTGGGAAGAGTTCATCCCGCACAACACCGTCAGACGGTCCGGGCCGGTCAGCATGCTGCGGCCAGCACCACACAAACCCATCGGACGCGTCAAGGCGGAAACGACGCTCGGTGAACTGACACTGGATGACTGGATTGCACATCCGGCTTCGCGTGTGCAGGCCTACGTGGTGGTGAGAGATGGCCAGATCCTTTATGAAACCTACCCCGGCATGCGCGAAGACGATCATCACTTGTGGTTTTCGGTGTCCAAAACGCTGGCGGGTCTGATGGTGGGTTTGCTCGAGGCCGATGGCCTGATTGATGTTGATTTACCGATTGATGCCTACTTGCCGGAGCTGACCTCTACTCATTGGCAAGGCATTCGCATCATTGACATCCTGGATATGGCCAGTGGACTGGATCTGGCGGAAAGCGAGCAATCCCGCACGGACCGTCATTCCACGGTCGGCCGGTTTTTCCGTATCGAACTGGGCGACACTTCGGACATGGGGCAACATACCTCAGATCAAATCCTGTTTGCCGCAGGTGCCAAAGGTCCGCCTGGCGAGCTGTTCGAGTATTCGTCGTTGGACACCAAGATGCTGGGCCTGCTGGTGGAGCGGGTCTCCGGTCAGCGCTTCGCCGACCTGTTGAGTGATCGCGTATGGTCGAAAATGGGTGCCGAAGGCGATGGTTTGCTGGGCGTCAACCGCGAAGGCGGACCGGCGGTATACGGCATGATGTCAAGCAGGCTGCGTGACCTGGCGCGCTACGGCATGTTGTACACATCGTCGTGGAACCGGATTGCCGCTAAACGCGTGGTGCCACAGGTGTTGCTGGATGACATTCGTGCCTGCCGGCCAGAATTGTTCGCAAACGCCATGAAGGCACGCGGGAGCTACGATGAAAAAGCTGAAATGCGCTGCAATTCAAGGCAGTGGGACGTGGTGTGGCAGGACGGGGATATGTACAAGGGTGGCGCGCGTGGCCAGGGCCTGTATGTATCACCAGAACGCAACCTGGTTATTGCCTGGTATTCAACCACATCCGAGGGTGGCTGGATGAATTACGCTCGCGAAATAGCCAGGTCAATGAGGTAGAAACGCATGTACAAATCGTATTTCGTGGCGTTATTGGCAGCGGCCGCTGTGCCAGCGTTGGCTCAGCAGGCGGACGAAAAGGCGGCAGTCATCCAGACCATGCAGCAGTGGGAGGTGGCAGTGGAAACCGGCGATTACGAGCGACTGGCAAAATTTTACACGCACGATGCCATTTACTACCCGAATCACAGCGCACCGCTGGTGGGACGCGATAAAATTATCGAGCGCAACCGTCAGCGCGGAGCCCGGGGTACCGTGGAGATTACCCAGCGAGTGGATAACGTGGAGTTAAACGGTGACTGGGCGGTGTATTCCTGTTTGGCCCAGGTGGTACTGTCTGGTGACGATGCTGAACGGTATGTCCGCGTGTTGTTACTGATGCAACGGGGTGAAGATGGCCAGTGGCGCATTCATCGTGATATTGATAACCAGACCCCGGAAACTTTTGCCCCCGGTTGAGCAAGCCCCCGGACCCGTACGCGGCCCCATCCGTCCTGCTTTATTGGCCTTTGGTTAACGCCACTGACAGCCGTTGCTCTATGTCCTGATAGGTAGCATAACCGGTTACCAGCACATGATGGCTGCCGTTCATGCGCAGCAGAACAGTGGGAAACCCGCTGACGCCCCAGCCCCTGCTCAATTCGAATTCGGCCAGGGTTTCGGCGCGCGCTTCCGGGCTGTGAAAACGGATTGAAAATGCGTCAAAATCAACGCCCTGCTGCTGACAGATGGTGCTGTAAAACCCGCATTGAGCAGGGTCTTCATTGTCGACATAGAATCGCTGCTGAACTGCAGTGAAAAAGGACAACTCCTGTACTTTTGGCAAGCACCTGGCGGCCACTACAGCTCGGCAGGCGGGTTCAGTATCGTAGTTAAACTTTTCCCGGTCGAGTAAGCCGAACCGGAATGGCTGGCCCGTCATGTCACTTATCTGTTGCCAGTGCTGCTTGAGGAACCGCCTGAACTGGTGATTCCACGGATCACCGCCGCCTGGCCTCAAGCCGCCGACGACCAGCCGGAAGGCCAGCCCCTGCGCTGTACAATCCGTCTGCAACTTCTGTATTACGGGTGAGATGCCCCAACACCAGGAGCACATGGGGTCTCCAATGTAAACCACCTCCATGGAGGCTGCCTTGTCCGGCGGTGCGTTTGTGACATCCGCTCCGGAGCTGGCGGCGCACACGCCGCTTTCAGGTTCACATTGTTGAGATTTCATGCAGTAATTCCGGTGGGTAAATCACTTTGGTTGCTGCGGGTTTGGAAAGGCACGGCTGGCTTGTCATGGCATCGGAAGGCGCCACCGACTTGCCCTGTTGAGCCGGGCAATCTGCCCACATTGTGTGCATTACACGGTAGAACGCGATAGGCGTCTATCCTGTAAGCGCAAGCAGATGTAGGGGCATGCCTTGCCTGAACAATTTGGGATCATGGCTGCGCTGAGGATGACCGGGTCATTAGTTGTGCTGGCGTATTGACTTACTTGCGGCAGTCCCTGATGGCGTGCATTTTCGGGATAAGGGTATGCAATTTGAGGATAGGCATTGCACCGGGCCGTCCGCTACGGTAAGTATTGGAAGGCCCGTCTGCGGGTTCATGTCAATTGGGTAATCAGGGAGTTGCTTATGTCACCCAGGAAATCAACCTGGTCTTTACTGGCCATCCTGTTCGCGCTGGCTTTCCTGGCGCCGTCCGTGAGCCAGGCCGAAAACGACACATCGGCCGAACGGGCGAAAATGAAGGCCCTGGGTCTGCAATATGACTCTGCCTGGAAATTCTTCCTGGCATTAAAAAAGCAGGCGGGTGGTGGCCGGCCCCTGACCTGGGAAAATATACCCGACTGGGGGGGGGTGTACACCCGCACCAAGGGCGGCACCGCGTTTGATCCAGACGGTCCGCCACAGGGTGAACCACCCAGCGCCAAATTCACCCCGGAATATCACGCCAAAATGATGAAAACCGTGGAAGATCGCAAAAATGGCGTGGAATATGATCCGCTGAGCCAGTGCATACCACCGGGTTATCCACGCTGGCTGGACATGCCGTTCTTGCGTGAGTTCATTGTCACGCCCGACCAGACAACCATGATTGCTGAAGCGTTTAACAGTGTCCGCCGCATCTATACGGATGGGCGCGATCATATTCCGGAAGAAGATCGCTATCCGACTGAAAATGGTGACACGATCGGTTTCTGGGATGGGGACAAGCTCATCACCCACACGAATCAATTGATGGCGCACATGTACGAGCGCGCGCAGGGCTTTTACACCGAGCAGGTAGAGAGTGTGGAAATCTGGCAGAAAATTGATGCCAACACGCTGGTAGGGCACGTATGGGTTTATGACCCGCCAGCGCTGGCAGAGCCGTGGTATACGCGGCAAAGCTATACCAAACTCAAAAATGACGACAACAGCCTGCGCATTCGTCACTGGGCCTGCAAGGGCAACCCCAACAATGACGTTGTTGAAACGGAAGAAGGCGGATCCGATTTCAGCGATTTTGATTTCATTGATGAAGATTGATCAACAGAGGAAGAGTTCAATGACCAAATTGCAAACCATGACCTTTTCAGGCTTGTTGGCCCTGATGTCTGTTCCTGTTCTGGCACATCATTCCGGCTCGATGTTCGAACCCGAGAAAACCGTCACCATGCAAGGAGTGGTCAAGGAGTTTCAGTACACCAATCCTCATTCCTGGCTGGTCATAACGGTAACCAATGAAGATGGCAGCACCGCCACCTGGGGTTTTGAGGCTGAAGGTCCGAGCACCCTGCTGCGCGCCGGTATCAAGAAAAGTGACTTTTCACCTGGAACAGCCATTACCATAACCGGCCGCCCCATGCGCGATGGCCGCACCGCCGCCTACTGGGTAAATGCCGTACGTGATGAAGACGGTAAACAGTTCAATCCAGGGGCCGGCTTCGAGGTGGATGGAGCCCAGTCTTCCTACTAGCCTGAAAGCTGTTGCCTGGTTCCGACCAGCACCGCGCGACAAAATGAAGTGTCGTCAATTGGACGCCCCTGGGGTGCTGTTTTCCCCTGCGGCGTCCTTTTTTGTTTGTGTCAGTATAATCATGATTTCACGTTTGTCCCGAAAATGAATTATGTCCTTCTTTTTGCACGGTAGGGACAACTTGCTGCAGTAACCGGATAGGCGGCGGACCGTTTCCGGTGCTCTACTGAACAAAACTGCAGAGGACTCCGTTCGTGAAACTAACCAGAAGGTCATTTGTTGACAGGGCGTTCAAGGGTTCCTTGCTTGCCCTGACGTTCAAAGTAGGCGGTGCGACTGTGCTGCTCACGCCCGAAGAGGCCCGCGCCCAAAGCGTTCCGCTCAATAACCTGAGCACGTCCCAGGCCGCCAGGTTGGGAATTCTCGCCGAAGCACTGGTGCCGGGTGCGCGCGAGCTTGGTGTGGTTCACTTCATCGATCACCAACTGGGTGAGGACCCCAATGAAGCATTGCTGATCGCCAAATATTTTGGCGTGGCATTGCCGTATGTGAACTTCTATACCACGGGAATAGAAATCGCTGCGTCTTTGGCGCAGGACAAGCTGGGTAAGCCGATGGAAGAGCTGGATGCGGCGCAACTCGAGCAATTGATTGGGCTCATGGCGCCTCCAGGAACGGTGGTGGATGGGTTCCCGATATTTCTGTTCAACATGTGCCTGAGGTCAGATGGCGTGGATGTCGTTTACGGTACGCCGGACGGCTTCGCCAAACTGAATGTGCCCTATATGCAACATATTCTGCCGCCGGAGGGATGGAATGGCTAAAGTAATGGAACCCGTTGGTGCGGTGGTGGTTGGTACCGGTGCGGCAGGCAGTCTGATGGCGGCAGTACTGGCCGAGGCTGGCAAGGACGTACTCGTGCTTGAGCGCGGACACGCGCGCAAAATGGAAGACCTGTACAGCTCGCAAACCTGGGCGCGGCGCCTGAAGTGGGGGTCCCCCGCAGTGATCGAAGAGGGCCCGGACAGCATTTGGTATAACTTTAACGCGGGCCACGGCTACGGCGGTGCGTCCATTCACCACTATGCGGTGTGGCCGCGATATCACGAAGACGACTTCGAAGTACAAAGCCGTTACGGCCACTCGCTGGACTGGCCCTTTGGCTACGATGAGTTGCGGCCGTACTACGACCAGGTCCAGGAAGAGGTCGGCATGTCCGGCGACGCGGAAAAGGAAACCTGGCGTCCACCTGGCGCACCCTACCCCCTGCCCCCTGTGCTGGTAAGCAATCACGGCAACGTGCTTGCCCGCGGTTTTGAAGTCATGGGAATGCATACCGCGCCGATACCCATGGCGGTACTGTCACGGCCCTATAAAGGCCGTCCGGCCTGCATCTGGGATGGCTGGTGTGATGCCGGTTGCCCGATTGGCGCCCTGGCCAATCCGCTGGCCGTTTACCTGCCACGTGCAACCAAGGCAGGAGCACGATTGCAACCGGACGCGCATGTCACCCGTGTGCTGATGGACAAGTCCGGCAAGCGCGCCACCGGTGTTGAGTACTACACGCCGGAGGGTGAGGCGGTAATCCAGCCGGCCGATACTGTAGTGCTGTGTGCCTTCAGCATTGAAAATGCCCGTATTCTGCTGAATTCTGCCGATGGCAACAATCCCAACGGTGTGGCCAACAGCAGTGGCACCCTGGGGCAGTACCTGATGTCCCATCCGGCAGTAGGTATCAACGGCCTGTTCGATGACGACATGCAGAATTACCTGGGCGCTACCGGTGGGCAGTTGTTGTGCCAGGACGTGTTTGACAAGAATGGTGATCCGGGCGGCGCGTTTGGCAGCCGTCAGTGGGAAATCGGCCTGGCCCTGAAACCCAACGACCTACTCGGTATTGCGATGTCACGCCCGGATATTTTCGGCGCGCGACTGCACGATTTCATGGTCGACGGCGCACGCCACATGGGTTCCATGGTGGGTGTGTGCGAAGACGAAGCACAGGCAGGCAACCGGATTGAACTCGCGTCGCAGAAAGACGCGTTTGGATTCCCGCTCGCCAAAATCGTATACAAAACCAGCGACAGTGGTAATGGCTTATGGCGCACCGCTGCCGAGGAAGGTGTGAAATTATTCAAGGCTGCCGGTGCGCGTGAAGCCTGGCACGGCCCCAAGGGCGGGCAGCACATTATGGGGGGGACCATCATGGGTAAGGATCCAGCCAGATCAGTACTCAATGGACACGGCCAGGCGCACGATGTGGAAAATCTGTTCCTGGCCGGTCCCGGTGTGATGCCTACCAGCTCATCTATCAATTCAACATTTACCGCCAAGGCGGTAGCGATGAAGTCAGCGCGCTACATGGTGGAGAACTGGGCGGCATTAAGCAGCTGATTTTGTCGGGGGAGTGGTCCGTTGCGTGAGGGCGCAGCGGATCACAGCAAAGCCAGACCGGCCACGCCAACGCAAAGCCGGATAAACGATCGTACGGGCCTCACAAAGAATGGCTCCGGCGAACTCTACAGCAGAACAGAACGATCCGAGGAGTGCAGAATATGCGTTATCCCAACCCACTATGGGCCGTGGTAGTGGCCCTGACTTTTGCTGGGCTGCCTGAACAGGTGCTGGCACAGGACGAGGCGACCAGCATGTCTTCGCTGGAGGAAATAGTTGTCACCGCAAGGCGGCGCGAGGAGAACTTGCAGGATGTGCCGGTTTCCATTCAGGCATTTTCCGGCAATGAACTTGACCTTCGGGGACTGGAGCGGGTTGAAGATGTGGTCGCTGCGGCACCCAATGTGATGGTCAGCGCCGGTCCGGATACCGCCAACAGCCAGTTTGCCATGCGCGGCATTCCACGCGCTGGTTTCTTTGTAGATGATGTCTGGCAGCAAAGCAATGTATCGCTGTCGCAGCGGTCGGTAATGGAACTGGAGCGCGTAGAAATCCTGCGCGGCCCACAGGGTACGCTGTATGGCCGCGATACCACGGGTGGCGCGATCCGGCTCTATACCAAGCTGCCAGGGGAAGAGTTTGGAGTACGCGCCAATGCCACGGTTGGTAGTTTCAATCGCGTGGATATGTCCCTGTTTGCCGACTTGCCGATCTCCGATACCTTGCTGACCAAGCTGTCTGTCAGCAGTGCGCAACGCGATGGCTATGTCGACAGCATAACCATCGACAACTCATATGGTGACCTGGACGATCAGACCATTCGCGCCGACATACTGTGGCAACCGAACGAGGACTTTTCTGCGAGGTTTTTTGTCGAAGACAACCAGTTCGAAGGCACCCAGGCCAATGTGATCCGCTACATGTACGACCCGGGTGAGCCTGGCATCGATGCCGGTTACATCGACCCTGAAGGCCGTTCCATTTTCTGGGTACCCAACTCACAGTATTACGAGCTTGTTGGCGTGCCATTCAGTTGCCACACCGATTGCATGGGCTATCCGGGTGGCCTGGTGGGCGATCTTGAAAACCGGTCGGATTTTGAAGGCCCGGGCATCATTCTCGACCTGCAGAATTACACGCTGGATCTGAACTGGAATATCAGTGAAAGCATCAGCGTGCGTTCACTGACCAATTACCACGAACAGTACACCTGGGATTACAGCAACTTCGTACCCTCCTCAGTGAAATACTTTACCCAGGGCACGGTGCGTGAGCGTGACGGCTGGACCCAGGAGTTGCAATTCACCGGCGACCATGAGCGGGTCAGCTGGGTAGTCGGGTTCTACGGCTGGAAGGAAAACATGGACCGCCATTTTATGCGCTGGGCACTGTGGGAGTTCGCCACCGGTGAACTGGATTTCAATGACGTCAGGAACTCCCCGGAATGCCAGGCGTGGAACCCGGCCAGCGGCCTGGCGCCGTGCATCCAGGTGCCGCCATCGCAGGATTCCGGCACCTCAACCGAGGAATCGGGCTATGCCATTTTCGGTGAAATGACGTACCACTTTACTGACCAGTTTTCGGCAACTTTCGGTGCGCGCTATCACGACCAGAAGAACGAAGAGTGGACCGCAGTATTTGGCCCCAACACGGCCAGGAGAACCAACGTACCTGGCCGTTTACCGGCCGGTAATCCACTGGCCGATTTCACCCTGATCGATCCGGTGAAGAACAAGTTCAACCAGGATACCTATCGCCTGGCGCTGACCTATCAGTGGAACGACAGCGTGATGACCTACTTCGGGTTTTCGCAGGGCTACAACGCCGGTGGCGTTTCCCGCATAGAGATCTTCGATCTGGATAACAACGCCATTGTGTTTGATTATCCGTATGAACCGGAGCAAATCGACAACTATGAACTGGGCCTGCGTTCCGACTGGTTGAATGGCACTCTGCGCCTGAACGCCACACTGTTCTTCACTGAATGGGATCAAATCCAGATTGACGGTACCGTGGTTAACCCCTTTACCGGCGTGGTGCTGCCCACCTTCCTGACCTCCAATGCAGCCACTGCCGAGGCCAAGGGTGTGGAAGTGGAACTTACCTGGCTGCCCAGTGAAAACTGGCAGTTCGATTTCGATATGGGCCTGCTGGACACCGAGTATACGGATATTGCCGCAGGCTCCGAGTTAAGCCTCAATTCGCAGTTTGGTATGGCGCCCGAGCTGCAGTACAGCCTGGGTGGCCAGTACAACAACAGCCTGCCAAATGGCACCGATTACATTATCCGGCTGGATTACATGTGGACGGATGGCTACAACCGCACCTATATCCCGGGTGATTACAGTACCCGCTACACCGGTGGTAAGTATGAGCAGCCTTCGTTCGGGCTGCTCAATGCCCGCGTCTCTTTCCGGCCGTCAGATGCCTGGGAAGTTGCCGTGTTTGCCACCAACCTGACAGACGAGCGCTATACCGACGGTGGATTTATGAGCCCGCTGCTGCAGGTGGACGATGGCACCATCGGCCGGCCACGCGAGTACGGCGTTTCCGTGCGGTTTGAATGGCAATGAGGAGTTCTTCCCTTCTGGTTGTGATGCTGGCTGGCCTTGTGTCTGTCAGCCTGGCCACGCAGTTGTTGGCGGATCCACGGCAACGGCAGCACGTGCACGTGGGCGGTGGATTATCTGTCAAGCCGTATGCGTTCACGCTGCAGGTGTGGTACCGCGATATCGTGTATGACGAGTCGGCCGACGATACGCAATTCACCAGCCTCGATGTGTACACCGCCAATGCACCCGCGCCCAATTCGCCGGTTATGGTGTTTGTGCACGGTGGTGGCTTCCGCGTCGGTGACAAGGCTTCTTCGAAAGACCTGGATCCGAAGCCGGAGTACTTTGTAAGCAAGCTGGGTTATGTGTTCGTCAGCATCAACTACCGCCTGCTGCCCGAGGGACAGTATCCGCGTAACGTTCAGGATGTTGCCAATGCGCTGGCCTGGGTGCAGGATCATATCGCTGAATTCGGTGGTAACCCGGAGCAGATTTTTCTGATGGGGCATTCCGCTGGCGCCGCGTTGGTTGCCCAGGTGGCCACTGATGAGACCTTTCTGCAGCAGGCTGGCAAGGATCTCGGTCTGTTGAAAGGCGTGATTGCCAATGAAGGCAGCTACGGCGTTGAAGACGGTGACGGACCGGCACTGCGCATGCAGGGCCTGTTTGGTCCGGACTGGCGTGATGCAGTTGCGGTGGCGCATGCCGAGCAGGGCAAAAGCATTCCACCGTTTTTGTTGATTCATGTTACGGGTGATGATTCTCCGGTCGGTAACAGCGCCAAGCAGGCTCAGGGCATGGCAGAGGCATTGCGCAAAGCAGGCGTGCGTGCCGAGGTTCTGGCACTGGATCACGTCGAACACTTCGGAGCGAATGAGCGGCTGGGTGAAGACGGCGATATCACCACTGTTTCCACCGAGCGCTTTCTTGATTCGATTACCGGCCGCCAGGTGCCGGCCCGCTGGGAGTCCATCGATATGGGCGGGCCGGCGCAACGCAACCGTCAATAATTGTGGATTGAACATGTCAAAACGCACAAAAAGTCTGGCGGGACAGATGCTGGTGATGATGTTTTTCGCCGCTACTGTCCAGGCTCAAATGGACTTGTCCGGGAACTGGTTCGTGGCGTACCACGAGGACTGGATCGAAGTGGGAACCGGGCCGGACATCGCAGATTTCACCGGCCTGCCCATCACCGACGCGGCCCGTGAACGCGCGCTCAGCTGGAACCCCTCGCTGATCAATCAGCCCGAGCGGCAGTGTGCCCAGCTGCCACTGGACTACACCGTATTCTGGACCAATTTTCGTATCTGGAAAGATATCGACCCGTTCACCCAGGAACTGATCGCTTACAAATCACATCGCCAATGGGGAGAAGAAAAGCAAACCGTGTGGCTGGATGGCCGACCGCATCCGCCAGAATACGCGCCCCATGCCTATCAGGGCTTTTCCACCGGGGAATGGGATGGCGACAAGCTCAAAATCACCACCACTCACCTCAAGGAAGCCTACTCCAGGCGCAATGGCGTGCCGCGCAGCGACCGGGCCACCATTATCGTGTACTACATCCGCCATGATGATCACCTGACGGTGGCGCGAATTGTGCAGGACCCGGATTACCTGACCGAGCCGTTGATTCACACCACCAACTACACGCAGGACCTGCATCGCGAAATTCCACCCTGGAAATGTGAAATCGTCACGGAGCTGGCCGAACGGGAACCAGGTTTCGTACCGCATTATTTCCCATGGAAGAACCCCTATGCAGATGAGTTCGCGAAAAAATATCATCTGTCCCGCGAAGCCGCCTGGGGTGGCGCTGAGACCATGTATCCATCGTATATTGAAAACGGGGGCACTGTGACCAATGAACGCGCGGACTGAACCAAGCTGGCTGACCGCCAGCCCGATGTATTTGGTGCTGCACTGGGCAATGGGCCTGTTACTGGCGCTTGGCCCGGTCGCCTGCAGCGCCCAGCCTCCCAGCGAAGCCCATGCTCCCGACGAAATTGGAATCTGGCACGTGCGTGGCAATGTCTACATGCTGGTTGGTGAAAGCGCCAATGCCACGGTGCAGGTAGGCGATCAGGGGGTATTGGTGGTTGATACCCTGTCCGAGGGAGAATCAGATTCGCTATTGGCTGCGATTCGCACACTATCAGACAAACCCATACGGCATGTCATCAACACCCACGGGCACCCGGACCATAGCGGCGGTAACGCAGCCGTATCCATGGCGGGGGACGCGCTGTTCAACCAGAACTATTCCGTGGAGGACGCTGCAGAGAACCGAGCGCCCATTTACGCCCATGAAAACGTTCTGATTGCCATGAGCGCGCGGGAACAGCCGCCAGAGTTCGAATACTGGCCAACCTCCACCTACTTCACTGCCAGCAAGGATTTGTACTTCAACGGTGAGGCTGTGCGACTGTTGCACCAACCGGATGCGCATACCGGTGGCGACAGCGTCGTTTATTTCCGTGGTTCGGATGTGATCAGCGCCGGAGATCTGTTCATCACTACACGCTATCCCTATATCGACGTGGCCAACGGTGGATCGCTCGAGGGCATTATCAATGCCTTGAACCGCATTATTGAGATTGCTGTGCCGGAAGCCCTTCAGGAAGGAGGCACGCTGATCATTCCTGGTCATGGCCGGCTGTGCGATGAATCTGAGGTGGTGGAGTACCGCGACATGCTCACCCTGATTCGAAGTTTTATCCTCGAGCGTATTCGCGAAGGAATGACGCTGCAAGAAGTCTACGCCGCCCGTCCGACGTTTGGATTCGATGTGCGCTATGGCACCGATTCCGGGTTCTGGACCACGCAGCAGTTCATCGAAGCGGTGTACAACGAATTAAAGGCCCAGGAGGCGAAATAAATGATGCTGAAACTTCCCCGTGTTGGACTGCTGCGAGTGCTGACCATACTGGGCTTGCTCTCTGGCGCACAAGCCATGGCCCACCATTCATTTCCGGCCACCTATGTGGATGGTGAGAAAACCAGTATCGAAGGCGACCTGATTGCCTTCATGTTCCGAAACCCGCACAGCTACGTGCATCTTAACGTCACCGACGATTCCGGCACTGTGGTGCGCTACGCCGTGGAATGGGGCGCGGCTTCCGCTTTGGGGCGGCACGGCATAACACGGGCAAGCCTGAAGCCCGGGGACCACGTCATTGTTAATGGACTGCCGGCGCGAAACGCGGATGAAAAGCGAGTGCTGTTGCGTACCATCGAACGGCCTTCTGATGGCTTTCGGTGGGGTTTCGAAGACAATGAAACATTCAACTGAACCATCCACTGATGGGCTGGAATAATGGCAATGGAATTAACCAGAACAACCCTACTGTCGGTTATCTGCATGGCGTTGGTTGCAGTGCCGGCCGCGCTTCCTGTGTGGGCTCAATCGGCCAGCGAAGATCAGCCGCATAAACAACGCAAATGTGATTACGACGTCAATGCGGAGTGCCGCTTGGGCGGGGGACCAAAGAGGCAACAAAATCGGGCCGGCGCTCCGGTGGACCTGACCGGTTATTGGGTATCGGTAGTCACCGAAGACTGGCGCTGGCGTATGAAGACGCCACCGAAAGGCGATATCGCCAGCCTTCCATTAAACCTACAAGGGGAACTGGAAACGGAAAAGTGGAGTCCGGAGACAGATTCCGCGAGTTGTAAGCAATTCGGTGCGCCCGGGTTGTTGCGCAATCCGATGCGCGTTCATCTTCATTGGGAAGATGACGACACCCTTCGGCTGGACACAGACCACGGTATGCAAACCCGGCATTTTCATTTCAACGGCAATGAAGTCGCTGGGGGTGAACCGTCCCTGCAGGGTGATTCAATTGCCAATTGGCAGGAGTCCGGGCTGAAAGTAATCACCAATAACCTGTCACCCGGCTATCTGCGTAGCAACGGGGTGCCTTACAGTGGCGGTGCACGGTTGACTGAGTATTACGACCGCATCACGGCATTTGGCGATACATGGCTCATCGTTACCAGCATCGTGGACGATCCGCAGTTTCTGTCACGCGAGTTCATCACCAGCACACATTTCAAACTGTTACCCAATGGCGATGACTGGCGGCCGCTTGCCTGTGGCAAAACCTGATACGGTTCGGTATAAAGGAAGCGTACGATGAGCAAACGGTAAGTAGGCAAAAATTCCCGGCCTGTTCCTGTAGGAAGTTTTTTCACGGTCGACACAATGAGGGCGGTTTATGATGATGACAGAACTGGCTAGCACCACTGCGCATTTGGCCGGCCTTAATCCTTATATGACCAATGATCTGGACGCTGCCCGCGAACACATCGGTTGTCTTTTTGTGCCTCACCGCCTGGATGTAATGGGCCGTAATCAGGTACTGGACGTGGCCATCAGCCAGGCTCAGCTGGAAGGAGTTTCGCTGATTTATCATCGCCATGGTGCATGCGTGAGTGTGCGTCCACAGGTGCTCAAGGACTTCTTTTTGTTGCAGATTCCAATTCGAGGTGAAGCATTTGTCACCGTCGATAAAAAGCCGGTTTACTGCCACCCCAAACAAGCGGTGATGATTTCGCCGACGCTGGGCGTCAATATGCAATTCGGCGAAGGGTGTGAACAGCTGATCGTTCGCATCGAGCGCAGTGACCTTGAGCGCCAGATGGAGCAACACCTCGGCCGCCATCTGGGCCTCCCCATTACATTCGCCCCGGCAGTGCCATTGACCACCTCATCGGCGCAAGAGGTAACCAATTTGTTGCGCTACATGGCCATGACCTTGACTGAAACCGGCGGTATTTCCGGCTCATCCATCGCCAAGAAGCATATGTCTTCATTGTTGATGTCGGCCCTGATCAATTGCCTGGACCATAATTATCAGGATGAGTTGGCCAGTGGTACCGCGTCACCACGACCGGCCTATATTGCCAAGGCACAGGAATTCATGCGCACCAATTTCGCCGAGGCCATCGGCCCGGAAGATGTTGCGGAAGCCGCTGATGTAAGCACCCGTGCCCTGTTTGCCGGTTTCAGAAGTCACCTGAATACCACCCCCATGCGCTACCTGAAGGAGCTTCGCCTGGATATGGTGCATGACACCCTGAGCCGGATGGAGCCCCGCCGAACCTCGGTTACCACAATTGCAATGAACTACGGGTTCTCTCACCTTGGCCACTTCTGCGCCGCTTACAAACAGAAGTTTGGCGAGTTGCCACGTGAGACCTTGCGTAAATCCAGCGGCGGAAACTTGCTCAATTAGGAATCCGTATGTTCGTTTCCGATACCCGGAGTTCGGCTGCTGTGCTGCGGCAATGCTACGCCCAATCCGCGCCGTCCAGGCCTGAACTTGTTGCTTCTTCTTCAACTCGAGCCACCGCCGACACGTCCAATGCTACGTAATCAGTCTTTTTCAGATGCCGGCTGCAGTTCTCGGATAGAGGCTGCAATCTCCGGATTGCCGCAGCGCGCGTAAATCTCCTTAATAACCTGTGAGATATGGGTGATTCCTAACTGTCGTACGTCCATACATCCATCAGGCAACTGCGCCAGGTACCGGGCTTGACCCGCAAAGTGCAACTGCCAGTTAACGCGGGGAGGGTAACTTGCTCGAATGGCTTGAAAGTTCTGCAATAGCGCGCCTGGTCCAGGAAACGGCTTGGGGATATCCGATTGTGTTGAGTTCACACGCGGTCGGAATGGCTGTCCTGGCAGGCATTGTATTAATGATTAATTTGCGCGTTATGGGGCTGGCATCAGCCATTCCCCTGAGCGCATTGCGGACGGTGTACCGGGTGGCGCTGGCTGGCCTGGTGGTTAATGTGATTTCCGGTTCGATGCTGTTTGTCGCCAATGCGGATGCCTTTTTCCAAAGCTCGCCGTTCTGGATCAAGATGACTTTGCTGAGCGTGGGCATAGCGTTGCTGGTGGTCATGTCACGCCGGCTATTCAATGCGTCGAATCGTCTGAACGATACTTCACCACCCCCGCCGCTGAAACTGATGGCTGCGATATCCAGTGTCGCCTGGCTGGGCGTTATCGTTATGGGGCGGCTGATCGCATACTGGGACTGGAAGGAGTTTTAAGGGGGCATGATGGATAGCATACTCACATGGATGCAGAACAGCGCGCTTTCCAGCCTGATTCTGGATACGTGGTGGGCCTTTCCCACCCTGGAGGCCCTACATTTCATCGGCCTGATCCTGTTGATCGGCGCCCTGTACGTGGTTGATCTGCGGCTGATGGGGCTGGCAGCACGCGTACCGGTTAACGCGGTTATGGGTTTTGTACCGGTTGCACTGCTCGGTTTCATTATAAATCTGAGTACCGGCGTGCTGTTCCTGTTCACCGATCCGCTCCGGTATTACTCCAATACGGCGTTTCGGCTCAAAGTGCTGGCCATGGTGTTGGCCGGCGCAAATGCGCTGTGGTTCAAGTTTGCGGCTGACTGGGAGCGCATCGCATCACAACCTCACTATTCGCCGGCGGCCACGGTACGCTGGATTGCGGGCATCTCGATGCTGTTGTGGACCGCAGTCATTGTATTCGGGCGGCTGATCCCTTACCTGGAATGAGCGGGCCTGCCTCAGTGGCACACCGCGAGCGCGCCTGGCTCGGGCGGCTTGGTTTACGTTGGGCGCCTGCGTTGCTGATGGTGCTTTGCCCGGTGATTGTTCTGGCGCACGACGTCGCCCGCAGCGACTCACAGTTCCTGATCCGCAATACCGGCCCGGCCGTGTGGGAATATATGTACCTGGGTGTCAAGCACATGGTCACCGGGGTGGACCATCTGTTGTATCTGGCCGGGGTAATCTTCTTCCTGCGCCGTTTGCGAGACGTGGCTACCTACGTTACGTTCTTCGCGCTGGGCCACAGCTTCACCTTGCTGCTGGGCGTGCTCGGCGGCATACATGCGAATGTTCAACTGGTGGACGCAATCATCGGTTTGTCGGTGGCTTACAAGGCGTTTGAAAACATGGGTGGTTTCAAAACGCTGGGGATGCAACCCGATCCCCGAGTGGCGGTTTTTGCTTTCGGCCTGTTCCATGGTCTCGGCCTGGCCACCAAGCTGCAAACTTATGAGCTGGCGCAGAACGGACTGGTAATCAATATTCTTTCGTTCAACATGGGTGTTGAACTGGGTCAGCTGATAGCGCTGACTGTCATGCTTGCCGTGTTCGTGCTATGGCGTAAACACGGCCGCTTCGAACGACACGCCTTCGCGGCAAACTGGCTGTTGATGACGGCTGGTTTCGTGCTGATGGGCATTCACCTGAGAGGTTATGTTATTTCATGAACGCGCAAGGAACGGATGGGAATTCCACCAGCCGCATGGGTACGGCAACCCTGCTGGCCATTCTGGTCGCCTTCGGCCTGCTGCTGGTGGTGATTTGGCCGGCGGAAGACAAGGAGCGTGGCGCGGAAGCCGAGCAAACTACCGTGGCGGACCCTGCTGCTGACAACGAGTACCAGCAGCCGCCGACCGATGACGGTGCCATCGATGATGAGCTGGCGGCCATTATGAGTGGCAATATCCGCCTTGCGGAAACAGGTACACAGGTCTCCTCTGACACACCGTTCAAAACCGAGGAGTTCCGCATACAGCTGGCCTCACTCGAGGAAGTCGAATACAAGGCGCATATGAAACCCGGCGAAACTCTGGTGTATTCATGGCAATCCTCCCAGCCGATGTACGTGGACATGCATGGTGAGCCCTACACCTACCCCGATGAGCCCGCCGTTCGATATCTGGAACGGGATGGTGTTCAGTCTGGACACGGCAAGGTTACAGCCACCTTTCCAGGCATGAATGGCTGGTTCTGGATGAACACGGGCGAACAGGCAGCTGAAATCGTACTTAACGTCAGTGGATTTTATGACCGGTTTGAGGAAGTACACCGCTCAGCGCCACAGTGACGCTGCTGGGACTCTCTCACAGCCCCGTCAGCACCGCCGCATAGATTTCAATCGCGTCCCACAGGTTTTTGAGCCGGATGTTCTCATCACTGCCGTGCTGGTTGTTGTCGTGATTGGCGATGGGCAGGATCAGGATGGGGCTGCCCACTGCCTGGTCGATCAGGTAAAGCGGCAAACTGCCGCCCATGGTTGGCATGCGGATCAGGCTGCCATCGGCCAGTTCATCGACGATGCCGGCCACTTTCTGTGCGATCGGCAGGTCCATCGGTGCGCGGTAGGCCGGGTAGCCAGCCTCGCTCCAGTCCAGCAGGGCGATACGCTCGTGACGGGCGCGCTGCTCGGCGGTAGGTGGCTTGTGCACGATAAAGTAGCCTTGCTGTTCGATGTGCAGCTCGATAATTTCCCGCAGATAGGTTGGTGTTTGCGCCGGCACCAGCCGCAGGCCTATGGAAGCCGTGGCCGAGGTCTGGATGCTGTTGCGCGCCGCCGCCCCCACGTCACCGGAGCGAATGCCGCGCAGGTTCAGTGCCGGCCGCATGATTGCCAGCTCCAGCCGGTCGGCGGTTTCCGGCCGGCCTATGCCCAGTTCACCGACCAGGCCCTGGCCCACGTCCGGCGCAGCAGCCACGGCCTCCAGTTCCAGCAGCGAGGGGGCAATCACCTGGTCGGAGTAACCTTCGATCAGGATGTTGCCTTCCGCATCGCGCATGCTTCTGATCAGTTCGACCAGCCG
>JBFIHZ010000012.1:0-26079 GCA_041601535.1 Lysobacterales bacterium | reverse complement strand
TGGATGCGGCTTTCGGCCACCGTGACCGCGGCCAGGCGCGACCCCCGGGTCACCGGGTTCACCCGGTGCAAAGTGCCGGCAGAATAGCACACCGCATGCCCGGCAGGCAGTTTGATGCTGTGCGCTGAGGCTGACTGGCTGTTGATCACCAGTTCCCCGCCTTCGTACTCGTCCGCTGAACTGAAAAACACCGTGGTGGACACATCACCACGCGCCGCGGGCTCGCCGGCCAGCAGCGGGTGGTCCATGTGATCGCCGTAAAACATGCCTGCGTCATAACGATTGATGGTCATCGGCCGCACGATGCGCGGCATGGCCAGGATGCGGTATTGGGCGTTGCGGGTTAATTGTTCATGCACCAGCGCCTGCACCTGCGCGATGGCCTCATCCGCCGGGTCGCCCTGCAGATTGTGTTTGACCCGCTGCGAGCCCGGTCCCGCGGTTTGCTTGCCATCGACAAAACGCGCGCCCTCCAGCAACTGCCGGATCTGTTTGCATTGGTCTGTGGTCAGTAAGTCGGCAATGATAAACATCAGTGTGTTTTTCCAGTCAGGTTCTCAACCAGCCAGTAATCGCATAGCGCGCACCGGTCGCAAACGAGGCGACGGGAGAGACGCAATGCTCGGCCGGCACCCGGAACAGGCTGATGGTGTTGAAGGCGGGGGTTACCGAACGCACCACCCGGCCTTGCGCGTCGATAAACTGCAACAGACCGCCCCAGTCCGCCTGCCAGTCACGGGTCAGATTGATCACGTAGGCACACAGGCGGCCGTCGTCCTTGTTCATGTCGTTGTGCTGGCGCAGGAAATGGCCCGCCACGTAGCGGGTGGCCTGCGCATCAGCCCGCCTGATCTGCTCACAGCCGGTGATCTGGCGCATCGGCTGCAGCCAGCCGGGGCTGTTGATCTGCTCGATCACGCGATGCAATACCAGCTGTGGACAACGCTTTTCCTTGTAGGCCGTGACCATCATGAAACTGTCGTAGCGGAACTGGAAGCCCTGGCGGGCCACGGCTTCGATTTCCTCGTCCAGCGCCTGCCGCTGACCGGCATCCAGCGCCTGCAACTCTTCCGCCCACAGTTTGCGTGGACCATCGGCATTACGGTATGCCAGCGCCCACGGCACTTCATTGGCCAGGCAGTGGTGCAGCACATCGGCCACTTCCGGCCGCAGTGCCTGTTCCAGCCGGACAAAGCCATCACGGCTGAATTCCGCCCGCAAGGCGGCCAGATCCAGGGCCGGATTGAGCAGGCCCGCACGCACGATAGCCTCCGCGCCCTGCTGGCTGGCAGGCGCCTCAGCAACGAAATTGGCCGGAGGGCTGGCGTTCATTTCGCAAGGATATCAGAAGCGTTTAACTCAAATCATAGGGATTTTGCCGCGGGCTTGACTCGGGGAGTATAGTTAGGGGTTTGAACGCGGCAAAAGATATATGGACAAGATACTCATTCGTGGCGCTCGCACGCACAACCTGGCCAATATTGATCTGGACCTGCCGCGCGACCAGCTGATCGTAATCACCGGAATTTCCGGCTCGGGCAAGTCTTCGCTGGCGTTTGACACCATTTACGCGGAAGGCCAGCGGCGCTACGTGGAGTCGCTGTCGGCTTACGCCCGCCAGTTCCTGTCGATGATGGAAAAACCTGATGTGGATCATATCGAGGGGCTGTCGCCGGCCATTTCGATCGAGCAGAAATCCACCTCGCACAACCCGCGCTCCACGGTGGGTACCATCACCGAAATCTATGACTATCTGCGTCTGCTGTTTGCGCGCGTAGGCACGCCCTGCTGCCCGGAACACGACCTGCCGCTGGAGGCGCAGACCATCAGCCAGATGGTTGACCATGTGCTGGCCTTGCCGGAAGAAAGCAAGCTGATGCTGCTGGCGCCGGTGGTGCGCGACCGCAAAGGCGAACACCTGCAGTTGTTTGATGAACTGCGTGCCCAGGGCTTTGTGCGTGCCCGGGTGGATGGCCAGGTATACGAACTGGACGACGTGCCGGAACTGGAATTGCGGCGCAAGCACTCCATCGAGGTGGTGATTGACCGCATCCGGGTGCGGCAGGATCTGAAGCAGAGGCTGGCCGAATCGTTTGAAACCGCGCTGACGCTGTCCGACGGCCTGGCGCTGATTTCCCCAATGGACGACGACAGTGAGCTGGAAGAAAAGCTGTTCAGCGCCCGGTTTTCCTGCCCGTACTGCGATTACAGCCTGCAAGAGCTGGAACCGCGCATGTTTTCCTTCAACAACCCCAATGGCGCCTGCCCGGAGTGTGACGGGCTGGGTATCAGCCAGTTTTTTGATCCGGACCGGGTGGTCAGTAACACCGAGGTCAGCCTGGCCGGTGGCGCGGTGCGCGGCTGGGACCGCCGCAATGCCTATTATTTCCAGATTATCCAGTCGCTGGCCAAGCACTATGGTTTCGATGTGGATGCACCATTTGCCGAGCTGCCGAAAAACATCCGTGACATCGTGCTGTTTGGCAGCGGCGATGAAATGATCGAATTCCGTTACCTCAGCGACAGCGGTTCGCGCAAACGCAAACATTCGTTTGCCGGCATCATCCCCAACCTGGAGCGCCGCTACCGCGAGACCGATTCACGCATCGTCCGCGAGGAACTGGCCAAGTACATCAGCCAGAAACCCTGCACCGGGTGCAATGGTCAACGGCTGAACCGTGAAGCCCGGCACGTGTTCATCAACAAGACCAACCTGCCGAGTATTACCGCCTGGCCCATTCTGCAGTGCCTGACCTTTTTCGACGAATTGAGCCTGGATGGCCGGCGCGGTGAAATTGCCTCCAAGATCATCAAGGAAGTGCATGAGCGGTTGAATTTCCTGGTCAACGTGGGGCTTGACTACCTGACCCTGGACCGCAAGGCCGATTCACTATCCGGCGGCGAAGCCCAGCGCATCCGCCTGGCCAGCCAGATCGGGGCCGGCCTGGTGGGAGTCATGTATATCCTGGACGAACCTTCCATTGGCCTGCACCAGCGCGATAACGAACGGCTGTTGGCCACCCTCACCCGGCTGCGCGATATCGGCAATACCGTGATCGTGGTGGAACATGATGAAGAGGCCATCCGCTCGGCGGATTACGTGGTGGACATCGGCCCGGGCGCAGGCGTGCATGGCGGCAAGATCGTTTTTGCCGGCACGCCGGATGAGCTGCTTGCCGATGCCGACTCATTGACCGGGCAGTACCTTTCAGGTGTGCGCGAAATAGCTCAGCCAAAGAAACGGGCCGTGCGGGACGAACAACGGGTACTGCGCGTGCTGGGCGCTTCAGGCAACAATCTGAAACAGGTCAACCTGGAAATTCCGGCCGGCCTGTTTGTCTGCATTACCGGCGTGTCCGGTTCCGGCAAATCCACCTTGATCAACGACACCCTGCACCGCCTGGCGGCCAAGGAACTGTATGGCAGCTCGGCCCAGCCGGCCCCGTATGAAGCAGTCGAAAACCTTGAGCTGTTTGACAAGGTGGTGGATATCGACCAGTCGCCGATTGGCCGCACACCGCGTTCCAACCCGGCCACGTATACCGGCCTGTTCACGCCCATCCGCGACCTGTTCAGCGGCACGCAGGAAGCGCGGGCCCGGGGCTACAAGCCCGGCCGATTCAGCTTCAACGTCAAGGGCGGCCGCTGCGAAGCCTGCCAGGGCGATGGCCTGATCCGGGTGGAAATGCATTTCCTGCCCGATATATACGTGCCCTGCGATGTGTGTCATGGCAAGCGGTACAACCGCGAAACACTGAGTGTGACCTACAAGGGCAAGAATATTCACGAAGTGCTGGGCATGACGGTGGAAGATGCGCTGGAGTTTTTCTCGGCGGTGCCGGCGGTGGCGCGCAAGCTGCAAACCATGGCGGATGTTGGCCTGTCGTATATAACGCTGGGCCAAAGTGCGACCACCCTGTCCGGCGGTGAAGCACAGCGCATCAAGCTGTCCAAGGAACTGAGCAAACGCGACACCGGCCAAACCCTGTACATCCTGGATGAACCCACCACCGGCCTGCATTTCCAGGACATCGAGCAATTACTGGGCGTGCTGCACCGGCTGCGTGACCACGGCAATACCGTGGTGGTGATCGAGCACAACCTGGACGTGATCAAGACCGCCGACTGGATTATCGACCTGGGGCCGGAAGGTGGTGACAAAGGCGGTCAGATCATCGCCGAAGGCACGCCGGAACAACTGGCCGGCATCGGCCATTCCTACACCGGGCAGTTTCTGGCCCGCACGCTGTCGGGCGAGCTGCAACGCAAATCAGCGTGATTCCACCGGCAGCGTGAAACGGTACTCAGCACCGTCGCCGGTGGTCAGCACCAGGCTGACCTGATCGCCGGCCGCGATGGCGCGCTGTGGGCGCATCAGCATCAAATGATAGCCACCGGGTTCCAGCTGCAGGCGGCTGTCTGCCTCCATGAGCCAGGGCTCAACCGCCCGCATGCTGGCCACGCCGTTTTCCAGCACCGACTGGTGCAGGCTGACATGCGCATAGGCATCACTGCTGATGGATACAATTTCGATCGCTTGCGGGTAGTTGTTGATCACCGTGCCATAAGCGGCGGTCATGGACTTGCCAGGTGGCATGGCCCGTACCCAGGCAGCTTCAAGCGCCAGACCGGGCGCGGGTTCCGCGGCACAACCCGAGGCAATCACAAAGAAAATCAACAAGATGGCAAAAGCAGGGAATCTTATGTGCCGATTCACGGTCGAACCAGAAACACGGCTGCCGGCACAGTGTGCAGGCGCATGACCCGGCTGGCCTGAATTTGGCGCACGGTGATTTCGAGCAGAGACTTCACGGACAAAAAACATGAAAAAATATCTTCCTTTGTTACTGGCAACAATCAGCACAGCGGCTGCGGCTGCCGACACGGCAAGCAGCAGCGACGATTCCATTACCATCTATTCCCGCGTGCAGCCGGGCGCAGTGGCGCCTGAATGGTACCGCCCTTCCGGCGGCCGTCAATACGGCGGCAACGTGCCGGGCTATGCCATCGTGCGGCATGACCGCGCCTATGATATCCAACGGGGCGTGCATCCGCTGAGGATTACCAACGTGGCGGCGCTGATCGACCCGACCACGGTCACCTTCAGTTCGCTGGACAAGCCGGCCACCCGGGTGCTGGAGCAGAGCTTCCAGTTCGACCTGGTCAGCCAGGAAAAACTGCTGGAACGCTATCTTGGGCAACGTATCACGGTGGAACAGCCGCGCGGCGACCAGGTCGACCTGGTGGAAGGCACCCTGCTGGGCATTGGCGATGGCCTGACCCTGCAGATGGATGACGGCAGCGTGCGCGCCATTCGCAGTTATTCCAACCTGCAGTTTGCCCAACTGCCGGGCGGACTGAATACACGGCCCACGCTGGAATGGCTGCTGGACAGCCCGTCCAGCGGCAAGCAGAAGGCCCGTATTGCATACGAAACGCAGGGCATGACGTGGTGGGCGGACTACAATCTGATCCTGGATGAAATCAAAGGCTGCAAGCTGGACCTGTCCGCCTGGGTAAGCATCATCAACCAGTCCGGTGCCAGCTATGAAAACTCTCGTCTGAAACTGATTGCCGGCGACGTGAACCGCGCTGAACCGGTACAACCGGTGCGCGAGGTGATGTACAAAACCGCGATGGCTGAAGACAGCAGCGGTTTCGCTGAAAAGGCGTTTTTTGAATACCACCTGTACACGCTGGGCCGGCGCACTGATTTGCCGGACAATTCAACCAAACAAATCGAACTGATACCTACTGCGCACGATGTGGCCTGTGAGAAAGAGCTGGTGTTCGCACCCACCCTGTCCTACGGTTTTCGCGGTTACCAGCAACTGGAGCAGGAATACGGGCGCCATGGGCGGGCAGATGTCAGCGTGAACCTGCGTTTTGCCAATGAGCAGAAAAACAGCCTGGGCATCCCCATGCCGGCTGGCCGCGTCCGGGTCAACCAGGTGGATGATGCCGACGGCAGCCTGGAGTTCATTGGTGAAGACGTGATTGGCCACACGCCGCGCAATGAAGACATCCTGATCAAGATGGGCAATGCCTTTGACGTGGTGGGTGAGCGCAAACAAACAGATTTCCGCGTGGACAGCCGCACCCGCAACCTGTGGGAAACGTTTGAAATCAGGTTACGCAATCACAAGGACAGTGCCGTCAGCGTGACGGTGCTGGAAAACCTGTACCGCGCGGCCAACTGGAGCATCGAGGACGCCACTCACCAGTACAACAAGGAAAACAGCAACCGCATCGGCTTTGATGTGACCGTGCCAAGCGAGGGCGAAGCGGTAATCCGCTACACCGCGCATTACAGCTGGTAAATCAGTCGCCGTACTCCGGGCTGGAATCCTTGCCGTACTGCGGCTTGTATTCCAGCCTGGGGCCGGTGGGCGGGCTGGGACGGACGGAATTCATGCTGCGCTGGCTGGCATGAGGCCTGGAACCATAGCCCTGATACGGTTTGGCTGACCAGATGGTGATATTGCCCCTGGCGCCGCTTACGCTGTGGCCGTAGCGGTAGCCCTTGCCGTACTCCTGGCGTTGCCGCACGTGCCGATGTGAAGTGCCTGATGCAGGGCTGCGTGACAGGCTGCTGACCGGCTTTCCCAGCTCCGTGGCGCTGATAACCTGCACACCGGAAGCCTGGGTACCGCGGGCCGTTAACGAAGTGGCCATAACCAGAGCCAGTGTCATCATTGCCCTTGGCAGGTGGCGTTGTATCATCGTTTCCTCTCCTGTGTTCGCGGTTACAGTATAACGCGGGGATTTTCGCTGTCACCGGTCCGCGCTTGCCACACCGATCATCGCTGCCGATGTTGGCTTTGATCGAAAAACGGGCACAGTTTAGACTGCGCAGTCTGAATCCAGGCTGATCCCGGCCCCATGAACCACGGAGCAATAAAGCTATGTTGAATACCAAAGACCACGGTGCGGTACGCGAAATCTGCATCAGCCGCCCGCCAGCCAACGCCATCAACCCGGAGCTGATCGAAGCCCTGATTGACGCACTTGAAACGGCGGCAGTTGAGGCTGATGCGGTCGTGGTATCCGGTCTGCCGGGCATGTTTTCCGCCGGCCTGGATGTGCCCGCCCTGCTGCAGCTGGAGCGGCCCCAGCTGGCGCAATTCTGGCAGCGATTCAATGATGCTCTGAAAACCATCGCGCTGATGCCCGTGCCAACCGCATTTGCCTTGACCGGGCATGCGCCGGCCGGCGGTATCGTGCTGGCGCTGTTTGCAGACTACCGGGTAATGGCCGAGGGTAAATTCAAAACCGGTCTGAATGAGGTACAGGTGGGACTGGTGGTTTCATCGGTAATCCACCAGGCGCTGGTGCGCGCCATAGGGCCCCGGCCGGCAGAGAAAATACTGGTTCCGGGCGCCATGCTGGGCGCTGCTGAAGCGCTGGATATTGGCCTGGTGGATGAACTGCAGCCCACACCGGAAGCCGTGGTGGAACGCTGCGTGGCCTGGTGCCAGGATCTGCTGCAGTTGCCACGCAATGCCATGTCACTGACACGCCAGATGGCGCGGGCCGATATGCACGGATTGTTCGATGAACCGGACAAGGACTTGCTGGAAAACTTTTCTGACCTGTGGTTCTCCGACGTCACCCAGGAAACGCTGCACGGCCTGGTGGCGCGGCTGCAGAAAAAATAGCCAATCCGCTGAACCCGGAGCACGCCCGGCACAAAGGCTTAGGAGCCGGTGGCCACCGGCCGGGCCGCATCGCGCGACCACTCACTCCACGAACCGGGGTACACCCGTGCCGTGCCCAGGCCCGCCAGTTCCATGGCAAATGCATTATGGCAGGCGGTGACGCCGGAGCCGCAGGAATGCACCACGCTGGCGATATCCGTGCCACCCAACAGTTGCTCGAATTCCGCGCGTAACTGCTGGCGGCTTTTGAACTCGCCTGAAGCGGTCAGGTTCTGGCCGAGGAAGCGGTTGATGGCTCCCGGAATATGGCCGGCCCGTGCATCCAGCGGCTCTGTTTCACCGCTGAACCGTTCCGCTGCGCGGGCGTCGACCAGCAGGTGTTGCCGCTCGTCCAGGCCGGCGTGAATCTCATCCACCCGGGCGGTCAGTTCCGGCCGGGGCTGCAGTTCGGGCAGCGGCGTCTGGCGAGGTTCGACTGGCCCGGTTTCCAGTGACAAACCGGCCCGTTGCCAGGCTTCCAGACCTCCGTCCAGAACCGCTGCCGGCAAACCAAAGTATTTCATCAGCCACCACAGGCGAACCGCGATGGCATTGTTGCGCTCGTCGTGGGCCACCAGCAGGCGGTCCGGCTGCCAGCCAATACGCGACAGAAAGCCCGCAAACTGCTGTTCTGACGGCAACGGATGACGGCCACTGGTGGGCGTCATGGCGGATGCCAGGTCGTGATCCAGGTGAGCGTAGCACGCGCCGGGAATGTGCCCGGACAGGTAGTCCTGCTCGCCCTGCACCGGGTTGCCCAGATCAAACCGGCAGTCCACGACCACCACGTTATCGGCTTTGATCAGACTGTCTAATTGTCTCGCATCCAGCAAAATTTCATGTTGCATCTTGACGCTCCAGGCGGCTGGCCAGGTTGAGCAATATTGCTGCGGTGGCGCCCCAAATGGTCTGGTTTTCCCATTGCAGCGTCCAGATGGCATGCTCGCGGCCATCGCGTTTGAGTATCTGGGAGGTATATTTGCTGCGGTCCATTGCCACCGCCAGTGGCACGGTAAACACTTCCGCCACCTCTCGGGTGTCCAGCCGCCAGGAAACCGGCCACTGCACCAGCGCCACTACCGGCAGCACCCGATAATCAGAAATGGTATCCATTCGATCGAGAAATCCGATGGGGTGGGTGCACTCCGCCGGCAGGCCGATTTCTTCATGCGCCTCACGCATCGCGGTATGCACCGCTGAGGTGTCATGCTTTTCTGCAGCACCGCCCGGAAAACTGACCTGGCCGGGGTGATGCGGCAAATGCTCGGCGCGGCGGGTCAGCACCACTTCCGGTTCATCGCGGGCCAGCACCGGCACCAGCACTGCTGCAGTGCGGTTGGGCCGGTAAGCAGACTGGCCCGGCGGGCGGTAACCATTGACCCGCAGACCGCCCACGCCCGACCCCAGAGGCGATACGGCTGAAATCAGCCGGCGCCGCCACTGCAGGTCGAATTGCGTGCTGCTCTCGATCATTTCCGGAACATCGCTTCCAGCCGCGCCGGCAGTTGATCCAGGATGCGAGCGCGTTCCCGGTTGCTGTAATTCAACCAGTTGCCAATTTCATTGGACGTACGAAAACACCCCATGCACACATTATCGTGGCTCAGGGTGCAGATTCCTATACACGGCGACTGTACCGGATCTTCATCGACTGGCATGTCAGGTTCGCTTGAAGCAGTTGCTGCAGAGTGGGCAAATCATACGGGCAAATAAAAAGCGGGGCCACTTGTGAGTGACCCCGCTCAGAAGCTATTGGCGGAAAGCCATTACTTGACGATTTCTACCAGTTTCAGGTCGAAGGTCAGAGCTTCATTGGGGCCAACCGGCGGGTTGCCGCGGGCACCAAAGGCCATTTCGGGTGGCACGAAGACCTGCCAGGTAGCGCCAGTCTTCATCAGCGGCAGCACTTCCTGCCAGCCGCGCAGTACCGAGTTGACCGTGAATTCCTCAGGCACGCCGCGAGCGAACGAGCTGTCAAACTCCAGGCCACTCATCTTGGAACCGCGGTAATGTACTTTCACCGTGCTTTCCATGCCAGGACGGGCGCCTTCGCCCTCATCAATGATGCGGTATTGCACACCACTGGGCAGTGCGACCACGCCATTTTTCTTGGCATTTGCCGCCAGGAACTCAGCGCTCTTGGCCTGATTTTCTTCTGACAGCTTGCGGAAAGCTTCCGCCTGTTCCTGGCGCACTTTCTGCTGCAGTGCGGTCAACAGGGAAACCATTTCCTCGTTGGGAACCTGGGCATCACGGCCGGCCACAGAATCCCGAATGGCGGCGATAATGGATTCAACGTCAAATTCAGCGCCACGGCGTTTAATGTCTTCGCCAATGTCCCAGCCCACTGCGTAGCTGAGCTTGCCCTTATCTGATGAAATGTCCTGCGCCAAGACCGGGCCGGTCATAAGAGCAATAGTTACAAAGAGTGCGAACACAAATCGCATCTGGCAATCCTCCTGAAGGTATCGGATTTCCGGCACCTGCCGGCTCGTCAAAAGTGGACTATTCTACCTGAGCCTCATCACGCTTGTCATGCGGAGTTAAAGAACATACCGGCTTCGGCAGAATGCCCCCTGGTTTTCGCTGAGTATGACTGCGCTGCTGACTACAAGTTTCCACCACCTTTTGGTTTATTTGGCCACGGTGGACAGGCCAGCGCACAATCAAAAGCAACTGAAAATAATTAAACTCTTTATTTTCAGATTGTTACGAAAATTCCGGGTGGTGGCACGCTTCATGCATTAAAAGGTTAGGATTCAATACATTCAGGAGACAGGTTCATGGGCATCTTTTCACGATTCAGTGACATCGTAAATGCCAACATCAATGCGGTACTGGAAAAGGCGGAAGATCCGGAAAAGATCATCCGGCTAATGATCCAGGAAATGGAGGACACGCTGGTGGAAATCCGCTCGGCCGCTGCCAAGTGTATCGCCGACCGCAAGGAACATCGCCGGCATATCGAATACCTGGAGCGGGAAAAAAGTGAATGGGAACGGCGCGCGGAACTGGCCTTACGGCGCGACCGCGAGGATCTGGCACGTTCCGCCCTGACAGAAAAACAGGCCATTGACGACCAGATGGCGGGACTCAAGCTGGAAGCCGACCACCTCGACCAGCAACTGGAAAAATTCAATGCCGATATCACCCAGCTGCAAAGCAAGCTGAACGATGCCAAGTTGCGGCAGCGCAGTATCGTGATACGCCACAAGACGGCCAAATCGCAATTGTCGGCACGTCAGCACATTCACAGCGACCGCATTGATGAGATGCTGTATCGCTTTGAAACGGCTGAGAAGCGCATTGACCGGGTGGAGTCTGAGGCCGAGGCAATCGCCATGGGGCATAACCGCAGCCTGGCGGACGAAATTGAAGGGCTTGAGGATGACGACCGCGTTGAGGACGAATTGTCCCGCCTGAAATCAAAAATGAAGCAACCCGGCAAGGAAAAACAGGAGGATGACAGCAATGTCTGAAGTGATCCCCATTTTATTGATCACCATTTGCCTGCCGTTGTGGATCGTTTTTCATTACGTGACCAAGTGGAAGTCGACCAAGGGGCTGTCGGCCGAAGACGAGAAAATGCTCAGTGAAATCTGGGAGTCAACCAATCGCATGGAAGACCGCATCAAAACCCTGGAACGCATCCTGGACATAGAGGCGCCCAACTGGAGAGGGCGGGCATGAGCGAGTTTTACAAACGCCAGCACCCTCACCGGCTGTATCGTGACAAAAAGAATGCCCTGCTGGCGGGTGTCTGCGCCGGCCTGGCGGAATACTTTGATTTCAACCGCAAGGGCGTGCGCGTTGCCGTGGTGTTGAGCATGCTGATCCCGCCGTTTATACCGTTTGTCGTGCTTTCTTATGTGCTGATGGCCGTGTTGTTACCGGTCAAGCCGGAAAACCTGTACGGCGACGAACAACAGGCGGAATTCTGGCGCGGCGTGAACAACGCGCCGGCGGATGTATTTGGCGCGGTGCGCATGCGCTTCCGTGAGCTCAACCTGAAACTGGAAAAGATGGAAGCCTATGTGACTTCCAGAGAATTCGAGATGGACCGCGAACTGGGCCGTCATGGCGACACACCGCGCGGCGGTGCCACCAAGCCATCGTAATTACCGGCCTGACACGGCAGAACGCCCCGAATTGTCGTCAAAACGCCCTATAGCGGGCCTGGGCTGGACCAACTTTTTAACCGCTGGGCAGTCTTATGTATAAACAACACAATAAAATTTTCGGGCAAAGCAGCAAGTCGGAGCAAGAAATGAACTACCAGCAACCATTATCAGAACTACCGGGCAAATCACCTGGCAAACAGGCCAAAACAGCGGGCGCGCCGATGTACTCCTCTACCTGGCTCGCTCTGTATGTGCTGATTCGCAGCAGCCTGCAGCAACCCCCGTCCTCCTGAAGCCGGCAGCGGCCGCACGGTGAAACTGATTAACTGAATCAGTCGATGCGGCCGTAGATATCCTCGTAGCGGACAATATCGTCCTCACCAAAATAGCTGCCGGTTTGCACCTCAATCAGGTGCACATCCTCACTGCCCGGGTTTTCCAGACGGTGCAGGGTTTCCACCGGGATGTAGGTTGATTCATTGGCATGCAGCAGAAATTCCTTGTCGGCCAGCCGCACCTTGGCTGTGCCCTGTACCACGGTCCAGTGTTCGGCTCGCCGATGATGTAGTTGCAGTGACAAAACCTGTCCGGGTTTGACCACCAGGCGTTTGACCTTGCAATCTTCGGCGTCCTCCAGGATCGAGAAGCTGCCCCAGGGCCGGTGCACGGTTTGATGAAACTCGGCCACTGTGTCCTGGCTGTCGGTTAGCTGCTCCACCACGTTTTTAACTTCCTGGGCACGCTCACGGTCAGCCACCAGAACCGCGTCACCGGTATCCACGATAACCAGGTCCTTGACGCCAACGGCGGCCACCAAGCGCTTCTCACCCTGCACAAAGCAATTGGTACTCTCCACCAGCACCGCCCTGCCCTGCACCCGGTTGCCAGCAGCATCCGACTCGTACAAATCGCTGATGGCCTTCCACGAACCGATGTCACTCCAGCCGAACTCCGCGCCCACCACGGCCGTATTGTGTGCTTTTTCCATCACGGCATAGTCAATAGAAATGCTGGGACATTGTTCAAACAGGGCTTGCGGCATTTCCAGTGGCTGGCGAAAACGGTCCATGCTTTTCCAGCAATTCTGCGCTGCCGCATAGACCTCCGGCGCGTGTTTTTTCAGGGCTTTGAGAAACACATCTGCCCTGAAGCAGAACATACCGGAATTCCAGTCGTAATCGCCCGATTCGAAATACTGTATGGCCGTCTTCATGTCGGGTTTTTCCACGAATGCAGCCACTTCAAAACCCTGCGAGTTGGCGATACGTGACCCTTTGCGGATGTAGCCGTAACCGGTTTCCGGATGGGTGGGATGCACACCAAAAGTCACCAGCAGACCCCGCTCCGCCAGCGCCGATGCTTCATCAACCGCCGCGCGGAAATTTTTCTCGTCCCTGATCAGGTGGTCTGCCGGCATTACCAGCAGCCGGGTGTCGGCGCCAGACTTGCGCTCCAGGTACATCGCTGCCAGCGCAATGGCCGGGGCCGTATTGCGTCCAACGGGTTCCAGCAAAAACGGGTGCTCGTGTTCCTCACCCACCATCTGGTTGTACAGATCGCGCGTGTAGAAGTAGTAATCGCGGCTGGTCACCGTGAGCACCGGGGCATCTCCCGCCACGGCCAGGGCACGGCGGAAGGTTTTCTCCGCCAGTGACTCACCATCGACCAGCTTCATGAACGGTTTCGGATGGGCCCGGCGTGACACCGGCCACAAACGGGTGCCTGCGCCACCGGAAAGAATTACGGGCGTTAAGGACATAGTGCTGCCATTGCCTTCATGAAACCAGTTCCTCCAGGCAGGCCCGCAAGGAAGCTTGCAGGCCCGGGGGGTTGATGCCGAACGTGCGGGTGATGGCGGAACAATCCAGCACCGAGTATTCCGGCCGCCTGGCAATTTGGGGGAAATCCACCGAACGTATCGATTTCAGTCGGGGAATTTCCGGCAGCAGCCGGAGTTCAGCCGCCTGTTCGAAAATGATACGCGCAAAATCATACCAAGTCGTAACCGTGCTGTCGCAATAATGGTAGGTGCCCCGAAACGCTTCGCCGTTCTGCTTATTGTGAATGTGTTGCAGCGCCGCGCAGGATGCCTGCGCCAGGTTCCGCGCCCAGGTAGGACAGCCCGTCTGATCGCTGACAATGCTCAGCTCTGACCGCTCGCGCGCCAGTTTCAACATGCTCAGCACAAAGTTCTTGCCGTGCGTGGAGTAGACCCAGGAGGTTCGCAGGATCAGGTGCTGGCATCTGCTGGCCGCCACCGCCCATTCCCCGGCCAGCTTGCTTTGACCGTATACATTCAGCGGGTCTGGCTGGTCGGTTTCACGGTAGGGCTTGCCACTGCTGCCATCGAAGACGTAATCAGTTGAGTAATGCAGCAACAGGCTGCCATTGCGTTCGCACCAGCGCGCCATGCAGGCGGGCAACTCGGCGTTCAACCGAAACGCCGTGTGATGGTCTTTTTCCGCCTGGTCTACCGCGGTATAGGCCGCTGCGTTGATGACCAGCGCGGGCGCGAGACGATTCAGGCTGACTTCAAGCTGGTGCAGGTCCGACAGATCCTGCTCAATCACCTGGTCAGAATCAGGTGAGCGGTCCACTGCGGTTACTTCACCCACAGAGTCCAGCCTGGCCAGAAGTTCCTGCCCCAGTTGGCCGGATGCACCCGCCAGGAAAATCTTCATTGCGGCATCACCGGCAGGTCTTCCGGCGCAATATCACGCAGCCGCTTCGCCGCGCTGTCCCGGCTGGAAAGCTTTGCGTCCTGCAGCGGCCACTGGATGCCAATATCGGGATCATTCCACGCAATGGTCGATTCGTGCTGCGCTGAATACTCCGCGGTGCACAGGTAATTCATCAACGCACAGTCGCCCAGCACACAAAACCCGTGGGCAAAGCCTTCGGGAATGTACAGCTGGCGATGGTTCTCCGCGCTCAGCTCCACCCCGGCCCACTGACGGAAGGTTGGTGAGTCGCTGCGGATGTCCACCGCGACATCAAAAACCCGGCCTTCCAGCACCGAAACCAGTTTGCCCTGGGGCTGGGGGTACTGGTAATGCAGGCCACGCAGCACGCCCGGGCCGGAACGCGACACGTTGGACTGCACAAACCGGTCGGGCAGGCCGTCAGCACGGAAGCGGCCGGCATGCCACAGCTCCTTGAAGTAACCGCGCTGATCACCATGAACCACCGGCTCGATGATGACCAGACCGGGCAAGCCGGTTTCCAACAGCTTCACGCGTCACGGCCCCGTTCGATCAGTTGCAACAGGTACTCGCCGTAACCGCTTTTGCGCAGTGGCTCGGCCAGGCGCATGACCTGCGCCGCGTCAATCCAGCCCTTGATGAATGCGATTTCTTCCGGGCAGGCCACTTTCAGGCCCTGCCGGGCCTCAATGGTCTCGATAAAGCTGGCCGCTTGCTGCAGCGATTCATGCGTGCCGGTATCCAGCCAGGCGTAGCCGCGGCCAAGCCGTTCCAGGGTCAGGCTGCCGTCGTCCAGGTAGCGGCGGTTCAGGTCGGTAATTTCCAGCTCACCACGATGTGACGGCTTCAGGCCACGGGCAAATTCGCTGGCCCGCTCGTCGTAAAAATAAAGCCCGGTTACCGCGTAATTCGAGCGCGGCTTTGCCGGCTTTTCCTCGATACCCAACACGCGGAATTCACGGTCAAACTCCACCACGCCATAACGCTCCGGATCACGCACCCAGTAACCGAACACGCTGGCACCATGCTGCTGGCGGGTGACCCGCTCCAGCACGTCGCTGAGCCCGCCACCGTGAAAGATATTGTCCCCCAGGATCAGGCAGGACGGGCTGCCGTCCAGAAACTCCTCGCCAATGATCAGCGCCTGCGCCAACCCTTCCGGCTCGGGTTGAACGGCAAACTGCAGGTTCAGCCCCCATTCACTGCCATCGCCCAGCAGGTGTTTGAACAGCCCCTGCTCGTGCGGCGTGGTGATGATCAGGATGTCGCGGATGTCGGCCTGCATCAGCGTGGCCAACGGATAGAAAATCATCGGCTTGTCATACACCGGCAACAGCTGCTTGCTGATGACACGGGTCAGCGGGTACAGGCGTGTGCCGCTGCCACCGGCGAGAATGATTCCTTTTCTGGACATAAGCGGAGATTACCTGTTAAAGCGCTGTGCCAGCCAATCCCAGGCGCTCGCCCAGGTAACTGCCGTCGCGCACCCGGTCAACCCACCGGCTATTGGACAAATACCAGTCAACCGTGAGATCCAGCCCCTGCTCAAAATCAACCGTGGGCTTCCAGCCTAGTGTTTGTGTGAGTTTGCTGCAATCTATGGCGTAACGACGATCGTGACCCGGGCGGTCGGTGACGTGTTCGATTAACTGGCTGCGGTCCCCGAAACCGGGTTCGGGCACTTTTTCATCCAGCGCGGTACATATGGCCTTGACCACCTGCAGATTGGTGCGCTCGGAAGAACCGCCGATATTGAAAACCTCACCCGGTTCGCCATGCTGCAAAACGGTATTAATGGCGTCCACATGGTCGTGCACGAACAACCAGTCACGCACCTGCAAACCGTCGCCATAAACCGGCAGCGGCCGCATGGCCAGCGCATTGAGGATGACCAGCGGAATGAGTTTTTCGGGAAACTGGTAGGGGCCGTAATTGTTCGAGCAGTTGGTGGTCAACACCGGCAACCCATACGTGTGGTGGAAAGCGCGTACCAGGTGGTCCGAGCCGGCCTTGGATGCGGCGTACGGCGAGTTGGGAGCGTAGGGGGTGCTTTCCGTAAACGCGCCCTGCGGCCCCAGGCTGCCGTATACCTCGTCGGTGGATACATGCAAAAAACGGAAATCTTTCTGCTGTTGCCGGGTTTGCTCCCGCCAGAACTCCAGCGCCGCCTGCAACAGGTTGAGCGTGCCCACCACGTTGGTCTGGACAAACGCCGCCGGACCGTCGATGGAGCGGTCGACGTGGCTTTCAGCGGCAAAATTGATGATGGCCTGCGGCTTGTGCTCGGCCAGTAAACCACGCACCAGTCCGGCATCACCAATATCACCGTGTACAAACTGGTAGCGCGGGTTGTGTGACAGCGAGGCCAGGGTGTCCAGATTGCCTGCGTAGGTCAGCAGGTCGAGGTTGACTATGCGTAACTCCGGGTTCTGTTCCAGGCTACGCAATACGAAGTTGCCGCCTATAAAACCGGCGCCACCCGTCACCAGCAATGTGCTCATCGCAGCAACGCTCAGAACGGAATATCGTCTTCCGCGAAGCCGTCATCGGCAGGCATGTCTGCCACCTGGCTGTCAGCGGCCTGGCCCGATTTCTGGTTGGAACGGAACCCTCCACCCTGCGCCGGACGCTCGTAGTTGCCTTCACCGCCACGGCCACCCAGCATTTGCATTTCATTGGCCACCACTTCGGTGGTGTACCGGTCCTGGCCGTCCTGGCCCTGCCATTTGCGGGTGCGCAAAGTGCCTTCAACATACACCTGGCTGCCTTTGCGCAGGTATTCTCCGGCGATTTCCGCCAGGCGGTTGAAAAACACCACCCGGTGCCACTCGGTGCGTTCCTGCTGCTCGCCGCTCTGCTTGTCGCGCCAGGCTTCGGTGGTGGCAATGCGAATGTTGGTAATGGCTGAACCACTGGCGGTGTAACGGGTTTCCGGGTCCGCGCCCAGGTTACCCACCAGGATGACTTTATTGATACCACGTGCCATCAGGCATCTCCCTTTGGTGCCCCGTGGCACCTCGTGTTATGGATTTGGAAGCCGGGAGTTTATCACAACCGGTCGGGCTGGCCTGTCAGAAAAAGACGTGAAGATATGACAGCCAGGCCGGCAGCCCAGGCCATGCAAACCGCTCCGGCGGCAAGCAGCGAAAAACGGGCGCCCTGGGTGGCCAGCAGAATGCCGCCGCCAGCGCCGCCGGCAAAGGCACCGAGGAACTGGAATGTGCTGTACAGGCCCATGCGGCGGCCTCGCCCTGAACTGCCGGTCAGACGGGCCAACAGCGCCGGCATGCTGGCTTCCAGCACATTGAAGCCGACGAAATACAGCACCACGTACACAGCCAGCCATAACAGGCTGGCATCACCGGCCAGCAACAGCAGCCCCAGCCCCGCCACGGCGAACGACCACGGCAACACCCTGCTCTCCCCCCTGCGTGCGCCCAGCCAGCCAAGCAAGGGCAGCATGATGAGCACCGCCGCCAGCATGGTGGGCAGGTACAGCTTCCAGTGCTCTGCCAGGGCAAAACCGAACTGGCTTACCAGCCGCCCGGGCAATACCACAAACAACAGGGTCATCACCGCGTGCAGCAGAAATACACTGCACGCCAGCAGCCAGACGGGCTGCATCGAACCATTGAACGGTGTCTCTTCCTGCACGGGCCCGGCTGATGACCGCGGCGTGGCCAGTACCAGTCCCATGCCGGCCACACCCAGCGCTGCGGTCAGCCAGAACAGCCCTTCCAGACCCAGCACGTTGGAGATGGGCACGGACAGCACCATGGATAACAAAAACGCTGCGCCAATGCCCATGCCGATAATGGCCATGACCAGCGGCCGCTGTTGTGGACGGGTGAAATCGGCAGCAAAGGCCATGGCCACACCGGCCACCGCACCACAACCCTGCAGCGCGCGGCCAAATACCAGCCCGTGCATGCTGTCAGCGGCAGCCGCCACCACCCCGCCCAGCGCGAACAGGAACATACCCAGTAACAGCACCGGGCGCCGTCCCCAACGGTCCGACAGCCAGCCGAACGGTTGCTGCAAGGCAGCCTGGGTCAGCCCGTAAATTCCCATGGCCAGGCCACCGAGTGCTGGTGTAAAACCGGGTACCTGCTGCGCCAGCACCATAAAAACCGGCAGAATCATAAACAGCCCCAACATGCGCAACGCGATGACACTGCCCAGGGTGGCTGCCAGTTTGACTTCTGCAGCGCTTATGCCTTGTTTTTGCAAACCCGCTCTCCACTTGGTGAGCGCGCATTATAAGTAGAGTGTTGCCGGCATGCTTGTGCTTTGTTGCCGGATCCGCGTGTTGTACTTCAGGCAAACGCGTGAGGGGGGTGTTTCATGTTATTCACGCCGCAGCCTATAATGCGCAGGTCAAACAACCGGGACGAGAATGGAACAAGCACAGGCACAGCCCGCGACCCCCGTCCGGCAAGCCACCGACATCAACAGCGTGTTTACCTTGTGTGCCGATGATATGCGCCAGGTGGACCAGCTGATTCGCGACAGCCTCGATTCAGACGTGGTGCTGATCCGCCAGATTGCCGAGTACATCATCAATTCCGGCGGCAAGCGCTTGCGGCCCATGCTGGTGGTGCTTGCCGCGCGCTCCTGCGGTTACGAAGGCCCTCATGGCATTACGCTGGCGGCCGTGGTTGAGTTCATCCATACCGCCACCCTGCTGCATGATGATGTGGTGGATGAATCGGACCTGCGCCGCGGCAAGGAAACGGCACATGCCGTGTGGGGTAACGCCGCCAGCGTACTGGTGGGCGATTTCCTGTATTCCCGGGCATTCCAGATGATGACCGGCGTGAAGTCATTGCCGGTGATGGATGTTTTGTCCAATGCCACCAACCTGATCGCCGAAGGTGAAGTGGAGCAACTGCTAAACATGCACGACCCGGAGGTTTCCGAGGCGCGTTATTTCAGCGTGATCGAAAAGAAAACCGCCAAGCTGTTCGAAGCCGCCTGCCAGCTGGGTGCGGTGATCGCCGGACGCGACGACTTACAGGCCCCCATGGCCAGTTACGGCCGCGAATTGGGCGTTGCCTTCCAAATCGCCGACGATGTGCTGGACTACACCGCCGATGCCGGCACCATGGGTAAAAATTCCGGCGACGACCTGGCCGAGGGTAAAACCACCTTGCCGCTGATTCTGTGCCGCCAGCAACTGGCCAAGGGCCAACGCGATGAAGTGGATGACTGGGTCAGGCGGGGTGACCTGACCCATTTGCACCGTCTGCTGGAGTTGATCCACGACAGTGGCGCGCTGGAAGCCTCCATGAAACGGGCCCGGCTGCGATCTGAAGCCGCATTGGCTGCGATGCAGCCGCTGCCGGACTCGAAATGGAAAAAGGCTCTGGCGACATTGGCCTGGTACAGCGTGGCCCGGCCGTATTAGCGCCTTCTGTCGGCCGATTACCTCAGTCCAAACGACGCGCACATGTCACGGGCGTAGGCCCATGACATTTGATAAAGGGCTGAACCCTCAGCCGTCCAGCACCTGGTTCCACTGCGCCACGCGTTCTGCCTGGCTTTCCAAAACCGGCTCAGCCCCACTGATGTCAATGCCGGAAATGGTATCGCCCACCACGATGGCATCCACCACGGCCTGATCAGCCGCACTGACCACCTTGCCAAACACCGTATGACGGCCGTCCAGCCAGGGGGTTTCCACATGGGTGATAAAGAACTGGCTGCCGTTGGTGCCGGGGCCGGCATTGGCCATGGACAGCACGCCCGGGCTGTCGTGCCGGTGTTGCGGTGAACACTCGTCTTCGAAGCGGTAACCCGGCCCGCCAGTGCCGGTGCCGTTGGGGCAGCCACCCTGCACCATGAAGTCAGCGATCACACGGTGGAAACTTAAATCGTCATAAAAACCGCGATTCGCAAGATTGACGAAATTGGCCACAGTTAACGGCGCATTGTCAGCAAATAAACGAAGATTTATATCGCCTTTGCTGGTGTGCATCACGGCGCTGACGGTGTTGGTTGATTCATTCACTGGTTAAATTCTCCTGGAAATATTTTGAAACTTTTTCCGTACCACTCAGGTCTATGTATGTAAGGCCGCGGGATGGTCTCTCCCTCATACCTTACAGGGCATATCTGCACTCCTCACTCCCTGACCCGCGGCCTCTTATTTTACCTGCTTCCCGCCTACGCTTTTGCGATATTTCGCTGTGCTGCGTGCGAGCATGCAGGTACTACTCCGGCAGTGCATCAAAGCCGCTCAGCACGGCGAAGCGTTGACCCCGGTCGCGGTAATCAACGAATTGCGGAAAACTCGGCGCCCCCGGCGACAAAAGTATCAGATCTCCCGGTTCGGCCAACTGCCGGGCCAGCGCCACTGCCTGCTGCAAATCGTCCACAACATGACAGGCATGCTCCGCAAGACCACCTGACCGGCGCAGCAATTCCACGATGCGCGGTCCGTTTGCAGGCAAGCCAATCACTGCCTTCAGACCCGCTGACGACATGGCTTCTGCGTGGCCGGACCAGTCGATACCGCGGTCCAGGCCTCCGGCAAGCAGAATGATGCGACGGCCGTGCAAGGCTTCCAGCGCGGCCAGCGTGGCCACCGGCGCCGAGGCGATACTGTCATTGATGTAATCCACCCCGTCCTGCTGGCCGAGATATTGCAGCCGGTGGGGCAGGCTGGCAAATGACGCCACCGCGCGCGCCGCCAGCAGCGGATCGGCCCCGGCACGCCAGGCAGCCGTCAGTGCCGCCACCACGTTCGACTGATTATGCTTGCCCGGTAATCCGGCCGGCATGGTCACGGGCAATTCCATGTCGTGGTGGAAAAACCTGCCGTCCTTGCAGTACATCAGCGGCGGCTGGTTGAACCAGGTCACGTCCGGCAGATCATCGAATTGCCGCCGCAGAACCGGGTCCGCCGCGTTCAACATCAGCCCCCCGGCTTGCACCAGTTGCGCCAGGCGCAGTTTGTCACGCGTGTAATTCGCTTCACCCTGGTGCCAGTCGAGATGCTCAGGGGAAACATTCAAAACCATGCCCAGCCGGGGCGATGCCTGCAAATCGGCCAACTGGTAGCTGGAAAGTTCCACCACCCACCAGTCCGCGTCATCCGCCTCGCAGGCCAGCAGTGGCCGTCCAATATTGCCGGCCAGATTAACCCGCAAGCCACAGGCGCTGAGCATATGGGCGACCAGCGAAGCAGTAGTGCTTTTTCCCTTGGTGCCGGTAATGCACAAAACCCGGTCGCCGCCGTGCAATTCAAACCACAGGCTGGTGGGCGTGGTGATGTGCACACCAGCCGCCTGGGCTGCTTTGAGCGGTTGCCGGTAGATGCTGATGCCCGGCGAGCGCACCAGTACATCAAACCCGCATAAGCGCTCGGCCGTCAGCGGCGCGACGTGCAGGCTGTCTCCGGCACGCATCTCACCGACGAATGCTTCATCAGCGGCTGACTCGGCCAGCACGCACACCGGCGTGGTCGGCAGGCAGTTACGCAGATGACGGTACACCGCCTGACCTTCCCGCCCCGCCCCCAGAATGGCGATGCGTTTGCCCTGCCAGGCGGCCGGAGAGTTCATTGCCGGCCATCCATCAGCAGACCCTCAGGCAGGCGCGCCAGCAGTTCCGCAGGTATGCAATGCGTGGCCGCGGGCACCAGCAGGCTCTGCAAATCGGGCACATCCACGCCGGCCAGCTCCGGCTGCAGCGCCCGCACTACCGCATGATCGCGCCAGTCGGCGTGTTGCGCCAAAGCCAGCATCGCCGCCCGGCTTTCGCCCGCTTCACCGACGCATTCAAAGGGCTTGTCACGGCCCAGGCCGCACAGGGCGCGAAAGCCGTCGGCCTGCGCGGCGTCCGCCAGCAGGTCTTTGCCCATGATGGCCACCACCTCGTCCGGCCGCATAAACACCGCCAGGCTCAAAGCGGCAAAACGGCACTTGGGGCAGTCACCACACCAGCGGCCACTGATACTGGAGCCTTCCAGGTGAAAATTACGGTTACAGCTGGAATACGCCGCATGATAGCGGCTCATCTGGCTGAAACGCCGCACGATATCCAGTTCGGAAAACGGCCGCAGAATGGAGAAATAACATACATCCGGACTGACCGTGGCGGCTATGACCTGGCGAAAATCCCGTTCAAAACTGCTGGATTTACTGTATTGATGATTGACCGCCCTGCCATTGTCGTCCACCAGGGTGGGTTCGTCAGCAGAGCGCTCATTGGCAAAAACCACGTAGCGGTAACCGTACAAAATGGCGGCGCACACCAGGATCGCCGAGTTGATGGCGGTAACCGGAACATGGCCGTTCCAGGCGCCGGCTGCATTGATGGCCGGCAACTGCTCCGCCAGTTGCCGCTCGATGCGCAGCAGCGGCAGCCCGGCCGCAGCCACGGTTGCGGCAATCAGGGGTGATGACCCGATGCACGCTGGTTGCACCTCAAGCCCGCCGCTTTGTAACAGCTGCAGGCCCACCAGACTGTCCTTACCGCCGCCCATGGCCACCAGCGCGCGGTCCGGCAGCAGCAGGTCACGGGCTGGTTGCGGTAACTCCTGCCCGGCCTGGAAACTGAAGCGTTGCGCCACATCCACCCGGTTGACCCAGGCAAATTCGGCCAGACCATTGATATACACACGGTGGATAAAGCCGGCCAGCAAGGGCGGCGGTGCATCGTCTTCAAAAGTGATGTCCGGCGCCAGTACCGCCTTGTAATAACTCACACCGGCGATCAGGTGCAAAATGCGCAGGGCCTGCTGAAATGCCGCTTGCCGGCTGGCTTCCGGCGGCCACGGCGCATACGGAAAACGAATGGTTTCAACCAGGTCCGGATGATTGTCCAGGCGATAATGCAGACGGGCCAGCCCGCTGGACGGATCAAACACGCACGCACCAAAGTGAAAGCGTCGTGTCGTTCGGGGGTCAGCCGGCCAGTGCGTCACGATACCCGCTTCAATGTTGTCCAACTGGGGCCGAAGACGTCGCCGTGAGCAGCCGCGGCGGCCGGAATCAAGGCCTGGTGGGCTTTTTGTATCAGCTGTTCATGGCCAGCGGATTCCACCAGCAGGCTGATGCAGGAATCATTAGCGGAGTGCGACAGCATCAACAATTTATGGTCATCGAAAAAATCCAGAGCACGATGCAGTTTTCCCAGGGCGGTGCGCACCTGTGTGCCCACCAGGTTAACGCATACACAGTCAAAATAGGGTGTCACCTTGCAATGACTGGCGAGGTCCGCCATCAGCCGGTTCATGGCGGCAGTGTCCAGGTGATTGGCCGCCTGGTTCAGCGCCACAGTGGTGGTGGCTTCAGAGGTGGATACCAGGTCGATGGAAACGCCATGCTGCTGAAAAACCCCGAAAACCCGGGCCAGGAAACCGACTTCCCGGCGAATGTCGACATTCTGCAACAACATCACCGCCATGCCGGACTGGCTGGTGATGGCCTTGACCCCGGCCCGGCGACCGCTGCGGGCAGCAGGCGACGCCACGATGCGGGTGCCCCTGAGTTGCGGAGAGTGGGTGTCGCGAACCACCACGGGCGTAAGCGTCTCGGCAGCGGCGCGTATGCACCTGGGATGAACCACCCGCGCGCCGCCGGCTGCCATTTCCAGAGCTTCCCCGTACTCCAGGCTCAGTAACTGCAGCGCCTGCGGCACCACGCGGGGATCGGCCGTGAACAGGCCAGGTACGTCCGTCCAGATTTCCAGTTCCGTGGCCTCCAGCCGGCCGGCCAGCAGCGCCGCCGAGGTATCGGAGCCGCCCCGCCCCAACAAGGCGGTACCGCCCTGCCGGGTTCCGGCCACGTAACCCTGGGTAATCAGCGCAGGGGCCAATTGCCGCCAGTGCTGCTGCAAAGCCTGATCCACCCCCGTTTTACAGGCCGCCGACATGGAACGGCGAACCGGCGAGAGCTGGGGTTCATCCTCCACGATCAGCGCGGAGCGCGCGTCCACCCAGTCGACCGGCCCCTGTCGGCCCAGGAACGCGGCACCAATGCGGGTGCTCAACCACTCGCCCAGGCTCAGTAATTCAGCCTGGGCGGGAAAATCAACACCCAGTTGCAGCGCCCGCGTGCAGCGTCGCAGCACTGAGTCGGCATGTTCCAGCCAGAGCTCTGGATCCACCTCCAGTTCGGCAGACAGTTGCAAGTGACGGTCAATAATGTGCTGGATGCCGCTGAGCGAGTCGGGGTTTTCAGCCAGCGCGCTGAGCGCATTGGTCACTCCGGCCACTGCCGAGCACACCACGGCCACCCGATGGCCATCGTCCAGGCGCTGGCGCAACAGGCTGCTGATGGTTTCCCACTGCGGCCTGCCGGACACGCTGGTGCCCCCGAACTTCAACACAACCCAGTCTTCAGTCATTTGCAACGTCTCAATATTCAGGCGCCGTCCGCATCGGCTGCGGGAACGTTACCGAAAACAGCTTTCAGTGTACAGGCACGCCGCCATTGCGCCATTAGAATGACAGAATTGCCGGTCGAAACAGTAAAAAAATGGCGCTCATAAGAGCGCCATCAATAGGAGGGAGAGAGCTTGGGTCTGCTCATCCGTTGGAGTGTTAAGACCAAAATCCCGACAACCGTATAGCGGAATTTCGTGTCTACAAATTAAGACCGCGAATCTGCCACCGGGTTCCGTAATCCGGGATTCTGTACTAGGATGATTGTCCGACCCCAAAATTCAGGAATGATTGTATGCCGAAATATGGTACAGAAGACATTCGCAATATCACTTTGGTCGGTCATACGGGCGCGGGTAAAACCACTCTGGTTGAGGCTTTGCTGGCCAAGTCCGGCACCATCGGAGAAGCCGGAACCATTGAACGTGGTACCACCACCACCGACCACGATCCACTTGAAAAGGAATACCAGCATTCACTGGATTCCGCCCTCGCCAGCCTCGACTTTGAAGGCATACACATCAACCTGATAGACACCCCCGGATTTCCGGATTTCCGCGGCCCAACGCTCACTGGCATGGCCGCCACTGAAACCACGGCCATGGTTATCAATGCCAACAGCGGTATAGAGCTCTCCACGCGCCGCCTGATGCATCGCGCCAAACGTCGCCGCCTGTGCCGCATCATCATCATTAACAAGATTGACCAGGGCAGCGAAAACCTTACCCAGCTGGTCAAGGACATACGCGACGAATTCGGGCCCGAATGCCTGCCGATCAATTTGCCGGCACAGGGCTTGAGCACCGTCAGTGACTGCTTCTTCCAGACCGAGGGCGAAACGGATATTTTTTCCCTGGCCGAAGCGCACGAGGCCATCATCGACCAGGTGGTGGAAACCAGTGAAACACTGATGGAGAAATACCTCGAGGGCGAAGAGCTATCGCGCGAAGAACTGCACAACGCTTTTGAAAAAGCCCTGCGTGAAGGCCACCTGGTGCCCATTTGTTTTACCTCGGCGGCCACCGGCGCGGGACTGGGAGAATTCCTCAGGATGTGCAAACGCCTGATGCCCAATCCGCTGGAGGGTAATGCACCGCCCATCCTGAAAGGCGAAGGCAAGAATGCCAAACCGGTTGAGGTCAAACCGGATGCCGATGCGCACGTAGTTG
>JBFIHZ010000011.1:0-26375 GCA_041601535.1 Lysobacterales bacterium | reverse complement strand
GTGATGGCCAGCCACAGGGTGATGCCACAGGCAACCACGGTTAGCGCCGGAATGGCAATCAAAACCCAGGGCCACGGTTCCCGGTACCACGGACGTGGCGCGGCAGCTGTATCCTGCTGGCCACGTCCCGGCTTGAGTTGCGCCGGCGTCATTCGTGTTGACCTGCCGGGTTGCTTGCCACCGGCAGCAGCACCCGCGCGGCCACCGTTTTGGAAATGGCTGGCTGGTCTTCGGCCTGCAATTGCAACGGGATCTGCAGCACACCATTGCGGGCATCATCGCGCAGCCCGGATGGCAACTGCAAACGCACGGTAAACCCGCTGACCTCGCTGGCGGCCAGCTGTAAGGGCCGGCCCAGTTCAATAATCAGATCCTGCATGCCCGGTGCGGTGAGTAGATAACGGTGCGCCACGCTATCCATGTTGGTGATCTTCAGCGTATACACGTTTTCTATCATACCGCCGGGCAGTTCACGGTACAGCGCGTTGCGGTCGCGAATAAGGTCAGCGCGCAGCGGCGTGCGATGGGTCATGGACCACAAGGTACTGCTGAAAATGACCGTCAGCAGCAAGCCGTAAATGATGATCCGCGGCCGCAACACGCGGGTGGGCTTGCCGGACAAGGCGTTTTCCGTGGTGTAACGGATCAGGCCACGCGGGTATTCCATTTTGTCCATCACCTGGTCACACACGTCAATGCAGGCGGCACAGGCAATGCATTCGTATTGCAGGCCTTCACGAATGTCGATGCCGGTGGGACACACCTGCACACACAGGGTGCAATTGATGCAATCGCCCAGGCCCGCTTGCTGCGGATCCACCCCTTTGCGCCGGCCGCCACGGGGTTCACCGCGCTTTTCATCATAGGAAATGATCAAGGTATCGCGGTCGAACATGGCGCTCTGGAAGCGCGCGTAGGGACACATATACTTGCATACCTGTTCCCGCAGAAAGCCGGCATTGCCATAAGTAGCGAAGGCATAGAACAGGGTCCAGAAGGTTTCCCACGGTCCCGGGGTGAGCGTCAGTATGCTGTGGCCGAGTTCGCGGATCGGGGTAAAAAAGCCCACAAAGGTAAAGCCGGTCCACAGCGAAAAGGTCAGCCACAGGAACTGTTTGCTGCCCTTGCGCAACACCTTGTCAAGACTCCACGGCGCGGCGTCCAGCTTGATGCGTTGCTGGCGGTTGCCCTCGGTCCAGCGCTCCATCATCAGAAAGGCTTCTGTCCACACTGTTTGCGGACAGGCGAACCCGCACCACAGCCGGCCGGCCAGGGCGGTAAAGAAAAACAGGCTGAGACCGGCCGTGATCAACAGCAGCGCCAGGTAGATGAAATCCTGCGGCCAGAAGGTCAGCCCCAGTATGTAGAACTTGCGCGCCGGCAGATCAAACAACACGGCCTGGTGACCATTGATGCTGAACCACGGGATGAAATAAAACAGCCCGAGCAGCACGTACATGGCCAGGTCTCGCAGCCGCGCGAAACGGCCAACCACCTGGCGCGGGTACACCTTGGGTTCGCGACGGTACAGCGATGTCTCGCCGCTGGTGTCGTGGTTCATCGCCAGGCCTCGGGGTCAATGCCTATTTCGGGGTCTTCGGCGGCTGACTCCTTGATGACGGGTGCCGGCCGCCGTCCCTTGCCGTGGCGATGACCGCCGCGCGGACCGGTGCGTATCATATACACGGTCAATACACTGGCAATTGCGGCCACGCAAAACAGGAAGGCAAAGCCCAGGCTGTAGGCCAGCTTGCGGCCCATTTCCCATGGCAGGATCCACGCCTCGTTAAGGGCCTCCGGGTCCAGCACCGCGAAAATGACAAATGTACCGGCGCAGGCAGCCAGGAAAGAGATCCAGCAGATAATGCCCAGATCGCGTTTACGCCGGTTCCATCGTCCCGGCAGACTCTTGATGTGCTTGATCACGGCCGTTCAACCTTGCAGTGCGTAAGGAATTACTGCGCCTGTTGTTGTGAAAGGGACATCACCCAGGCCGTCAGCAAACGCTGCCGGTCTTCATTGATGAGGTCACGGTGGGCGGGCATGTGGCCATTACGCCCCTGCGCTATGGTGGTGGCGAGTACATCCGGTGTGCCGCCATACAGCCAGATATCGTCGTTCAGGCGCGGCGCACCGAGCACCGGGTTACCGCTGCCGTCGGGACCATGGCAGGCCACACACAGGGTGTCATAATGCGCTTTACCGGCGGCGGCAAGGTCCGCATCCGCTTTCTGGCCAGACAGTTGCTGCACAAAAACCACCACGTCACGCACGCCGTCCTCGCCCAGCGCGGCACCCATCGGCGGCATCACGCCGGAACGGCCGGATACGATACTGGCCAGTACCTGTTCATACTCACCGCCGTACAGCCAGTCATTGTCACTGAGGTTGGGAAATCCAGGTGCGCCACGGCCGTCCGACCCATGACACATGGCGCAGTGGTTGGCGAACAGACGGCGGCCAATCTCTCTGGCCTCGCCATCAGCCACCAGCTGCTGTGGTGACATGTCGCGGAAACGCTCGAATACCGCATTCTGCGCCGTGTCGGCCGCGGCGACCTCGGTTTCGTAACGCTGGATTTGTGTCCAGTTGAGAAAACCGGGCAAATTGCCCAGACCGGGATAAATGGCGAGATAAACCAGCGCGAATACGATGGTGATGTTGAACAAATAGAACCACCAGCGTGGCAGCGGTGCATTCAATTCCACCAGGTCTTCGTCCCAGGTGTGGCCGGTGGAGCCTACCTCGTCGCCCTCGCGGTTGGAAACGCCCTTGGTCCAGTGCAGCAGCCACCAGCAGGCGGCAATGCTGGCAAGGGTGCCAACGATGACAAATACATTCCAGAATGCAGACAACATAAATTTACTCCTTCTCCTGCGTGCTGGAAGACGGTGTGTCCGGCACCGATTGCTGGTCGTCTTCCAGTGGCAGGCGGCTGGCCTGGTCGAACGCGGAGCGGCGTTTGCGGCTCCAGGCCCAGGCCCATACACCTATGAATGCAACCATCAGCAAAACAGTGAGCGCGGCGCGCAACAGGTCGGTTTCCATTGCCATGCTTTCCACCTCAGCGTCCGCTCCGTGCCTTGCCCAGACCCTGCAGGTAAGCAACCAGTGCATCCATCTCGGTTTTATTGCTGACCTGCGCTGGCGCGGCCTCGATCTCGGCATCGCTGTAGGGGTCGCCCAGGGCTTGCAGGCCGCGCATTTTCGCCTGCACTTCCTCCCCGTCAATGGTGGCTTCGGCCAGCCAGGAGTAGCCCGGCATATTGGACTCGGGCACCACGTTGCGCGGGTTCATCAAGTGGATGACATGCCATTCATCGCTGTAACGCCCCCCTACCCGGGCAAGATCCGGGCCGGTGCGTTTTGAGCCCCATTGGAACGGACGGTCGTACACGCTCTCGCCGGCCACCGAATAGGCACCATAGCGTTCGGTTTCGCTGCGGAAGGGCCGGATCATTTGCGAATGACAGCCGTAACAGCCTTCCCGTACGTACACATCCCGCCCGGCCAGTTGCAGCGCCGGATAAGGCACCACACCCGGGGCGGGCTGCCGCGGTTCGTTGAAAATCAGCGGCAGAATTTCCACCAGCCCACCGATGCCGACCGCGATGATGATAAACACGGCCATCAGGCTGATATTGGTTTCCAGCTTTTTGTGACCCTGGCTCATGCGTGGGCTCCTTCCAACTGGGCGGGGGCTACCTGGAATTCCGGCGCGGTATTTTCACGCATGGTTTTGCGCACGTTCCAGGCCATGATGAACATGCCGGAAAGGAACAGAATGCCTCCCAGCAAACGGATGGCGTAGTACGGCTTGGTGGCGGCCAGTGATTCGATAAAGCTGTAGGTCAGCGTGCCGTCATCGTTGAATGCGCGCCACATCAGGCCCTGCATCACGCCAGCTATCCACATTGAACTGATGTACAACACGATACCGATGGTGGACACCCAGAAATGCAGGTCCACCGCGCGCACGCTGTACATCAGCTTCTTGCCGTACAGCCGGGGAATCAGGCAATACAGCGAACCGATGGTCATCATGGCTACCCAGCCCAAGGCGCCGGAGTGCACGTGGCCTATGGTCCAGTCGGTGTAATGGCTCAGCGCGTTGACTGTCTTGATGGACATCATCGGGCCTTCAAAGGTAGACATGCCGTAAAAGCTCAAGGCCACGATCATGAATTTCAGCACCGGGTCGGTGCGCAATTTGTACCACGCACCGGACAGGGTCATCATGCCGTTGATCATGCCACCCCAGCTCGGCGCCAGCAGGATCAGGGAAAACACCACACCCAGTGATTGCAGCCAGTCCGGCAAGGCGGTGTAGTGCAGGTGATGCGGACCGGCCCACATGTAAATCGCGATGAGCGCCCAGAAATGCACGATGGACAGGCGATAGGAATACACCGGCCCTTCGGCCTGTTTGGGCACAAAGTAATACATCATTGCGAGGAAACCGGCGGTCAGGAAAAAGCCCACCGCATTATGTCCGTACCACCACTGCACCATGGCATCGACTGCGCCGGTATAGATCGGATAGGACTTGGTCAGGGAGACCGGCAAGGCCAGGTTGTTGACGATATGCAGCAGTGCAATGGTCAGGATAAACGCTGCGTAAAACCAGTTGGCCACGTAAATATGACTGACCCGCCGAATGGCGATGGTGCCGAAAAACACGATGGCATAGGCCACCCACACCACCGTGATGAGCAAGTCTATGGGCCATTCCAGTTCAGCGTATTCCTTGCTCTGGGTAATGCCCAGCGGCAAGGTGATGGCCGCCAGCACAATCACCAGTTGCCAGCCCCAGAAAACGAAACTGGCCAGGCGGTCGGCAAATAAACGGGTATGGCAGGTGCGCTGCACCACGTACAGCGAGGTGCCGATCAGGGCGGAACCCCCAAAAGCAAAAATCACCGCGTTGGTGTGTAATGGACGCAACCGGCCATAACTCAGCCAGGCCACATCAAAGTTCAGCTGCGGCAGCCATAGCTGGGCGGCAATGAATACGCCCACCAGCATGCCAACGATGCCCCAGACTACGGTCATCACCGCAAACTGTCTAACCACTTTGTCGTTATAAGTCATGGTGTTATCTGCTTCTGCTCATAAATTCAGACCGAGCGAATCCCTCCAGCGCATATGCATGCCTGGTACCGCTTTGCAGTTCTCAGGAATTCAGCTTTTCGGTATATCTGCCCGTTTATTCACCGGCAGCCCGGTTGGTGTAGTCGGGCTGCCGGTTTGTTTCATTCGTACAACCACCTGCCCCGGGCTGTGGGGCAAAATGGCGTTTCCCCCGCTACGCTCCGCCGGTCGTGGCCGTTTGACTCAGCCACCGGCATGCTCGCTCACCCTCAGGCTTTGGCGACCCAGGCGTTGCACCAGCCCGGTCCGGCCACCAGCCGGTTCTGGAAAATGCTGCACGGTGCCGATTCGCTGTCCGCCTCGCCCGCGTACAGCGCGCAGTTATGGCAGAACTGCTTGGCGCCCGCTTCACCCGCCCGTTTCGGGAACTTGGTGGTGTCCACCTTGGATGCATCGGCAACATAACCCATGGCCTGTGCCAGGGGTTCGCTTTCAGCCACCATGTCCTGTGCGGAGAGGTGTATGGGAATGGCTGAAAGGGCAAGCACACTGCCCCCTGCAGTCACACCCATCTTGAGAAATCCCCGACGATCCATCTTCTGTTGTTTGTTCACGCTTGTCTCCGGAAAGTAAAAATACGTTGTTTCACTGTGTCGCTCGCCTATTCTGCCTTTTTGGCAGCGTGCTCAGCAAATCCAGCAGGCGTTTGACCGCAAATGGTTTTTCCAGGTAATCAAATGCACCTCTCCGCACCAGATCAACGGCCACGTCTATTTGCAGACGGTGCCCGGTGAATATCACCGGAACCTGCCGTGCTTCACATTCGACCAGCACCGCGGTAGCTGGTTCGCCCGGCAGGCTGGATTCACTGATCACCGCCTGTGTACGCCCTTCACGCAGTACCTGCTTTAACCCGGTGGCTTGCGCCAGCGGGACCACATCCCAGCCATTACCCTGTAACAGGGTGACCAGAGCCTCGCGTACGCTCTGGTCGGGCTCAATCAATACCAGGACATCATTGCGCGGAACGGTCCCGATGACTGTTCTCCCCGAAGGTGTTGCCGTTCATTAAACTGTTGCGCGTATGCTATGCGCTGGCCGGGGGGGCAACATCAGGGAAAGTACGTAGTTTTCATCTGCAGCAGCTCGGATCGGGAAATTACCTAATCAGCCTCACCCAGCAGGGTTACCATGCGCACCAGTGCTGGCAGTGATTCGGCCTGCATTTTCTCCATCACATGTGCCCGGTGAATTTCCACGGTGCGCGGACTGATATTCAGGGCTTCCGCTATGCCCTTGTTGGGCAAGCCCTGCACCATCAGTTGCATCACATCCCGTTCGCGCGGCGTGCAATCATCCAGTTTGCGCCGCAGTTCATGCACATCCTGCAATTGCGACTTGCGCTCCCGGTAAAAGTGCAGGGCCTGTTGGATTTTCTCCAGCAGTTCACCTTTTCGGAAGGGTTTGGTGAGAAAGTCGAAAGCGCCCTGTTTGATGGCATTGACCGCCAGAGGAATATCACCATGTCCGGTGATGAAAATAACCGGATACGGCACCTTGTCACGGCGCAGCATGCGGAACAGCTCCAGCCCGTCGGTGCCGGGCATGCGAATGTCCAGCAGCAGCAACTCGATGGGCTGCTCAACCGGCTTGCTGAGGAACTCGTCGGCCGAGGCGAATACCTGGCAGGAATATCCGGCGGCGTACAACAACAAGCGCAGTGATTCCCGGATCGCTTCGTCGTCGTCGATGATGCCGATATGCTGCATGTGTGCCGCTACCCTATGTTGGCCAGCGGAATGGACAGCGTAAAGCAGGCTCCATGCGGCTGCACGGGGCTGTGTTGCAGGCTTGCACCGTGTGCCGCCGCAATATTCTTGCAGATGCTCAGCCCCAGTCCCACGCCTTTGGGTTTGCTGGTGTAAAACGGCTCGAACAGATGCTTCAGGCTGTCTTGCGGCACGCCCGCGCCGTTATCGCTGACCGCAATGTTCAGGTATTCGGCGTCGCTGTGCACGGCGATATCGACCCGGCCTTGCGGCCGGCCGGCATCACTTACGGCGTCCAGGCCATTCTTTACCAGGTTGACCAGGATTTGCTGAATCTGGATTTCATCCACGCGTATTTCCGGCAGGTTTTCCTGGATTGAAACCTGCACATCAACGTCCATATTTTTTAATTCAAAATCAAATAGTAATAGAGTATTCTTTATTATACTTCGCACATCATGCATGGCCTTTTTCGAGGTGCCGCTGCGCACCAGATTGCGCAAACGCTCCACCACGGCCGCGGCCCGCCGTGATTGCTCACTGATACGGGTATAGATTCTCAGGCTGTCACTGTCCTCGGGGTCTGCGGCACTGCCTGAAGCCTGCGGGCCATCCGCATCCGCTGCGCGACCTGTGCCTTTTCGGGTTTCGGCGGCTTGCTCGGCCAGGTGCCGGCCGGCATCGGCATAAGCCGCAATGGCGGTCAGTGGCTGATTGATTTCATGTGCGATGCCGGCGGTAAGTTCACCCAGCACCAGCAGCCGGTCGGCATGAAACAATTGTTCTTCCAGCATGCGCACTTTTTCTTCCGTTGCGTGTTGGTGACTGAGGTCGTGGATGATGCCGACGTAGTGCACCTGCCCGTGCAAACGCGATTCGCCCACCGACAGCCACATCGGAAACACCTCACCATTACGGCGCTTGCCCTTTTCCAGGCGGCCATGGCCAATAATCGCCGCCTTGCCGGTGCGATTGTAATTGCTGATGTATTCATCATGGCGGCTGCGCACCGGTTCCGGCATCAGCATTTTTATGTTCTTGCCGGTCACTTCATCTTCGCTGTAGCCAAACAGTGTCTGGGCGCTGCGGTTGAAGCGCTGGATGATGGCTTGCTGGTCGATGATGATGATGGCATCCACCGCGGCGTCCATCAGGGCATCGAAAAAGCTGGAATCCGGGGTCATCCGGGTGTTCCCAAGCCTGCCGGCTGAGCGCTGCGCAAGGGAAAGCGCGTCCATACCCGCAAGCGCCGGTAGTCGTCCACCCGGTTACAGGCGGCGCAGACCAGTATCCGCCGGCGGCAGCCGTTGCTCTCAAACAGCACCACGCTTCCCCAGGGGGTGGACCAGGCGGGAACCCGCCAGCGGCCGGCCTGGCCATCATGCCATGCGCTGCCATCGGCATGCAGCCGCAACCGCCCGCTGGTCAAGGCGGGATGTGCCATGGGCCTGAGCCCAATCAGCAACAGCCAGCCGGCCAGCAACACGGGCCAGGTGTACTGGTCAGTAACATACAAAAGGGAAAGTGCGGCCGCCAGCCAGATGCTCCACAACACGCGGCGGTAGCTGCGGTCGGGGCCGCTGGTCAATTCAAGTGGACGTGCCTGATCCATCACGGATACAGGATAGCAAACCATGGAATTGCGCGGCATCCGCATGTTGCGGGTTTTGCACCCAGTCCCAGATGCGGTCGTCTTCATTCGCCAGCAGGGTTTCGAACTCCGGCCACTGCCCGTCGGCGAGAGCAGTTCGCTGCTGGCTGATAAACCGCTCCAGCAATACATCCAGTTCTTTCATGCCGCGCCGGCACAGCCAGGTCAGCTTGCGCAGGCGGACATCTTCCGGCATATCAGACGCCGGTGCGCTCAATCAGCATTTTCTTGATTTCGGCAATCGCTTTGGCCGGGTTCAGCCCTTTGGGACAGGTGCGGGTGCAGTTCATGATGGTGTGGCAGCGATACAGCCGGAACGGATCTTCCAGTTCATCCAGCCGCTCACCGCTGGCCTCATCACGCGAATCCGCCAGCCAGCGATAAGCCTGCAGCAGGATGGCCGGCCCGAGGTAGCGGTCGCCGTTCCACCAGTAGCTGGGGCAGGAGGTGGAGCAGCAGGCGCACAGGATGCATTCGTACAGGCCGTCCAGTTTTTCCCGGTCGTCTTTTGACTGCAGCCGTTCGCGGTCCGGCGGCGTGGTGCTTTGGGTGCGGATCCATGGCCGGATGGTGGCGTACTGCGCGTAGAAATGCGTCAGATCCGGCACGATGTCCTTCACCACCGGCAAATGTGGCAGCGGGTAGACTTTCACATCGCCTTTGACTTCCGCGATGGGCTTGGTGCAGGCCAGCGTATTGGTGCCGTCGATATTCATCGCGCAGGAACCGCAGATGCCTTCGCGGCAGGACCGCCGGAAGGTCAGGGTTGGATCAATTTCGTTTTTGATCTTGATGATGGCATCCAGCACCATCGGCCCGCAGCTGTCCAGGTCTACTTCGTAGCTGTCCACGCTGGGGTTTTTGTCGTCATCCGGGCTCCAGCGGTACACGCGGAACGTCTTGGTGTTGGTGGCACCTTCCGGGGCGGGAAAATTCCGGCCCTTGGTCAGGCGTGAGTTTTTGGGTAAGCGAAACTCGGCCATGCTGCAATCTCCAGGTGGGAAGCCGGGCGGGCTGCGGGCAGAGTCCCGTCAACGCCAGCGCCCTGCACTTCCGGTGATCAATAAACTCTTGGTTTGGGCGGAACCACGTCGACGTCGTCGGTCAGGGTATTCATATGCACCGGCCGGTAATCCAGCTGCACCTGACCCTGGTCGTTCATCCACGACAGCGTGTGCTTCATCCAGTTTTCATCATCGCGCTCGGCGTAATCCTCGCGGGCATGCGCGCCGCGGCTTTCCTTGCGGTTTTCCGCCGAGATCATCGTGGTCACGGCGCAGCCCAGCAGGTTGCGCAGCTCCAGCGTTTCCACCAGGTCGGAGTTCCACACCATGGAACGGTCGCTGACCTTGACCTCGGCAAACGACTGGTACACCTCGTCAATCAGCTGGCAGCCTTCCTGCAGCACTTCGCCGGTGCGGAATACCGCCGCATTGCTCTGCATCACGTGCTGCATATGATCGCGGATGTCCGCGGTGGATTTTTCACCAGCGGCATGCCGCAGGCCATCAAATGCGCCCAGTACCTTGTCCGTCACGTGGCTGGCCAGTTCCGGGTGTTTGCTACCCGGCTGGATGATCTCGCCGCAACGATGCGCCACGGCGCGGCCGAATACCACGATATCCAGCAGGGAATTCGAGCCCAGCCGGTTGGCGCCGTGCACCGATACGCAGGCCGCTTCACCGATGGCGAACAGCCCAGGTACCACGGTATCCGGATTGCCGTCTTTAAGCGTTACGACTTCGCCGTGATAATTCGTAGGAATTCCACCCATGTTGTAGTGCACGGTGGGCAATACCGGGATGGGATCCTTGGTCACATCCACGCCGGCGAAAATCTCGGCGCTCTCAGCAATGCCCGGCAGCCGTTCATTGATCACGTCTGCGCCCAGGTGCTGCAGGTTCAGGTGAATGTGATCGTTCTTCGGACCGACGCCCCTGCCCTCGCGGATTTCAATGGTCATGGATCGGCTGACCACGTCGCGCGAAGCCAGGTCTTTCGCGTTGGGCGCATAGCGCTCCATAAAGCGCTCGCCCTGTGAATTGGTCAGGAAGCCGCCTTCGCCGCGCACCCCTTCGGTGATCAGCACGCCGGCACCGTAAACGCCGGTGGGGTGAAACTGCACAAATTCCATATCCTGCAGCGGCAGGCCGGCGCGCAGCACCATGCCATTGCCATCACCGGTGCAGGTATGCGCCGAGGTGCAGGAGAAATAACTGCGGCCGTAGCCGCCGGTGGCCAGGATGACCGCGTGGGCACGGAACAAATGCAGGGTGCCTTCCGACAGGTCCCAGGCCAGCACGCCACGGCACACGCCGTCATCATCCATCAGCAGGTCGGTGGCGAAGTATTCAATATAGAACGTGGCATCGTGCTTCAGCGACTGCTGGTACAGCGTGTGCAGGATGGCATGGCCGGTACGGTCGGCAGCCGCGCAGGTGCGCTGGGCCGTGCCTTCGCCGTAGTGCGTGGTCATGCCGCCAAACGGGCGCTGGTAGATGCGGCCATCTTCGGTGCGTGAGAACGGTACGCCAAAATGTTCCAGTTCGACTACTGCCGGCACCGCCTCGCGGCACATGTACTCGATCGCATCCTGGTCACCCAGCCAGTCCGACCCCTTGATGGTATCGTACATATGCCAGCGCCAGTTGTCCTCGCCCATATTGCCCAGCGCAGCAGACATGCCGCCCTGCGCCGCCACGGTATGGCTGCGGGTGGGAAACACCTTGGTGATGCAGGCCGTGCTGAGGCCGGTGGCCGCCAGGCCCATGGTGGCGCGCAAGCCGGCGCCACCAGCGCCAACCACGACCACGTCGTATTTATGTTCTTTCAGTTCGTAGGCTTTAGTCATGAATCAGGACCCGAGCGCCAGTTTGAGTACGTAAATTACACCGAGGATCGTGCCGGTAATGGCGCTGGCGCGAACGATGAAGTGCAGGGCCAGTTCCAGCGCCCTGTTGTGAATATAGTCTTCAATAACCACCTGCAGCCCGAGCGCCGCATGGTAGGCGAGTACCACCAGCAGCAGCACCAGCAAGGTGGCGTTCCACGGCTGGGCGATGAATTGCACGGCGGCCGCATGGCCCTGGCCCAGCAGGCTGCAAAGCGCGTACACCAGCCAGGGAATCAGTACCAGCAGTACCACCGAGGTGAAGCGCTGTGCGATCCAGTGGTGTACGCCGGACTTGGCGCTGCCGTGGCCGCGCGCCCTGGCCAGAGGATTGGTCATGTCATTCATAGCAGGGCTCCAATCAGCAGGCCGGTGCTTAGCAAGCTGGCCACCACCACGGCCCAGCCGGAACGGTAGGCATTTTCCAGGTCCAGCCAGCGGCCGGTGTCCCAGACCAGGTGGCGGATGCCGTTAAAGAAGTGGAAGCTAAGGCTGAATACGCAGGCCACCAGCGCCAGGCTGCCGAGCACTCCCGACAGGCACTCTGCCATCGCGTTATAAGCCTCGGCGCCGCGGCCGGCGGCAATCAGCCACCACAGCAACAGCGGAATACCGACCAGCGACAGCACCACGCCGGTGGCGCGATGCAGAATCGACAACATGGAGGTCAGTTGCGGTCGGTAATGCGGACCGAGCATGAACGGGGATACGGGTCTTGGTTTCACGGGTCAGTTTTCCAGTCTATCGATCGGGTTCAGCTGCAAGCGCCTGTGTCGGGCTTAAAAGTCGGTGCAACGACCGTTTTTCTCCCAGTCGCCAAAACGCGTCGGTTCGGGCCCTTTCTGGCCGCCGATTTCCTTGCTTTTTTTGTGCTGCAGGGGTGTGGCCCGGGTGAGGTCGTCTTGCTGTTGGCCGGGTTCCGTTCCGCTGGCATTCTGCGGGCGTGTGGTGGCGGTGTGTGACACGTTGTGTTTTTGTCCTTCGAACCCGGTAACGTTAACCCGGCAAGACTACTGATTCAACGCCGTTTAATCAAGCGCTCATGCGGCTTTTTTGGCAGATAGCAGTCACTGGCTGTACAGGTGCTGCGTATCCGCCTTGTATTCAGCGCACTGGCCGCCCATATTGAATGGCCTGAACCCCGTAACGGAGACCCCTGAAAACACCATGATTGCCCTACCCTATCTTGGCGTGTTGCACTTCACCGGCGCTGACGCCGGTACGTTTCTGCAGGCACAGTTAAGCGCCGATATCCTCGCGCTGGCGGAAGGTGACAGCACCCTGGCGGCCTATTGCTCACCCAAGGGGCAGGTGATCGCAGTGATCCTGGTCAACCGGCAAGCGGACAACTGGCGCTTGCTGTTGGCCAGCAGTTTGCTGGCCGGGCTGGAGCGACGTCTGCGCATGTATGTATTGCGCTCCAATGTGGACATTACGGTTGATCAGCAGGCAACCGTTTATGCGGTGCCGGCCGCTGTTCGCGCCGTGCCGGAGACAGGGCTGATCCGCCTGCCCGGGCTGGACCTGCAGTATTGCGTGGCCGCTGCAGGGATGTCGGCCCCTCCCCCGTCCACAGATGGTTCGGTTGGCGAGGAACAACTCCTGTCGCCAGCGCACTGGCACCGCCATGAGTTGTTGCAAGGTGTCAGCTGGCTGAACACCACCAGCAGTGAACGCTTTATCCCGCAGATGCTGGGACTGGAGCAACTGGGCGCGGTGAGTTTCAGCAAGGGCTGTTACCCGGGGCAGGAAATCGTTGCCCGGGCGCGCTACCTGGGCACGGTAAAACGCAAACCCCTGATTATTGAAACCGACCATCACTCCGGTTTGGTAGCTGGCGATGCGCTGATGCTGCAAACCAGTGCTGGCGGGGAAACGGAAGCTGTGGTGGTGGATGTGGCCACAGCCGGTGAATTGCCGGCAGTGGCGCTGCTGGTCACGTCGCTGGATCCGTCCGCGGAAATCAGCGGCCTGAGCTACCAGGGACAGGCGCATGCCGCGCGGCGCAAGGCCCGCCCGGCGTGATGACGGCCGCCTGCTGCAGCGCCATCACCTCAAGGCCATGGCCCTTTATCAGGTACAGAACCGGGTCATATCCGTGCCGGCCTGAATGCCTGGTTCAGCGCTGCGCCACGATATAGCACACCCAGCCGGCATCGGCTTCGCCCACTTCGCGGGGCTCGTAAATGCCATTACCCTCTTCGCTCTCCTCGTCGGTGCCTTCCCAGTAAATATCCACCTGGCTGAAACCAGCCTCGTGCAACAGCTCCCTGATTTCCGGCAGGGTCCACAGGCGCCAGTGGTAGGTGAAGGCCTGTTCCATGCGTGAGCGGTCGGGAAACTCGAAATGGATATGACAGGTCATGCTGGAATCGATCGGGTTGAACGAGGCCTGGTCCCAGATGTACACGAACCCGTCGCAATCGCGTGTTTCTTCAATCTCGCGCGGCGCATCGTAACCGCCGTAGGCATCCAGGAACAGGATGCCATCATCTTCCAGTCCGTCGTACGCGCAGCGGAAGTACTCCAGCAGCCCGGCGCGGGTGCGGAACAGGAAATAGCTGAAGTTCATCGCCAGGATGATGTCGGCGCGTTCCGGCCGCACGTCCAGCACGTTGCCGTGAATCAGTTCGATGCGGCTTTGTTCGTCCGGGTTCAGTTCCGCCAGGTTGTGCTGCTCGCCCCAGGCCAGCACATCGGCATCCAGGTCCACGCCGATGGCATAATTGTGCTCATCCCGGCGCACCCATTCGCAGGCGGTATTGGCCGTGCCACAAAAATCCTCGCGCAGCAGTTCGGCCGGGCGCTGGCGTAGTTCGTTCCAGGTTTCTTCGACAAAGTCGATTTCCGCTTCGGTGTCCTGCACCGATTGCTGATACAGCACATGGCGGTCGGCGGTATCCGCCAACCGGGGTTTTCTCAACAGGCTCATGGTGTCTGCTTGCTTTCAGGTTCAAGGTAAGGGGGGTAATGTTCCTGCACGTAGGTTTCAATCAGCTGCAAAAAATCATCCGTCAATTCTTCGCCGCGCAGGGTCACGTGTTTGTTGCCGTCAACGAACACCGGTGCCACCGGCGCTTCGCCGGTGCCGGGTAGGCTGATGCCGATGTTGGCGTGACGGCTCTCACCCGGGCCGTTGACCACGCAACCCATCACCGCCAGTGACAGGTTTTCCACGCCGCGGTACTGCGTGCGCCATTCCGGCATGCGTTGCCGGATGTAGTTTTGCACGTCACGGGCCAGGCCCTGGAACACCGTGCTGGTGGTGCGCCCACAGCCCGGGCAAGCGGTAACCATTGGCGCGAAGGCGCGTAGCCCCATGCTTTGCAGCAGTTCCTGCGCCACGATGACCTCGTCGGTGCGCGGCTGCTCTGGCTCCGGGGTCAGCGAGATGCGAATGGTATCGCCTATGCCTTCCTGCAGCAGCACCGCCAGTGCGGCGGTGGAGCAGACGATGCCCTTGCTGCCCATGCCAGCCTCGGTCAGGCCGAGGTGCAGCGGGTAGTCACACCGATTGGCCAGCTCGCGGTACACGGCGATCAGGTCCTGCACGTCGCTGACCTTGCAGGAAAGGATGATGCGGTCATGTGCCAGGCCCAGGCTTTCGGCCTGGCTGGCGCTGTCTACCGCCGAACGGATCAAGGCTTCGCGCATCACCTGGCGTGCATCCTGCGGTTTCGGCAAAGCGGCGTTTTCATCCATCAGGCGGGCCAGTAATTTGGCATCCAGGCTGCCCCAGTTAACACCGATACGCACCGGTTTATCGTAGCGGATGGCGTGCTCGATAATGGTGGCGAACTGGTCATCGCGCTTGCGCCCGAATCCCACATTGCCGGGATTGATGCGGTACTTGGCCAGCAGCCGGGCACAATCCGGAACCGCGCTCAACAACTGGTGGCCGTTGTAATGAAAATCACCAATCAGCGGCACCTCGCAGGACATCATTTCCAGCCGGCGCACGATGTCCGGCACGGCCTGCGCCGCTTCCAGCGTATTTACGGTAATGCGCACCAGTTCAGAACCGGCACGCGCCAGTTCGGCCACCTGGCGGGCGGTGGACTTGGCGTCCGCGGTGTCGGTATTGGTCATCGACTGCACCACGATCGGGTGCTGGCTGCCAATGGCAACCGAGCCGATGTGGACGGTCGGTGTGGGCCGGCGTTGGGCTGCTTCAGACATCGTTGGGTTTGCTCAATCTGCGGGTTCGGCTGCCGGCCCGGCCACGTCTGCGGTTGTATCCTGTGTGCTCGTCCGGGCCCGGCGCTGCTCGTCCGCTTCAAATTCCTGTTGTTCGAAATGCTGATGGTGACGTGAATCGCTCATCACCGGCCAGGCGGCTTTCAGGTAAATCCACATGGACCACAAGGTCAGTAAGGCGGCCGTGTACAGCAGGACCTCGCCAATCAGCGCGATGGGGAATATCCAGATGTCATCGTGATACAGCAAAAAACCGATGGCCGTCATCTGGAAGCCCGTTTTGGTTTTGCCCACCCAGGAAACATTGACCAGTGCGCGTGCGCCCACTTCAGACATCCATTCACGCAAGGCGGAAATGGTGATCTCGCGGCCAACGATAACGGCCGCCGCGATGGCGAACACGGCTTCGTGTGACTGTTGCCGCTGCACCAGCAGGATCAGCGCCGTGGCCACCATGATCTTGTCGGCCACCGGGTCGAGGAATGCGCCAAAGCGGGACATTTGCCCCATGCGCCGGGCCAGGAAACCATCGGCCCAGTCGGTCACGGCAGCCAGCACGAAGATCACCACGGTGGCCAGGTTGGACCAGTGCATGGGCAGGTAAAACAACAACACCAGCACCGGCACCAGCGCAATGCGCAGCAAGGTGAGTATGGTGGGTGAAGTCAGGGTCATGGATGTGCACGGTTCAGCGGGTTGGACAAGCGCGTATTATCGCAGACTGTGACCTATAAAGACATGTCGCTTAAACAGAACGCCGTTTACCGGCCGGGCCATGTGCCTGCGGCACCGTCCGGTTACCTTGTTATGGCAACGCGCGCAGCGGCCCGATCCGGGCCACCTCAGCCATGCAGCGCCTTGAATATCTGTTCGGCCAGATGCTGGTTGATACCCGGCACGCTGGATAATTCCTCCACGCCGGCACGTGACACGCCCTGCAGACCACCAAAATGATTCAGTAACTGCCGCCGCCGCTTCGGGCCCACGCCGGGAATATCTTCCAGGCTGGATCGGGTGGTGGCCTTGTTGCGCCGGCCGCGATGCCCGGTGATGGCAAACCGGTGGGCCTCGTCGCGGATCTGTTGCGCCAGGTGGGAAGCCGGTGAGGCCGGCCCGGGAAACAATTCGATGTTGCTGCCGGGCTGCACCCATTGTTCATACCCCGGCCGGCGCGACGGGCCCTTGGCGATGCCGACCAGCGCGATATCCCCCAGGCCGAGTTCGTCCATCACCTCGATGGCCTGCTTGAGCTGTCCTTTGCCGCCATCGATCATGACCAGGTCCGGAAAGCTGCCCTCTTCGGCCTGCATGCGGCCATAACGGCGGGACAGCACCTGGTGCATGGCGGCGTAATCGTCGCCCGGCGTGATGTCCTTGAGGTTATAACGCCGGTAGCGGGATTTGACCGGGCCGTTCTGGTCAAACACCACGCAGGAACCCACCGCCTGGTTGCCGGCGGTATGGGAGATGTCAAAGCATTCCACCCATTGCGGCGGCTCTTCCAGCTTCAGCACCTCGGCCAGGGCTTCAAATTGCCGCGTGATATTGGCCTGGCTGGCCAGTTTCAGCCCCAGCGACTGGCGTGCATTCTGCAGGGCCATTTGCAGGGCCTGGCGGCGGTCGCCCCGTGGATGGGGCTGCAATTCCACTTTGCGGCCGGCTTTCAGTGAGAACGCCGGCGCCAGCACATCGGCATTTTCCACCGCATGACTCAGCACCAGTTGCGCCGGTGGCATGCGCTCCTGGTAGTACTGGCCGAGGAAGGCATCCAGCACCTCGGCGGCATCATGCTGTTCCGCCTGGCTGGGGAAGAAACTGCGTTGCCCGAGGTTGCGGCCATTGCGGATGGATACCACCTGCACGCAACTCTTGCCCTGCTCCTGGGCCACCGCGATAAAGTCGATGTTGTTATTACCGCCGGAAACAAACTGCTGGGCGTGCATCTTTTTCAGCGTACTGATCTGGTCGCGGTACACCGCCGCGGTTTCGTATTCCATCTGCCCGGCCGCCCGTTCCATGCGGCGGATCAGCCGGTCAATGATCTTGTCGTCCTTGCCTTCCAGGAACAGGATGGCATCACTGACCTGCTCCTGGTATTCCTCCGGCGTGACAAAATCAACACACGGCGCGGTGCAACGGCGGATCTGGTATTGCAGGCAGGGCCGCCGGCGGTGCGCGAAATAGCTGTCCTCGCAATTGCGCAGACGAAACAGTTTCTGGATCAGGTTGATACTTTCGCGCACGGAGCTGGCCGAGGGGTACGGACCAAAGTGGCGGTCTTTTTTTTCCAGCGCGCCGCGATGAAAGGCGATGCGCGGAAACTCGTGCGTGGTGGTGAGTTTCAGCCACGGGTAGGATTTATCGTCACGCAGCAGGATGTTGTAGCGCGGCTTGAGCGATTTGATCCACTCGTTTTCCAGCAGCAGTGCTTCACCTTCGGTGCGCGTCAGACTGATGTCCATGGAGGCGATGCGTGCCACCATGCGCATGATGCGCTCCACCTTGGGGCGGCCATCAAAATAGCTACGCACCCGCTTGCGCAGGTTCCGCGCCTTGCCGACGTACAGCGTGCTGCCGTCGGCATCACGCATGACGTAAACGCCCGGCCGCGTGGGCAGGCGCGCCGCGAAGGTTTTGCCGTCAAATGTTTCGCTGGCCTCCGGCGTTTTCATATCCTTATATATTCAGTAGGTTATGAGTTAGATCAAGAAATAGCATTAAATATGATCGGCGTGCTGTCAGTGCTGTAAAACCTGTCGCACCCGCTCCAGATCGGCAGCTGTGTCCACGCCGGCAGGGATGGCCTCGCAGGCTTGCGCCATAGCTATGCGGCCACCGCTTTCCAGCACGCGCAGCTGTTCCAGTTTTTCGCTTTGTTCCAGTGGGGTGGGTGCGGTACCGGCCATGGCCTGCAATGCACCGGCGCGGTAGGCATACAAGCCGACGTGCCGCTTCCAGCGCTGGCCGGCCGCCAGCGCCGCTTGCAGATCAGAGTGCTCGCGCGGATACGGTATCACCGAACGGCTGAATATCAGCGCGCTGCCATCGCTGGCCGTGACCACCTTGACCACGTTGGGGTTGTTGATTTCCTCCGCCTGCTCCAGCGGCCAGAACAGGCTGGCCATGGCGGCGTCGGGGTCATCTGCCAGCAGGCAGGCCACCTGCTGCAGACAGGCCGGCGGCATCAGCGGTTCATCCCCTTGCAGGTTGACGATCAGAGTGTCCTGCGGCCAGTTGAGCAGGCGCGCGCATTCGGCGATGCGGTCGCTGCCGCTCTGGTGTGTTGGCGCCGTCATGACGGCTTGCGCGCCAAATGATTCAGCGGCAGCGCGGATGCGTTCATCATCGGTAGCAACCACCACCGACGCCGCCTGTGCCTGCATGGCGCACTGCCAGACATGCTGTAACAGCGGCCGGCCGGCTACATCCGCCAGCGGCTTGTCCGGCAAACGCTGTGATGCCATGCGTGCCGGAATGACGATATGGAATTCAGGCAATTGCGCAGCCGGGCTCATGCGCCCGCTCCATTGCGGCCGTCCGACTTCCAGCCATGCACCTGGTTGCGCACGCGCTCAATCAGTTCGTGCTCCCAGGCTGCGGGCAATTGGGCGTTTACCGCCAGGTACCAGGCATTTTTCAGGTTCATGTCGGTGCATTTTACCGCGTCTTTTTCGGTCATGATGATGGGCAGGCCCGGTGGCAGCGTGGCGAAGTCTTCCCGGGTGAAAGTGTGGTGGTCCGGGAATGGGTGCCGGTTAACCTGCAAATTGGCTTGTTGCAGCACGTTGAAAAAACGCTCGGGGTTGCCAATGCCGGCCACCGCATTCACCTTGCAACCGGCAAACTGCGGCAGCCGCCAGGTCAGATCACCCTGCAGTGAGTGCAATATGCCAGGCACCAGTTGCATCGCAATGGCCTTGCCCAGGTCGACGCCAGCCTGTTCGCTTGCGCGCCGCTGGCTGCCGGCTTGCCCGTCCTGATCGCCTGTGGCACCGACTCCGCTGAGCCGGTCGCGCGGCGCAAGGCTGTCGGCTTCGCCGCCATTGACCACCACGTAGTCCACGTGCTGCAGCCGTTTGACCGGCTCACGCAGCGGGCCGGCGGGCAGCAAATGGCCGTTGCCGAATGCCCGCACGCCATCCACCACGCAAATTTCGATCGAACGCGGCAGACGATGGTGTTGCAAGCCGTCGTCGCTGATCACCAGGTCGATAGCGCGCTCGAACAACCACTGCGCGCTGGCGCAACGGTCGGCACCGATCACCACCGGTACGCCGCTGCGGCGCGCCAGCAATAACGGTTCGTCGCCAACCAGCTGTGCGCTGTCATCCGGGCTGACCAGGGTGCGTTCACGCACCTGGCTGCCATAGCCGCGGCTGACAATGCCCGGTTTCAGACCGGCCTGTTGCGCCAGCCGGCACAAACGCAGCACCAGCGGGGTTTTGCCGCTGCCCCCGGCGGTGATGTTACCCACCACCACGATGGCCTTGCCCTGCAGGACCAGCGGTTGCCGGGCGCGCTGCAGGTGCCGGTGAATCAGGTAGAGGCCGCGGTACAGCGGTGACAGCGCACGCAGCCAGGCAGGCGCCTGCAGGTCGCCGTACCAGACCTGGTTCAGCCAGTTTTCAACGCCCTTCCGCATGGCTGGTTTTGTCCGTGGCGAATTGGGTGTGGTACAGGCTGGCGTAGACGGCGCCCTGCTCCAGCAGTTGCCGGTGCGTGCCGCTTTCCACCACCCGGCCCTGCTCCAGCACGATCACCTGGTCGGCGTTCTCGATGGTGGACAGGCGGTGCGCGATGACCAGCGTGGTGCGGTGCTTCATCACCTCGGCCAGTGCCTGCTGGATCACGCGCTCGGATTCATTGTCCAGCGCTGAGGTGGCCTCATCCAGGATCAGGATCGGGGCGTCTTTCAGCAAGGCGCGGGCAATGGCCAGGCGCTGGCGCTGACCACCCGACAGCAAGGTGCCGTTTTCACCCACCAGGGTGTCGAGTTGCTGCGGCAGGCGTTCGATGAATTCCATCGCATGGGCGGCGCGCGCGGCCTGCTCGATGCGCTCACGTGGTGCGCCGGCCAGCGCACCGTAGGCGATATTGCCGGCCACCGTGTCGTTGAACAACACCACGTCCTGGCTGACCAGTGCCACCTGGCTGCGCAGGTTGTCCAGCCGGTATTCTCCCAGTTCCCGGCCATCCAGCAGCACATGGCCCGAACTGTAGGGGTAAAACCGTGGCAGCAAACCGGCCAGCGTGGTTTTGCCGCTGCCGGAATGGCCGACCAGCGCGGTTACGCTGCCTGCCGGCACGGTAAAACTGACGTCATTCAGCACCGGCTGCTCACTGCCGGGGTAGCTGAATGAAACGTTGCGGAATTCGATTTCACCCTTTACCCGGGGGGTGGAAAAACTGCCACTGTCTTTTTCCGGTTCGGTGTCCAGCACCTGGAATATGCTGTCAGCGGCGGCAATGCCTTTTTGCAGTTGCGATTGCACCGTCGTCAGGCGCTTCAACGGCGGAATGGTGCCGACCATGGCCCAGAAAATGGTAGTAAAGGTGCCCGCAGAAATGTCGTTTAGCATGTCCGGCCGGGTGGCGATTATCATCAGCAACACGATGGCCAGGCCGGCGGCAATCTGCACCATGGACGAGCCTGCCAGGTGGGTGGCTTCCATGCGCATGTGCAGCCGCCGGGTTTTTTCATTCACCGCCTGGAACCGCTGGATCTCCGTTTCCTGGCCCTGGAACACCTTGACCACACGGTGGCCGGTTACCGCTTCTTCGGTCACGTGCGAAACATTTCCCATGGAATCCTGGATGCGGTGGCTGATTTTACGGAAGCGCTTGCTGATCACGGTTACCAGCAAACCGATCATCGGCACCAGCAGCAGCATCACCAGGGTCAGTTTCAGGTTGCTGGTCACCATCACGGCAACCAGCAATATGACCAGTACCACGTCGCGGAACGCCGAGACGATGGACTTGGTGGCCGCGTTGGCCACCTGTTCGCTGTTATAGGCCAGCTTGGAAATCAGCTGACCGGAGGAATAGCGGTCAAACCAGGCGGCCGGCAAGGACACATATTGCCGGAACAACTCGAAACGCAGGTCGGCCACCACCTTGCGCCCGACCCATTCCATGCCATACACGCCGGCGAAATTGCCAATTACCCGGCCAATACTGATCAGTGCAATGATGCCGGCCAGCCACAGCCCGAATTCCGAATCCTTGCCTACAAACACGCGGTCGATCAGCGGTTCCATGAATTTCACAAAGGCTGCCTGCATGCCCGCGTCGATGCTCACACCCAGCAGGCCGAGCGCGAACATCGGCCAGTAGCGGCGCGTGTAGGTCCACAGCCGCCGGTATACGGCCAGCGCAGACGTGCCGCTTGTTTTCACTGCTGGGTCCCGCTGCTGCGGTCGGCCGCAATCGACAGGTTGGTAAAGCCCATTTGTGCGGCCACGTCCATCACCGTCACCACGTAGTGATGGGGCGTTTCGCGGTCGGCACGAAGTATCAGTGGTAACGAGCGGCTGTCACCGGCGGCTTGTTGCAGGGCGGCTTTCACGGTCTGTTCCCGGGCGTCGACCAGTTGCTGGTCATTCAGGTACATCCGACCCTGCGCGTTGATGACCAGTTCCAGCTTATCAACTTGCTGTGGCGGAGCTTCCACCGAGCTGGCTTCCGGCAGATCCACTTTCAGCGCGGCCTGGCGTTCGAACGTGGTGCTGACCATAAAGAAAATCAGCAACAGGAACACCACGTCGATCAACGACGTCAGGTCCAGGGCCGGTTCGTCACCGCTGTGCTGGCGCAGTTTCACCGTTTAACCTCCGGGCACACGCGAACTCAGCTGCGCCACGTTACCGCGTTCGATGGCTTCGATCAGGTTGATGGCCTGCTCCTCCATGGAAATGACATACTCGTCCACGCGGCCCTTGAAATAACGGTAAAAGAAATAACTGGGAATGGCCACGGTGAGGCCGGCGGCCGTGGTGATCAGGGCTTCTGAAATGCCTCCGGCCAGCACATTGGCATCGCCCACACCGTGCGCGTTGATCGCGGCAAAAACCTTGATCATACCGATCACCGTTCCCAGCAGGCCCAGCAGCGGCGAGATGCCGGCAATGGTGCCCAATGTATTGAGAAAACGCTCCAGTTCGTGCACCACGTGGCGGCCGGTGTCTTCCACCGCTTCCTTGATCAGTTCGCGCGGCCGATGGCGGTTGCTCAGGGCAGCGGCCAGAATGCGTCCCAGCGCTGAACCATGACGTAACTGGTCAATATGGCGTTTATCCAGTTCATGCCGGGCGGCCCATTCTTCCACCTGTTCCGCCACGCTGACAGGACAGACTTTGACACGGCGCAGGGCCAGGAAGCGCTCGGCCGTGATGGTCAGGGAAAGGATGGAACAAAGGATAATTGGCACCATCAGCCAGCCGCCGGCATAAATGATTTCTAGCATGCAATATCACTCCATTGAGGGCAGGCATCCCGCATGATACATGGGGCGTTGCACTGAGGCCATCAACCGCGGCCCTGATCTAGCTGAAACAGGCCGCGTCGCAGGCCGGCAGACGGCTTTGTTCACGGGCAGCCCGGCGCGGCCGGCCAACGCCACGGTGCCGCCCGCTGAAGTCGCGCGGTCCGCACCCACAGACCGCCATCGGCGTTCAGTTTTACCCGTATGCCGCCACAGTCCCCGGTAGCCAGGAAGGGGATGCCGGCGGCCGCATAGCGCTGCCGGATGTTCGGGCGCGGAAAGCCGAAGCGGTTGCCCAGCCCGGCGGTGGCAATGGCCAGTTGCGGTGCGATGCCCTGCAAAAACTCCGGCGCGGACGAAGTCTCGCTGCCATGGTGTGGCACCAGCAGCACCTGGTGCGGCGCGATGGCCGCGCCCAGCAAGCGTTGCTCGATGGCGCTGCTGATATCGCCGCTGAGCAGTATGCTGCTGTGACCCAGCCGGGCACTGAGCACACAGGAGCTGTCATTGCCCTGGTACGGCAGGTAGCGCGAAGGATGCAGCAGACGAAAGCTCACGCCATCCCAGCCCCATTCGAGCTCATCGTGACAGGCCCGCACACCGGGCCGCTGGGCCGGCAGGCTGGCCCACACCGGCAGGCGTGGAAATTGCTGGCGCAGCGCGGACAGCCCGCCGGCATGGTCAAGGTCTGCGTGGCTGATCAGCAGCCGGCTGGGCGCCCTATGGCCGCTGTGGCGTATGGCCGGCAGCAGCACGCTGTCCAGCAGGTGATAGGGCCGGGGCGGTGGCGCTTCGCCAGGTCTTTGGCCGGCCGCCGCGCCACGATCGGAACCTGCATCAAGCCTCTGGCTCGCGTCTGCACCGGGGCCGTGGCCAAGGCCATTGCCTGGCCCGCTGTCATAGACCAGCAAATGATGGGCTGAGCTGAGCAGCACCGCGCTACCCTGCCCGGCATCGAGCACATCCAGTTGCAGCTCGCCAGCCGCCGGTGGTTGTGGCCAGGTCAGCAACGGCAGAAATAACAACACACCGAGGCCGCGATGTGGCAGGCCGCGCGGCAGCATCAACAGCAATCCCCCCAGGCTGGCCAGCGCCACGCTCCAGGCAGGCGGTTGTGGCAAGGCAAATGCGGCCCACGGCCAGCTGGCCATGTGCCGCAGCAGCTGCAACAGAGCTTCACCCAGCACACCGGACCAGCCAAACACCAGCTGGCTGGCAGCGGCGCTGAACGGCAGCACCAGCAGGCCCAGCAACACCAGCGGCACCACCACCAGGCTGACCCAGGGAATGGCAACCAGGTTGGCCAGGCCGCCAGCCGGGCTGACCAGCCCGAACCAGCCGGCGGTCATAGGCATCAGGGCGAGGACCATGCCCGCCTGCGCCAGCAGCAACTGCTTGAGGCGTCCCTGCGGCCGGTGCCTGCGGGCGACGAATAAGGCCAGTAATACCGCCACCGCGCCAAATGACAACCAGAAGCCGGCGGTCAAGGCCGCTGCCGGATCCCAGGCCAGTACCGCAGCCAGCGCCAGACCGAATATGCTGACTGGCTGCATGTTGCGCCGCCACAGCAGGCAGCCCAGCGCCACGGCCAGCATGATCAGGGCGCGCACGGTGGACGTGCCAAAGCCAGCCAGACCGGCATAGACCAGGGCCACCATGCCGCTGGCCAGCAGCGCGGCCGGGTAGGCTTGCCCACGCAAGCAGCGCGGCGGGATCAGCAGCAGCACCAGCCGCGCCAGCCAAAAGCCAAACGCCGCGGCCAGGCCGACGTGCAATCCCGAAATGGCCAGCAGGTGAGCGGTGCCGGTGCGGCTGAGTGTGAGCGCATCGCGCTGCTTCAGTTGGCTGCGGTCGGCAATGGCCAGCGCCAGCACCAGACCACGGCGGCCTTGCTCGGGCATGAACTGTTCCAGCCGCCCGCGCACCGCGTGCCGCAGCCGGTTCCAGTGGGTAAGCGCGGTTGCCGGTGACGCCATCAGCTGCCCGGAGCGGACCGTGGCCTGACCGCCAATGCCAGCAGCAAACAACCAGCGCTCGCGGTCCGGCCCATGGAAGTTGACACGGCCCCAGGGCGGCTTGAGCTGCAATTCCAGCCGCCAGACCTGTCCCGGCACCAGTGGCGGCGCCTCGCGGTACCAGTACACCAGTAATGTAGTGGGTACATCTGTGGCGGGCGACAGTGCGCTGCACGTCGTGTCAGTGTTGTGCGGGCATGGCTGGCCGCGCTGCGGCCGGAACAGAAACCGGGTGTACGCCGGCTGCACTTCCGGCAGGCCGGCCACGGAACCGGCCAGGGACAGTCGGCTGCCGGCAAGCTCCGCTGGCAAGCGGTCGTCCAGGGCCTGCCGCAGGCCATGGTTACCCCAGCACAGCCCCAGCGTCAGGGTCACATACAGGAGCGGAAGTGGTTGCGCAGGCGGGGCTGGGGTGATTTCCGTCACCGCCCCGCCCGCCCGGTAGTAACGTGGGTATAGCGACCATGCCAGCAGCAACACGACACAGCACAGCAGCGGCCACAAGGGCCAGTTGGCGCTGAAAGCAACCACGGCCAGCAGCACGCCAGCGGAAAAACCGCTGACCGGGCTGAGCAGACAGTTAAACCTTTGCCCCGCTACCGCCCCGCCGCCCGCCATCGGCGCATCAACTCAGGGAGCGGACACACCCCAGGTGCAGTTCGAGTTGACGGTCCATCCGCGCCGCCAGGCGGGTGTCGTGGGTCACCAGCAACAGGCTGGTTTTCAACTCGCGATTGAGTTCCAGCAAGAGGTCATACACATGCGCCGCGGTGCGTTCATCCAGGTTGCCGGTGGGCTCATCGCCCAGCACCACGCGCGGACCGCCCACCAGCGCCCTGGCCACGGCGGCACGTTGCCGTTCACCGCCGGACAGTTCGCCGGGCTTGTGGTCCATGCGGTGGTCCAGCCCGACCTTGGTCAGCAGGTCAGTGGCGCGCTGACGCGCCACGGCTGTGGTCTCACCGCGGATCAACAGCGGCATGGCTACATTTTCCAGCGCGGTGAATTCCGGCAGCAGGTGGTGGAACTGGTAAACAAAGCCCATGGTGCGGTTGCGCATGGCGCCACGAGCCGATTCGCTCAGGCTCCACAACGATTGGCCGTCCACCCGCACTTCGCCGGTATCCGGCCGGTCGAGGCCGCCGAGGATATGCAACAGCGTGCTTTTACCGGCGCCCGACGCGCCCACGATGGCCACCGACTGGCCGGGATGGAGTTGCAGGTCAATGCCCTGCAACACCTTGATTTCCTTGCTGCCCTGGCGAAAGGTTTTGCTGAT
>JBFIHZ010000010.1:0-27052 GCA_041601535.1 Lysobacterales bacterium | reverse complement strand
GCGCGCGCTCAACTGGAGGCGGACATTTCGCCCACCCTGCAGGTCGGAATCGGTCTGGCCAGCGGTACCGACGACCCGGTGTCATCCAACCAGACTTTCGGTTCAGCTGGCTCCACCAAGGACCTCAACCTCGACCTGGCCTATTTCCAGTGGTCCGGCCTGAGCAACACCACGGTGGTCGGCGGCAAATTCAAGAACCTGCTGTTCCGCCCCGGCAAAAACGGCCTGTTGTGGGATGGCGACTGGAACCCGGAAGGCACCGCTTTCCAGTATGACAACGGCAACCTGTTCGTCAATGGTATTGGCACCTGGATGGAAGGTGACAGCAAGGAGCAGAACTACGAGTTCTCCTATGGCCTGCAGGGTGGCTTCAACCTGGCCCTGGGTGAAAACATCAAACTCACGGCCGGAGCCGGATACTATCAGTTCGATATGGCAGGGAAGCGTTCATTTTTTGGTGATGACAACGACTTCTTTGGCAATAGCTACGACCCTGACACGCTGACTTACCTGTACGATTACGAAGAAATTGAGGCCTTTGCAGAGCTGGGCTTTCAGGCTTTTGGCCGCCCCGCCCTGGTGTTTATTGATTACGTCGTCAATCTCGACCCGGATGAAGAAAATACCGCCTGGGCAACCGGCCTGAAATACGGCAACATCAAAAAGCAGGGTGACTGGGAACTGGCGTGGATCTACCAACACATAGAAGCGGATGCCGTTCTTGGCCTGCTGACCGACTCGGACTACGGCGGCGGTGGAACCAACAGCCATGGCTGGATTTTCAAGGGAGGCTATGCCTTGCAGGACAACTGGAACCTGCAGGCCACCTGGTTTCAGAACGAAATGCTGATCGGCACACCGGGTAGTGATGATTACGAACGCCTGCATCTGGAGCTCAGCTTCAAGTTCAAGTAATCATCGGGGTCACTCCGCGGTCATGCGGGCATGGCATACTGTGGCGCCAACAGGCCGTCGAGGCCACCACCACAGCGCGGAGTGATTTTTACATGTCGAGCCCCGAACGCGCGCAGACCTATGCCGCCATAGACCTGGGCAGCAACAGCTTCCACCTGCTGGTGGCCCGCATGGAGCATGGCGAGCTGCGGGTCATTGACCGCATCAAGGAAATGGTGCGGCTGGGGGGCGGCCTGGATGCTTCCGGGCGGCTGGACGAAGATACCCAGCAACGCGCACTGTCCTGCCTGGCCCGCTTCGGCCAGCGCCTGCGTGGCATTCCGGCCGACAACATGCGGGCAGTCGGTACCCAGACCTTCCGCCGGCTAAAGAATGCCAATGCCTTTCTGATGGTGGCGGAAACCGGCCTGGAATGTCCGATCGACATCATCGGCGGCCGCGAAGAAGCCCGCCTGGTGTACCTGGGCGTATCGCAGGGGGTGTCCGGGCATGACCAGCGCAGACTGGTTATCGACATCGGCGGTGGCAGCACTGAACTCATAATTGGCGAAGGCCTGGAACCACTGGAAATGGAAAGCGTGCAGTTCGGTTGCGTCTCGCTGACGCGGCGCTTTTTTGCCGATGGCGCCATCACCCGCAAGCGCTGGAACAAGGCAGTTGATTGTGTCATGGCTGAGTTGCAGGAATTACGCTTGCGCTACATCCGCACCGGCTGGCAAACCGTCATCGGCTCCAGCGGAACCGTACTGGCCATTACCGAAATCTGCCGCCAGCAGGGCTGGATTGAAAAGGATATAAATGCCGCCGCGCTGTTGCGGCTGCGCGATAAACTGCTGGACTTCAAACGCATCGAAGAGGTGCAATTGCCCGGGCTTTCAGAACGCCGCCACCCGGTACTTGTGGGTGGCCTGGTCATGCTGTGCGCCTGTTTCAATGCCTTTGGCATCGACACGTTGAAAGCCTCTCCGTTTGCCCTGCGCGAAGGCGTGCTGCACGACTTGCTTGGCCGGCTGAAAAACCACGACCCGCGCACCAAGACCATCAGCGCATTCCTGTCCCGCTACGGGGTGGAATCCAGCCAGGCGGAGCTGGTGCGGCAAACCGCCCTTGATGCTTTCCGGCAGATTGAACACGCGGCCCATTTGCGCGACGTCCATCAACGCCTGCTGTGCTGGGCGGCGGACTTGCACGAAGTCGGCCTGAGTGTTTCGCACAGCCATTACCAGCGCCACTCGGCTTACCTGGTGGGGAACTCGGACATGGCCGGCTTCACCCACCAGGAGCAGCAGTTCCTGGCCGCCCTGGTGGGCCACCACCGGCGCGCCGTTCCACGTGATTTTGCCCGCCATTTGCCGGCCCGCTTGCACGATCCATTGCGCTACACGCTGTTTTGCCTGCGCTTTGCCTGCATCCTGTGCCGCACGCGCGACAGTGGTGCGGTTCCCCGGTTTCAGCTGGCGCTTGAAAATCAATGCATCAGCGCCACGTTTGCAGTGGAATGGAGTGACTCACACCCCCTGACAATGACCGATTTACGCCAGGAAACGGACAACCTCGCCGCTATCGGCGTCACCCTGGACATCAACCCGGCACCGGCAACTGCATGAGTTTCAACACACCACACCGCACAAGCCGTGATTGGCAACCCTCGGCTTCCCGCGACGCGTTGGAAGCACGGGCCCGGCTGTTCGCCGCCATTCGCCGCTTTTTCAGCGAGCGCCAGGTCATGGAAGTGGAAACACCGCTGCTGTCGCAAGCCGCCAACAGCGACCCGAGTATTCTATCCATAAGCGCCGAAACCTCGCCGCAACGCTTTCTGCGGACTTCACCTGAGTTCCCGATGAAACGCCTGCTGGCGTCCGGGCTGAGCGACATTTACGAGCTGGGTAAAGTATTCCGCTCCGGTGAGAGTGGTGGCTGGCATAACCCGGAATTCACCATGCTGGAGTGGTATCACGCCGGCTGGAACTACCTTGAGCTGGCGGACGAAGTGGTAGACCTGGTGCGCTATTGCGGCGCAGGCCAGTTTGACTCATGGCCGGTGCAGCGCATTAGCTATCGCGAACTGTTCCAGCGTCAGCTGGGAGTCGACCCGTTTCACTGCGACGAGGCGGAACTTGCCCAGCATGCCCAGGACCATGGCATCCGCTCCGGTCCGCTGGACCTGCGGCAATGGCTGGACCTGTTGATCAGCCACGTGATACAGCCAGCGCTGGGCGGTGAAACCATCACCATAGTTCACGATTTTCCCGCTGACCAGGCCGCGCTGGCCCGCATCCGCCGCGGGCAGCCCGACCTGGCCGAACGATTCGAGGTCTACCTGGGTCCGGCGGAACTGGCCAACGGCTACCAGGAGCTGACCGATGCCACGGAACAACGGCAGCGGTTTGAGCGCGAACAGCGCCAACGAGGCTTGCAGGGCGATGACATACAACCGCTGGATGAACGGCTGCTGGCTGCCATGGAAAAAGGGCTGCCGGACTGCGCTGGAGTGGCGCTGGGAGTTGACCGCCTGCTGATGGCCATTACCCGGCTGGAAGCGATCCAGTCGGTACTGGCCTTTCCGTGGCAGCGTGCCTGATGGGCGCAACGCGAGAACGGTGACTGGCTTCAGGCCAGTTGCTGGGTGAGCGGCAGGCTTACGGTCATCATCAACCCGCCGTCCGGCGCATTGCTGGCCTCAATCTGGCCTCCGTGCCGGCCCACCGCCGCCGCCGCGATGGAAAGGCCAATGCCATGCCCCCCGCTGATGCGGTCGCGTGATTCCTGAACGCGGTAAAACGCCTCGAATATCTTGGTCAATTCCGCCTCGGGCACACCGGCACCATAATCCCTGACGGTAATGATCAGCGAGCGGCCGGACGCCTCCTTGTACAGCGTCAATTCCACCCCACGCGCCGGGTCAGTGTGCCGCAAAGCGTTACGCAACAGGTTTTCCATGGTCCGCCACAGCAGTTCGCGATCGCCGCGGAATGGCAGGCTTTCCGGTGCCTGCAGACGTATACCGGCCTGCCCTTCCGCCACTTCGTAGTTCACCACTTCGACCAGTTCTGCCAGCAGTTCGGGCAGGTCCAGGTCTTCGTCCTGCTTGGCGGAATGCTCCGAGGTTTCCCGCAGCAGGCCAAGCACGTCATTGACCAGCGCCTCCAGCCGTTCACCTTCCAGCTGGATGCGGTCCAGTTCGGAAGCAATGTTATCGGCACCCTTGCCACGGGCAATTTCCAGCGCCACGCTGAGCCGCGCCAATGGTGAACGCAGTTCGTGGCTCACATCCCGCAACAATCGCCGGTTGGCCTGTTGCAGGGTTTGCATACGCTCTGCCATCACGTCGAAATCGACCGCCAGCTGGCCAAACTCGTCCTTGCGGCGGGCGATCAGTGGCCCCACCCGGGTATCCAGGTCACCGGCCGCGATCTTGCGCGTGGCGGTGCGCAGCCGCTCCAGCGGCGCGGTCATCGAGCGCGCCAGGAAAAAGCTTACCAGCGCGCTGATCAGAGCCGCGGCCAGGATACGCAGCGCGGTACCCTGCGGCCCCGGCGCCAGCAAGGTAGTCGGGGGCAGGCGATCAACCAGATAAATGGAGTACTCCACCCCATCACGGCCTCGCACCTCCTCCTTTTCCATGGTGCGGCGGCGTTCGCGCAGCAATGACAGGGCGGAATCACGCTGCAGCAATTCGCGATTCTGCTGATCTTCCACGTAGACATAACTGCGTGAATAACGCGGTACCGCAAGCAATTCGGCCCGCGCCGCATCCGCACCCTGTTCCGCCAGGGTCAGCTTCAATCGCTGACCGATGCGGAACATACCGCGGGAGAAGGTGTTGGCCGGCTCTTCCGCCCATTGCTCACGTGCCAGCTTGTCATTCAGCCAGCCAATGGCAGCCGAAAAACCCACCACGCTCAGCCACAGGGTAAGAAACAATCTCCAGAATAATTTGGACACAATAACGGCCGGACCTGTGCTCAGGCTACCCGGTATTGATAGCCGATGCCGCGTATGGTTTCGATCCGGTTCTCCCCGTCTCGGGCTGGACCGATCTTGCGCCGCAGGTTACTGACGTGCATGTCGACACTGCGGTCGTGCGCCACCGGTTCGCGGCCCAGCGCGGACAGGTACAGGTCGCGTTTGCTGACAACCTCACCGCGGTGTTGCAGCAGGGTCTGCAGAATGCTGAATTCGGTGCTGGTCAGCTCAACCGCGGCTCCGTCTTTTAACAGGGTGCGGTTACCCTGGTTAAGTTCCAGGTCCTCGTGGCTTATGATTCCCTGCGGCGCAGGGGTGCCGGAGCGGCGCAGGATGGCGCGGATGCGCGCCAGCAATTCGCGCGGATTACAGGGCTTGGGCACATAATCATCAGCGCCCAGCTCAAGGCCGAGAATACGGTCCAGGTCATCGCCCCGGGCAGTGAGCATAACCACCGGCACACGGCTGTCCTTGCGGATTTCCTTGAGCACGTCCAGGCCGTTCATTTCCGGCATCATCACGTCCAGCACGATCAGGTCCAGGCCGGGATCACTGGCCTGCTTCAGGGCCTGGCGGCCATCGTGCGCCAGGCGTACGCTGAATTCTTCGCTTTCAAAAAATTCTTTCAGCAGTTCGCTGAGTTCAACATCATCGTCGGCGATCAGGATATGGGTCTGCATGGAGTAAGCGCACCATTCTTCGGATTTCTTTACATTCTATCCAATCCGCGGACGCGGAACAGAAAAAAACGGCGCACCGGAGTGCGCCGTTCTTGCCTTCTATGGTATGGCCGTGCCAATCAATCAACAAATATGGACCAATTGTAATGCCAGGCAGAGTCTTCGCTGCGTACTGCGCCAATCCAGTCAACGTCTTCGAAAAAATCACCAAACACCGCCGGATCCAGATCGAATCCGCTCAGGTAGGAGGCGCCGGCAGGCGGATAGACACCATTCAATGCGGGATTTTGTTCCGCATTGCCTGCCTGCGAATCGAACCAGGTCTGGGTGGACCATGCATCCGCACCGCCTTCATCATCTTCGACGAAGTTGGTTGCACAGTTAACCAGCGTGTTCTCCATGGTCAGTACTCCACTCAGTGAATCTGCTGGCGTGCCGGCCGCGGCAAACGTGGCGCTGCTGTCAATATCAATGCAGCTGGAGAAGCCGGTGACGATCATATTGGAGAAATTCGCACCGGTGCCGCGGCGGGGGTTGATGCCCAGTTCGCCGTTTTTACCCAGCATGGTGACGTTGGCCACTCGTGGCTGGGCACGCGGTGCAGCGTCGTTATCCTGCTCCAGGTTGTCCAGCTCCATGCCGCGGTCGGTGTCCACCGTGTCGTCCTGGATTTGTTTGATGATGGCGAACTGGATATTGCCCTGATAGCCCTGTGTCCAGTCCAGGCTGTCGTCTTCGATATCGGTGAGGATAACGTGCTTCATGTTAACCGTGCCGCCAAACGCCTCGATACCGTCATCGGCATTACGGTGAACCTGGATGTAGTCCACCACGGTGCCATCGCCCACACCCTGGAAAGCAATACCGTTCAGTTCGTCTTCGTCGGTAAACTTGATGCCGGCGAACTGCACGCGGACATAACGCAATACACCGCTGTTATCGTGTGGGTCATCACCACCATAGATTCCGGTATTGCCTTCACCCACTGCGGTGCACGGTGGTGTGCTGCAGGTGTTGAGCGGTGCGAATCCGTTTATCACCAGGCCGCCCCAGTCCCCTGAGCTGGCACCTTCGCTGACCGTTTTCGGGCCGGACATTACGATGGGCGCATACGGCTGGCCTTCCGCAATGATGCGGGCACCACGGCTGATGACCAGCAGGTCCACGCCGCCACTGCCCACAATCCGTGTGCCGGCTTCGATGGTCACGGAATTATTGTTGTTCGTGGCATCCTTGTCACCGATGAACACGCCACCGCTCAGAACCCAGGTGGTGTCATTGGTCAGCAGTATGTCGTCGGTATAGGTACCTGACAGAATGCAGGTGCGTTCCAGTGCGGCCGCGCTGGCAAATGCAGGACAACCCTCAAACGGCTTCTGGTAGACGCAACGGTCATTGGTTGAACCCTTTACCAGGCCGAGAATGGGCTGAAAGTCATTGCCGCCATCCGCCACATTGGGTGAGGTCCATGAAAAATCGGCATTATTGCAGTCATTGAAAGTGATGTTCATGGTGCCCCAGGCAGCGTCTGTTGTTGCAGGAGAACCGGCATCCGGGCCGAACACCCCACCTTCAACCAGCTCCAGCGGAAGACTTACTTCATGCTGACCCGGAATAACTGAAGCCGCACCGTTCACCCAGAACGGGTTGCCTTGATCGTCATAAACAAATCCTACTGCGAACAACAGGCCCTGCTCTGGTCCGGTGGCGATGTACTGCAGGTTCCAGCCACGCCGCGCGTCGATATCAGACTCGAACCATTGACCTTCGAACTGGCGGTCAATCGTCAGTGCAAGGGCCGGGGAAGCGCCTCCCAATGACATAAGCGCTGCCAGGGCTGCGAGACAAAAAGCGGAGAATTTCATGCGTTGATTCCTCATTGGTTGGTTTGAATTGAAGATGCCCATGCACCATCGATCAGGGCGGAATGTTACGTTCGGGCTGTTGCACTGACGTGACCGATTGATGACAAATCGGTTACATGGCGGCGACCCCATTTGTCATCGGCCTGTCATAAACGCGCTTTAAGCTGCCCGCCATTCAATTGATAAACAGCCCGGTCACATCCGGCCCAAGCAGCGACCCTGGCGGTCACGATTCATGACACTTCGGAAATAAAAATGAATGTTTATTTATCCCAGCTGACCGGCCTGTTGGCCTGCGCCCTTCTGGCCGGCAGCCTGCAGGCACAGCAAACCAGCGAGGTACTGGCCAAGCGTCTGATCCAGATGCGCGGCCAGGTGGACGAACTGCAAAGTGAGTTGAACCTCAAGCGTGAAGAACACAAAAACCGCATGGCCTACCTGACCGCGCAGGAGGCTGAAATCGCCGCCAGCCGTGACCGCGAGTTGCTGCGTATCACCCAACTTGAAAATGACCTGGAAAAAATGCGTGCGGAAGTTGCAGCAGCCGGCGATACCTCGGAAGCACTGGCGCCGGTGGTTCAGGCCCATTTGCAACAACTGCGGCTGCAGATCAAGAGCGGATTTCCGTTCAAGATCAGCGAACGCCTGAACGCGGCGGATGACATCGCCACCCAACTGGAATCCGGGGTGATCACCGCGCAGCGGGCGTTCAACCGCTTGTGGGCACTGGTTGAGGATGAAATCCGCATCAGCCGTGAAAACGCGATCTTTACCCAGTCGGTCAACCTGAACGGCGACAACGTGCTGGTCGAGGTGGCCAAGCTCGGCAACGCCATGATGTTTTTCAGAACCCGGGATCTGAAATATGGCAGGGCGGTGGAAACCGCTTCCGGCTGGCGCTTCGAACTACTTGCCTCGCCGGTGGACCAGGAGCAGGCGGCACGGCTGTTTGACTCCCTGCGCAAACAGATCCGCCAGGGCTATTTCGTATTGCCCAATGCGCTGCCACTCAGCCTGGAGGCCTCCTCATGAATCGCCCGGCATTCAACTTAAGAAGCAACTGCTGCTGCTTGATGTTGCTGGCGGCCCTGAATCTGAGCGCAACTTCGGTTCTGGCGCAGGACGACAGCCCGCAAACCGTGACGCCACCGCCGCCGGCAGAGCCCAACCCGCTGAAAACCCGCAGTGACCTGGAGGCCGCTTACCAGAAGGAGTTTGCCCTGCTGGAAGCCCAGCTGCGCGACCTGCAGTCCCGGCTGACGGAGTTTGAAAACTCATCCTCCACCACGCAGCAGACCAAGCAAAACCAGATCGACCGGATAGAGGCCGAGTTTCTTGAGCTGCAGTCCCGCAACGACCGCATCAATGAACTGCTGAACAGCGCAGAGAAGCAGATCAGCGCGGTTGAGGACAACCGCTCAACCCTGGAAGCCACGTTCCAGCAGGCAGCTACCACGCTGGAATCGCTGGACCTGCGTCCGACGGTACAGGACAGCTTCCTTGCGGCCAGCGACGGCGAAAAAATTGATCTTTTGATGCGCCCCACTCTGCAGCGTTTGTCCGGTTTGGGACGTCTGCGGCAATCAAGCGGCAGCTTTTTCCTGAAGGACGGCACCGAGGTTGAAGGCACACTGATCCACGTCGGCAATATCGCCACCTACGGCCTCAGCGGTGAACGCGGTGGTGCCCTGGCTCCGGCCGGTGACAACCGGTTCAAAGTGTGGTCGGCTTCCACGCCGGATAGCGCGCGCCAGCTGGCCGCAGGCAATGCACCGGACAATGTGGAGATATTCCTGTACGAATCCAGCCAGAAGGCCATTGAGGAAAGTGCCGCCAAAACGGTGCTTGGCGTGATCAACAGCGGCGGCACCATTGCCTGGATCATCGTCGGACTGGGCTTGCTGGCAGCGCTGCTGGTGATACTGCGCACGGCATTCCTGCGCAATGCCAGCGCCAGCACCAGCAAGGTCAAAGCCAAAGTCGGCAGCCTGGTAAAGGCCGGCAGGCTGGACGAGGCACTGCAGGCCTGCAAGCAATTACGCGGCTCAACCGCACGCGTGGTGGCCTCGGCAGTGCGCAATCTGGAGCGCGACCGCGAGCATATCGAAGACATTGTTTCCGAACAGATTCTGCATGAATCCGCCCACCTCAACCGTTTTGGCGCCTTCATCATGGTGATTGCTGCGGTGGCACCGCTGCTGGGCCTGCTGGGTACCGTAACCGGGATGATTTCAACCTTCGATATCATCACCGAGTTCGGCACCGGCGACCCGAAACTGCTGTCCAGCGGTATTTCCATTGCCCTGGTCACCACCGAGGTGGGTCTGGCGGTGGCCATTCCCGCGCTGATCTTCGGCAACCTGCTGTCCGGCTGGTCTGAGTCCATCAAGGACAACATGGAAATGGCCGCGCTGCATGTCATGAACCTGTACCTGGATCACACCGATCCGGCGGTTAACCACGGCTGACATCATGGGATCCTTGCTGCACGAACTGCAGGAGTACCTGGCCGCTGGTGGCTGGGTGATGCCGCCACTGATGATCGGCTGTGTGGTGCTGTGGTTTGCCATCGGTTACCGCTTTGCCGCGCTGCAGCGCGGCACGGTGCGGGATGTACGCAACCTGGTGCGCCGTCATGCGCAGGGAAAGTTGCCGCATCGTGATGGTGTGCTGGTGCGTGCCCTGCATAAATGCATACGTCTGCGCGACCAGGGGCGTGTTTACCTGCGCGCCCGGCTGGACGACGCGCTGTTTGAAGAACACCAGGAAATCCGGCGTTTCCATGTACTGATCATGACCATTGTGCTGAGCGCTCCCCTGCTGGGCCTGCTCGGCACGGTGATTGGCATGATCGAAACCTTCGATTCACTGGCGGATATGTCGCTGTTTTCGCAGTCAGGCGGAATCGCCGGCGGCATCTCCCAGGCGCTGATCACCACCCAGATGGGTCTGGCCGTATCGATCCCCGGCCTGATTGTTAACGGCATGTTGCAGCGCAAGCAGAAAGACATAGAGCTGGAACTGGCTCAACTCAAAGACATTTTGTGTTCCGAAACCACGGACTGAAGGATCAACACTCATGCGCTATCGTGAAAAAAAGGAAGGTATCCAGGACATCAACATATCCCCGTTGATCGACATGGTGTTTATCCTGCTGATTTTCTTCATGGTCAGCACCACGTTCGTCAAGGACATGAAACTGGACCTGAACCGTCCGGCGGCATCCTCTTCCAGTGTGGCCTCAACCAAGGCCGTACGCCTGTATATCGATTCCAGTGGCGATACCTGGCTGGACGGCGAACCGGTACGTGTGTGGGTGATCCAGAGCCGTCTGCGCGAGTTGTTGAAAACCATGACGGCCAAGGCCGTACTGGTGATCACCGATGATGGCGTGGAAGCCGGCCGCCTGGTTGAAGTGGTGGACCAGGCCCGCCTGGCGGGTGCGACCGATGTTGGTGTGGCCACGGTCGAGGAAGCAGGGGCCGGTTGAAATGACCCCAGCAGCTAACTCTCCAAGGGAATTGGGGCGGCGTGAATTATTGCGCCGCCTGGCATGGGCCGGCTTGTTCATGCTGGGCGGGACCGTAAGTGTTCTGGGCACCGTGGTGCTGATCAACCACTATTCCAATGCACTGCAGGACCAGCGCGCCGAAGCCGCCAGCCAGATTGCCTTCGAACGCAAAAAGCCACCCAAACAGGAAGTGCAGAAACCCAAGCCCAAACCCCGGCCCCGGCGCCAGCCGCGCTCGGCTCCTGCGCCATTGACCGGACTGGATACGTCCCTGTCCGGGCTGGATATGGGATTGCCCGGGTTTTCAGCGGATGACCTGGGCGCGCTGGAAAACGATTTACTGGGTGGAGCCAATGGCATGGTCATGACCGACGATACCGTGGACCAACCGCCGCGGGCCAGTTTCCAGGCCCCAATGGTCTACCCGCCACGTGCCCGTGCCCGTGGTGAAGAGGGCTATGTGGTGTTTTCCCTGCTGATCGGCATCACCGGTGAAATCGAACAGGTGAAGATCATTGAGTCCTACCCACAGGGCCTGTTTGATGAGGCAGCCACACAAGGCATTAACCAGTGGCGGTTTGAACCCGCCATGTACCAGGGCCAGGCGGTACGCGCCTGGGCCAAGCAACGCATCCGTTTCGACCTGGGATGAATATCAGACACATGACCAGACTCCAGCTCATCCCCTTACTTGCCTGCGTGCTGCTGACGGCATGGCCCGGTTTCGCCAGCGGGGCTGACGATGAGGTTGATTACCTCGCGCTGGCCGCACTGATGCTGCGTGATGGCAATCTGCAGCGGGCCGTGACCGCGCTGGACCAGGTGGACCCGGCCGCCGAGGGTACCGAACAGGTGCGTTATTACAGCTTGCGTGGCATGACTCATTTACGCGCCAATGAGCACGCCGCGGCACGCGACGCATTTCAGCAGGCGATCGATTCAGGCCAGGCCGATGCGGTGGTTCACGTGTACCTGGCCCAGGCCAGCTTTCAGCTGCAGGACTACCAGGCCACCATTGAGGCGCTGGATCGGGCTGGCGCCGCGGTGGCGTTGGTGCCGTCCGTGTACCACATGCGGGCGCAATGCCACTGGCTGCTGGAAGATCCCGTGATGGCGCTGGCCACGCTGGAGCAGGCCGAACAGACCTTCCCCGGCAATGCATCCTTCCTGCGGCGGCGGGTATTTTTCCTGGTGGACTTGGGACTGTTCCGCGAAGCAGCCCGTCTGGGCCGCCAGTACCTTGGCCAGACTGCCGGCAAACAGGAGGATTACATCGCACTGGGAAACGCGCTGCGTGCCAGCGGTGACCTTGACGAAGCCGCTGCTTTCCTGGAACAGGCCCAACTGCTGTTTCCCGAATCCGCGGAGGTGCGCAAGGCTTTGGCGCATGTGTACATCGACCGTGGCGAACACAGCGCTGCGGCGGATGTGCTGTACCAGGCCGCCCTCCTCAACCCCGAATTGCTGGCCGAGGCGGCCGAACTCTACCGCCGCTCCGGACAAGTATGGCGCGCACTGAGCCTGAACAGCCAGTTGCGTGACCAGCCTGCCAAACTGCGGCAGCGTCTGGCCATTTACCTGCAACTGGAAAACTTCGAGCAGGCCGCTGCACTGGAACTGCCGCTGCGGCGCGTTGGCCTGCTGGACGACGAGGATCTGCGTTACGCCCTGGCTTACGCCCGCTTCAAGACCGGTGAATTCGATGCGGCGGAGCAACATCTGGCGCAGCTCAACCGCCCGGACCTGTTCCGCAAGGCCACGGAACTGCGCCGCGCCATCCAGGATTGTAGTGAGGACCGCTGGAAATGCCTGTAATGCATCGTTTGAGCTGGCTTGCCGCGGCAGGCCTGTTGCTGTGTGGACAGAATACATGGGCGGATAATGCCCGCCTGTCGCTGTATGTGTTTAACGAGGGTGCACCCGACCAGGACATTGAAGTGCTGGTGGATCAGAAACTGGTGACCCTGACCGACCGGCAGGGCCGCGCGGATATCAGTCTGGAACCGGGTATCCATATCCTGGAGCTGCGTTTGCAGGATGCCGTGGTGCTGCAGCAACAGTTGCTGGCGACACAGGATGAAGTGAGCCAGTGGATTGTTGATGTCAGCGGTCGTGGATCGGCCATTTTCGAAGTGGAGTCATCCAGTCCGCAGGCTGGTGCCAGCAGCCTGGCCTCGAACGATGGCACGGATGATAACAGTGCCATCGGCACCCTCACCGGCCAATTGATCAACGCCGACGGCGGGGATCCGGTTGCCGGCGCGCGTATCTTCGTTAACGGCATGGCCGATGACATCCGCAGCGATGACCAAGGACGATTTGAAATCTCCGTGGCCGCGGGCCGTCGTTCGGTGTCCATTTTGCATACCGGTTTCAATACGCTGACGCGCGATGGAATTGAAGTCGGCGCCAATGAAACGGTGGCGCTGGAATTACAGCTCACCCCGGCCGGTTCTGAACTGCCGGAATATGTGGTGCTGGTGCCGCACATTTCCGGCAGCCTGGCTGCGGTGATGGAAGAGCGCCGCGACAATGTCGGGGTCGCCAACATCCTGGGCGCGGAGCAGATATCCAAGGCGGGGGACAGCGACGCCGCGTCAGCACTGAAACGTGTCACCGGACTGACCCTGGTCGGCGGCAGGTTTATCTATGTGCGTGGCCTGGGTGAGCGCTATTCCAGCACCTTGCTCAACGGTGCCAACCTGCCCAGCCCGGACCCGGTGCGGCGAGTGGTACCGCTGGACCTGTTTCCCTCCGGCATCATCGACAGCATCGCGGTTAACAAGGCCTTTACCCCGGACCTGCCGGCGGAGTTCGGCGGCGGAACGGTACTGTTGCGTACCCGCAGCATCCCGGAAGAGGGGTTCCTGCAAGCCGGATTCAGCATGGGCGTGCGCCAGGGAACCACCGGCAAGGATGGCCTGCGCTACGACGGAGGCGGCAGCGACTGGACCGGCTTTGATGATGGCACAAGGGATATGCCCGAACTGCTGGCCAATGCCATCGCCGACGGGGTTCAGCTCAGGGAGTTCAACCGTTTCACCGGTGAGGGCTTTACCCAGCAGGAGCTTGAGGCCATCGGCGAGTCACTGCCGGTCAATTATCAGGTGGAGCCGCGGAAGATTGGCCCCGACCTGGGGTTCAGCCTTACCGGGGGTAACCGCTTCGAGATCGGCAACCATACCCTGGGATTCCTGGCCGCGCTGGATTACGACAACAAATGGCAAACCACGGAACAACAACGCACCGACTACATCGTTTCCGGTGGCGTGCTGGAATCGGAGAACGACTACCATTACAACATCACCGAGCGTGAAATCGGTCTTAGTGGATTCTTCACCTTGGGCGCCGAGCTGGGTGAGCACAGCAAGCTGGCCTATAACAGCATGTTGCTGCGCAACACCACGGACACGACCCAGCGGCAACAGGGTTTCAACAAGGATGCCGAAGGCGGCGACGTCCAGTTCACCGAGCTGGAATGGATTGAGCGCGAACTGTTCTCCAATCAGTTCACCGGCGAGCACGTGATCGGCGCGCTGTGGGACCTGTCGCTGAACTGGGACTACACCACGGCCACCGCCCGCCAGGATGAGCCCGATACCCGGCTGTACCGCTACGACCCGGATACCCTTACGGCAACCACGGATGACCTGATTCTCAGCCTGCGCAATGACGGTAACCAACGCCGTTGGGGCGAGCTTGAAGACAACAGTGACAGCTGGAATGTGAACCTGGTACAAGCCCTGAATTTCTTCTCGGACACCGAAATCTCGATCAATGGCGGACTGGGTTCCGTGCGCAAGGATCGCGACTCCGGCGTGCGGCGATTTGCCTTTCAGTCCAAGGGGCCACTTTCCGGCAACCTGGATCTGCGGCGCAACCTGAACCCGGAATTTATCATTTTCGCTGACACCATTGATCCGTCCGGCTGGCAGCTTGCCGAGTCCACCATAGCCACTGACGCCTACACCGCGGAGCAGTCCATCGATGCCCGCTGGATTGGCGCGGATATTTTTTACCACGACTGGTTGCGCCTGGCCGGCGGCATTCGCACTGAAACTTCTGACCAGTCGGTTACCACCTTTGACATTTTTGATCCGCAACGCAATCCGGTCGCATCCGAACTCAGCACGGATGATCGTTTTGCGGCTGCCAATCTGACGCTGATTTTCGGTGACCACCAGATTCGCGCCGGTTACGGTGAAACCATCAACCGGCCCGACTTCAAGGAGCTGTCCCCTTCCTTGTTCAAGGACCCCATCCTGGACCGCCAGGTCATTGGTAATCCGGACCTGGAACCGGCCTTCCTGACCCATTACGACCTGCGCTGGGACTATTATTTCTCACCGGGAAATTTCGTCTCACTGGGCCTGTTCTACAAGGAATTCGAAAACCCGATTGAAACCGTTATCCTGGCCGGCGCGGCGCAGATCACCACCTTCAACAATGCCGAAGGCGCGGAAAACCTGGGGGCGGAACTGGAGCTGTATACCGACCTCGGGTTTATCGGCGAGTGGTGGGGCGAGCGCGACAGCTGGGAAAAGTTCTACATCAATACCAACTACGCCTGGATCGATTCCGAGATCAATTTATCCGCCGACAACGCGGCGGTGCAAACCTCCAGTTCACGGCCGCTGCAGGGCCAGTCGCCCTTCGTATGGAACTTCCAGCTGGGCTATGACGACCTGGACCGGGGCATCAATGCCGCGCTGCTGTTCAACCTGTTTGGCGAACGCATCGTGGATGTTGGTACCAATGGCGCTCCGGATATCTACGAACAGCCGCGGCCACAACTGGACTTTGTCTACGCGCACCGGCTGAACCCGCACTGGAAAATCAAATTCAAGGCCAGCAACCTGCTGGACCCGGACGTGGAAATCACCCAGGGGCCGGAAACCCGCATTCACTACACAACAGGCCGCGAGTTCAAGCTGTCAGTGGAATGGAACAAGTGAGTTCTGCCGCACCGGCCTGAACAACACCTTCGCGCTAACGCACCCGGCCAGCACATGGCCGGCGCTTCACATCAGTTGGGACAGCCATGCACGGATGGCCGGCGGCATGCAGACGGCGGGCAGATCAGCCCGCCGGTCGTATCAATCTGAGCTTTCGTCCGCCTGATGCGGCGCTGCTGGCGCCACCTTGGCCAGGGCGTCATCCACGCTGGTATGGCGGATGTCCCGGCCATGCACCAGGTAGAAAATGTATTCGGCGATGTTCTGGCAGCGGTCACCCATGCGTTCGATGGCCCGGGCTGCCCACAGGATATTGAGAATCAGCGGAATGGAGCGCGGGTCTTCGGCCATGTAGGTCATCAGCTGGCGCGTGATGGAGCCGTACTTGGCATCAACCTTGTTGTCGATCTGGACCACCCGCAGTGCCGTTTCCACGTCGGTGCGGGCAAACGCGTCCAGCACCTGGCGCAACATGTCACTGACCAGCCCGCCCATATGCTCGATTTCCTGCCGTACTTCCTCATTCATGGTGCCGTTCAGTTCTTCAGCCACCATGCGGCCGACGCGCTTGGCTTCGTCGCCAATGCGTTCCAGGTCGGTGATGGTCTTGATCACCGCCATCACCAGCCGCAGATCGGAAGCCGCCGGCTGGCGGCGCGCCACAATACGGGTGCACTCTTCATCGATCGCCACTTCCAGCGCGTTAACCCGGTAGTCATTGGCTACCACCTCACGCGCCAGCGCGACGTCCCCTTCCACCAGGGCCTGCACCGCGTGCCCCAGCTGTTCCTCGACAATCCCGCCCATGCGCAGCACCTGGCTGCGGACGTTTTCCAGCTCTTCGTTGAACTGGCGGGAAATATGTTGACCAATGTTCAGTTTGTCCATGATCTGTCCTTGCGGCCTCAGCCGTAGCGTCCGGTGATGTAATCCTCGGTGCGCTTGATGCGGGGGTTGGTGAAAACCTGGTCGGTATCGCCGTATTCAATCAGTTCACCCAGGTACATGAACGCGGTGCGGTCAGACACCCTGGCCGCCTGTTGCATGTTATGGGTCACAATGATGATGGTGTAATCACGTTTCAGTTCGTTGATCAGTTCTTCCACTTTCAGCGTGGAAATCGGGTCCAGCGCCGAACAGGGTTCATCCAGCAATATCACCTTGGGTTGCACCGCGATGGCGCGCGCAATCACCAGGCGTTGCTGCTGGCCACCCGACAGGCCGAAGGCAGGCTCGTTAAGGCGATGGCTGACCTCTTCCCACAGGGCAGCACCTTTCAGCGCCCACTCCACGGTCTCATCCAGTACCCGGCGGCGATTGATGCCCTGGATGCGCAAACCGTACGCGACGTTTTCGTAAATGGACTTGGGAAACGGGTTGGGTTTCTGGAATACCATGCCCACCTGGCGGCGCAATTCAGCCACGTCCAGCTTCTTCTTCTGGATATTGCGTCCTTCGAGGATGATCTCGCCTTCAATACGGCAGCCATCCACCAGATCATTCATGCGATTGAAACAACGCAACAGGGTGGATTTGCCGCAGCCACTGGGGCCAATAAATGCGGTGACCTGTTTCGACGGAATCTCCAGCTGAATGTCTTTCAGCGCCTGTACATCGCCGTAGTACAGGTTCAGATCTTTTACCGTCACCGCGGTGGGGACGGTCCCGCTTGCCGCATCCGGGTCCGCAGGTTTCGTCGATTCCTGCCCGGCCGGGTCGCCAGCCACTTGCGCTGCGGTGGTAAATTCCAGTTGGTCTTGCTCGGTCACGATTCCAGTCCTCTGTATTTTTCCCGCAGGTTATTGCGCACCTGTATCGCCACAATGTTCAGCAGCAGAATAACGATTACGAGCAACAACGCAGTGGCGTAAACCAGTGGCCTTGCCGCTTCCACGTTGGGGCTCTGAAAGCCTACATCGTACACGTGGAAACCCAGGTGCATGAATTTCCGCTCCGGGTGAAGAAACGGATAATCGCCATCCAGTGGCAGTGAAGGGGCCAGTTTGACCACGCCCACCAGCATCAGTGGTGCTACCTCACCCGCGGCCCGGGCCACCGCCAGGATCAGGCCGGTCATGATGCCCGGGCTGGCCATGGGCACGATGGTACGCCACAAGGTCTCCCACTGCGTTGCGCCCAGCGCCAGGCTGCCTTCACGAATGGAGCGGGGTATCCGCGCCAGGCCTTCCTCGGTGGACACAATCACCACCGGCAGGGTCAGCAGGGCCAGCGTCAGTGAGGCCCAGAACAGACCGCCGGTGCCAAACGTCGGTGAAGGCAGTGCCGCTTCGAAAAACAGGCGGTCAATGCTGCCGCCCAGGGTATATACAAAAAAGCCCAGGCCAAACACGCCATAAACAATGGAGGGCACGCCGGCCAGGTTATTTACCGCGATGCGTATGGTGCGGGTCAGCAAGCCCTGGCGTGCATATTCTTTCAGGTAGACACCCGCCAGCACGCCGAACGGGGTGACAAATACGGTCATCAACAACACCATCAGCACCGTGCCGTAAATGGCGGGAAAAATACCCCCTTCGGTGTTGGCTTCACGCGGATCATCGCTGATAAAAGAGCCCAGTTGGCCGAAAAAGTGACCCAGTTGGGTGGTCAGGCTCATCGCATTGGGTTTCCAGGCCGCAATAATGGTGCTGAGCGGCAGGTCCCGGTCTGTGGTCGAGTCGCTGCCGGTGCGCATCACCACGGCATCACGCTGCATTTCCTGGTAAACGTCCACCAGCTGTTCTTCCAGCAAGCGGTACTCTTCCTGCAACGCTTCGCGTTCCTGCCGGATGGCGGCCAGGGCCTGCTCATCGTCCTCACCCGCCAGTTCCATGCCGCGCTGTTCCAGCCGCAGACGCTCCAGACGGTAATTGATGCTGCCGATCTCACCCTGTTGCAGTTCCTCGGCCTGCTCGCGCAGATCATTGACCCGTTCCAGCATGCGCTGGAAATCACCCCACACATCGCGGGTCTGCTGCAGTTCACCTGCTGATTTGATGCCGACCACGTAACCAAAAAAAGCGCCCCACTCCTCGCGCTCCAGCACCACCATGCTCAACGGGGTGCGCTGCTCAATCACCTGGTTCTGCAAAACCCAGCGGAAGTCCTGCCCGAGTACATCACGATTACCGGTTTTAACCAGAACGCGGGTTACAAAACTACCCTCCTCGATGGCAGCCGCGTCATCGGCTGACAAGCGGTCCATCGGCACCCGCTCCTCTTCGCGAATCTGCCCGACCACCCGCTGGATATCTCCGGACGGGGTTTCAAGAAAAAACTCGTGCACTTCGGCTGGCCAGAAGTGGCCGACGCCGCGTACCGTGATCAACAGCAGCAATCCGCCCACCAGCAACAGGCAGGCACTGACGGCTGCCGCATTCAGCCACATCCATGGGGCGCCGGTGCTGATCCATTTTTTCATCTTCATGACCGGTCAACCTCAGAGCGAGCTGTAGCGTTCGCGCAAACGCTGCCGCACCAGTTCTGCGCCGGTATTCACCACGAAGGTGAACAGGAACAGCACCAGGGCCGCCAGGAACAGGATGCGGTAATGCGAACCATTGACTTCTGATTCCGGCATTTCCACCGCGATATTGGCCGCCAGCGTGCGCATGCCTTCAAACAGGTTCCAGTCCATCACCGGCGTATTTCCCGTTGCCATCAGTACAATCATGGTCTCGCCCACGGCACGCCCCAGACCGATCATCAGGGCTGAGAATATGCCCGGACTGGCGGTAGGAAGTATTACCCTGATCAGCGTCTGCCACTGCGTGGCACCCAGCGCCAGTGAGCCATTGGACAGCGAACGGGGAACACCGAAAATCGCATCCTCGGCAATGGAAAACAAGGTGGGTATTACGGCAAAGCCCATGGCCACGCCCACCACCAGAGCATTGCGCTGATCGTAGCTGATGCCGGCCTTCTGGCTCAGCCAGGTGCGTAAATCAGAACCGAACAGCGCAAACTGCAGTGGATCCGCCAACCACAGCGCCAGCCAGCCCAGCACCAGCAATACCGGTATGAGTATCAGCGGCTCGTAGCCTTCCGCCAGCCACTGCTTCGCCCAGCCGTCGTAGTTCTGCCATAGCCAGGCAGCCAACAGAACACCGGGCGGCAGGATCAGCAGCAGGGCAAAAATACCCGCCAGGTTCTCTTCCAGGTAGGGGGCAAACCACAAACCTGCCAGGAAGCCCAGAATCACGGTTGGCAAGGCCGCCATGATCTCGATGGCGGGCTTGACCACCTGGCGCAGCCGCGGAGCCATGAAGTAGGCCGTATAGGCAGCCCCCATCAGCGCCAGCGGAATGGCGAACAACATGGCGTACAAGGACGCTTTCAGCGTGCCGAATACCAGCGGTGTGAGGCTGAACTTGGGTTCAAACTCGTTGGTGGCCGCGGATGATTGCCATACATATTCGGGTTGCTGGTAGTTTTCATACCAGACTTTCTGCCACAACGAGGCAAACGAGATTTCCGGATGTTCATTGTCAATTTCCAGCAGGGACAATTCGCCGTCCTCACCCTGCAGCAGCAGGCCGTTGGCTCGCGGTGCCAGCGCCAGGGCCTGAACATCCAGCCCAGACAGGTCCTGCAGGTGCACCAGCGTGCCTGCCGTGCTGTGGTAAATCCCCAGCTGGCCAGCGGCATCCAGTGCCACAAACCCTTTGCGTCTTTGTTCTGTAACAATCTGACGGATGGCCGCCTGCTGCTGGTCAAACTGGCGGATCAGTTCCAGCGTGACGTGGTTATCATCATCACGGATTGGAAACAGCTGGGAGATGGTGCCCTGCTCATCACCCACCAGTACCGAATGGCCGCCGATCAGCATGTTCATGGCCGTAATGGCGCCGCCATCCAGGGCGATGCTGCGTTGCACTTCAAGGTCCGGCATGGCCAGCTGACGCACCGTGCCGGAAGCGTCTCCCAGGTAGACCCAGCGGTGGTCACCGCTGACCGCCAGGGTGGCCGCGGGGACCGGCAAAACGATGCCACTTTCGCTGCTGTCCAGACTGACTTCTCCGGTCAGCATGTTCTCGCGCCGGGTGCCTTTCAGTACCTGCAACCGCCCCTCTTCGTCCAGCGCAGCCAGCATCAGGCCGCTGTCGTTTTCCGACAGGGCCAGTTGCCGCAGGCGCACACCAGCAAGCTCCAGCAGGGGCTGGTCGCTGTACGCGAACTCAATGGTGGGAATGATGACGCGCTGGTCCACACCGCCATCAAACCGGGTCTCGAAAGACTGCCGCAGCAGGTAGATCCGCCCGTCCGCAGTGGCAGCGGCCAGCAGTCCGGTGTATTCGTTGGCGGGCACCACCAGCACCCAGTTGTCAGACAGTGCGGACAGCAAGGGGCTGGTACCGACCGTTTCCCCACCCGCTACCCGGAAAAACTCGATGCTGCCATCAGCCGCCAGGCGCAAACCCAGTTCCTGTTGCTCTTCCACGGATAAAAACAGGCTCGGCGACGCCGTCCATTCAGCGCGCTGAGCGCTGCTGTGCAGTTCCGTCGAAGCGGGAGTGAACAGCGGAAAGACCACCAGCAACAGGTAGAAGAAAATCAGTACAACCGCGATGATGACGGCGACGCCGCCCACCCCGATCAACCAGCGTGCCACGGCATCCTTGCGGCCGCGCCACTGGTGAAAACGGGCTGAGCGCGCCCGACCGGCCACGGCGCTTTCGGGGGAGGCAGCGTTCATGTGGGCATGTTATGCGGCATTTGTGACAGTATTGTTACAAGCAGCCCGGGGCCGGACGGGTTCACCTGGCGAAAACACTCAAAACCGGCGTTATTCCGTGTACCATTTAGCCGGGCCGCCATGTAAATCCGCCATGTCATCATCGCCATCCTCATTTCATCAAGCGCAGCGCATCCGGGTACGGCTGGCCTGCGACACGGACCTGGATCGCATTCGTGCCGATCTGCAGCAGACCAGCCTGCGGCGGCAGCTCCGTCACCGCACCTTGCTGCTGGCCTGTCGCGGTGAGCAGGTCTGCGCCGCCATGGGCCTGGAACTGGACACGGCCGAAGTCTGCCCCTGGCCTGGTCCGGACGGAAATATCCAGCCGCAACTGTTCGGCCGCCTGCTGCGTGCCGTGGAACAGCGCGCGGTGTGGTTTGGGCTGCTGGAAGTGCGGATCCAGGCCGGCAGCCAACGGCAATTATTGCATGAAACAGGCTATCGCCCGGCAGCGCGGAACGGCTGGTTGAAGCGTTCGCTGAAACGCCGGCAAACCCGCTATGCCCGGCAGATTGCCGCCCTTTCCGCCCGGCTGGGCATTCCGCCTGACTACGGCCGCGTTCACCGCATGCCGTTGCAGGCCGAGCCAGGCAGCCTGAGCTCCATCGGCCCGGACGTGTTCGGCCGCGAGCAGCGCCTGCGGCCACCCGCGGCCGCGGCCTGGCAACGGCTGGTGGCCGCGGCACAACGGGAACAGGGCATCATCCTGCAGGCGGTCAGTGCGTATCGGCCGGTGGCGTATCAACAGGGCATTGTGGAACGCAAGCTGGCCCAGGGCCAGAGCATGACGCAAATCCTGCGGGTGTCTGCCGCCCCGGGATACAGCGAGCACCATACCGGCAATGCGGTTGACATCACCATGGACGGTTACCGCCCGCTGGAGGAAGAGTTTGAACACAGCCCGGCTTTTGCCTGGCTGACGCGGCGCGCCGGGAAATTCGGATTTGTACTTTCCTATCCACCAGACAACCACCATCGACTGGCTTATGAGCCCTGGCACTGGTGTTTCCGGCGTCCGGCCAGGCCACGCCGGCCGGCTGCCGACCCGGCCTAATGCAGGGCGCCGGAAACCTGCACGGTTTGTCCGCCGGCATCCTGTACCCGTGCGGCCAGATCGTAGGGCAAATGGATTTGCTCCAGTCCCAGGCGGCCGAGCAATACGCGTAATTCGTTTTGCAGCAGCGGGTAGATTTGCCGGGTCAGGCTGGCGTGATTGGCGGTGAAATCCGCCAGGTCAACGGCCTCTCCCTTGATTTGCTGGTAAATGATTTCGTAACCGGCTTCTGCCAGGAATTGCGGCCCCGGCTGATCTGCTTCTCCGCCGTGACAACTCAGCCGCGCACTGACCTGGTATGCCGGCAGCTGCTCCCCCGAGTCCGCCTTGATGGGCCGCGGTGTCAGGTTGAGTTCTACCCGCGCTTCGCGTGAGCCAGGCTCGGCCGATACCCGCGTCAGTTCCGCGCGCAACACGCTGACCTGGATATGCTGCAGTACGAATTGGTCGAGAAGGTTCATCAGTCTGTCCAAGTGTGGCGGGTGGTTGCGGCTGCACGCAAGATGGGTCCGCGTGGCCCTGATCTCAAGCCGCAGTCAGACCATGAGTACCGTATCAGCGGCGCGCCAGAAATACCAACTGGCGGCCGAGCGGTACGGTGCCAGATGACGGGTGAGGTCGATGACTTCGGTCGGCGACGGTAACCCTTCCAGGCGGTACACCGCCTGCACGCCTTTCTGCACGCCCAGGTCAGTAGCTGGCATGATATCGGGCCTGCCGAGATTAAACAGCAGCAGCATCTGCACCGTCCACGGCCCAATGCCGCGTACCTGCACCAGGTTTTCGATAACTGCGGCGTCGTCCATACGCGCAATCTGCCGCAAGCTGGCCAGGCTGCCATCCAGCGAGCGGGCGGCGAGGTCATGAATAGCCAGCGCCTTGTTGTTGGACAGCCCGACCGCGCGCAATTGCTCGTAACTCAGGCGCGCTGCCTCGCGCGCATTCGGTTGCTGCTGCGCGAACAACGCGGTGAACCGCCCGTGAATGGTGCCCGCCGCCTTGCCGGACAATTGCTGGTACACAATGGATTCCGCCAGTGCGGCGAACAGGTCGCGGCTTTGGCCCTGCTTCAGTTTCAGTGGGCCCTGTTGCCGGATAAAACCGCCAAGGGCTTCGCAGGACGCGCACAAATGTTCGGTCGCCGCACGCCGGTTGTAACGCAGACGGCTCATGCGCCGGCCCGCCACGCGGCCCAGGCCAGCCACACCCAGGCCAGCATCATCAGCACACCTCCCATCGGCGCAAGCCACGTCGGCAGAATGTCGACACCCACCGCCCGCAGGTACAGGCTGACGCAAAAAAACACCATGCCGGTGGCCATCAGCCAACCGCACCGGATCACGCCTGAAGCGGGCAGGTGCAGAGCCAGGGCCGCCACTGCCAGCAGTGCGGCCGAATGCACCAGGTGCATCAGCGAAGCGCTGGACCAGGCACGTAGCGCCGTTTCATCCGTTAACGGCACGGCATGAGCCCCAAGTGCGGCCAGAGCCACCGCGGCCAGCCCGGACAGCGCGGCCACCATGACCAGCAAGCGGCCACCGGCAGCGACTGCGGGCCGCGGACTCACGACTCTGCTTCAGCTTTCAGCAGGTCGTCCATGCGCTTGGTCAGCAATGTCAGCTTGTAATCAGGCAGGACATAGGCCCAGCCATCCACCCGCGCATTGATCGCGGCAATGCGGTCGGCCAGTTGTGCTGCGGCGCCTGATTCGGCCTCGCTGTCATCAAGGGCTTCGCTGGCGTCCTGTTCGCTGCCCGTTGCAGCGGCAGCCTGCCCGGTTTCAGCCGTGCCATCTGCCGCTTGTGCGGCTTCACCGCCGGCCCCGGACGCAGCATCCCCGGCCACAGCATCGCCAGGCGTGTAGCTGGCCGCAGCGAAACGTACCCAGGTGGTGTCGTCCTCGCGGTTCCATTCGGCGGTCACCAACAAACCATCGGCCGTCACGGCTTTAACCCGCGACGCTCCGGTCCAATCAATTTCCGCGGCGGGACGCACCTGGTCCAGTTGCAGGGTGGACAGTCCACCGGCCAGTGAATTGACCGACCAGGCTGACTGGATTTCCCGTCCTTCGGGGATATTCTGCAACTGGAAATCGGTGTCATCGGCGGAAGTTTTCAGCGCCCGCACCTGCTCGCCGTCCGCGTGTTCAATCGTCACTTCCACCACTTCATCTTCGGCCAGATCGATGATGTCGCGCTGCAGCCAATCCCGCATTTCGCCCGGCACTTCAAGCGTGCGGTCGATCAGCAGTGCCTGGTCAACACCGGCAAGGCGAACGTACTGCCCTTCCAGGCCCTTGGCCTCCTGACCGACCAGCACCGCAACTTCGTTACCGCCCCCGGCAAGGCTGACCTGTACGGCGGTACTATCCGGCTGGCTGATATCGGCCAGCCCCAGCCTGGGAAAATATTCCGGGTTGGCGGTTTTCTGTTCAATCACTTCAGCTTGCGCCAGCGCGGCCAACAGGGCTTTGAGCTTGCCCCAGTCGGCGGCATATCCGCCGGCCTGGCTGACCACCCAGCCGCCGTCTTCACGCTGTAGCGTGGCCACCTCGGTATTGCCCGCGCTGCTGATGGTCACCCGATCGGTGTCATTGACTTTGTCCGCCAGGCCAGTCAACAGCGGTCCGCGTTCGAATTCCGGCTGATGGGAGCTTTGCCCGGGCATCAGCAAAACAGCCACGGCTACCACCACCGTGACCAGCAACAGTAATGAAAAATGTTTCTTGCTCATCGGCCGTTCACTCCGTTGTCAATTTACGGGCCTGCCGTTGACGGCGGCGCAAAGCGTAAAAACTGGCAAAACCAATGACCAGCAACGGCACCAGGGCAATATTGATCAGCTTCAGCCTGGTACCCAGGGCCTCGATATCACGCTGCAGGTCATGTTGCACCTGGCGCAGATCGCGGCGGATCTCCAGCTTGCGGTCCAGAAAGCGTTGCACCTCGTTTTGCTGCTCTTCCGTCAGCACCTGCAAATCATCACCCTCGCGGGCCGCCTGCAGTTCGGTAAGCTTGCGCTCTGTTTCCGCCAGTTCCTGCTGCAGGCGTTCTTCGGTGGCGCGGTACTGCTGCTCGGCATTTATCTGCAGTTCGTTCACCCGGTCAAAGGGCCGGCCTGAACTGGCGCGGGTGCGAATGCTGATCAGGTCGCTGTTACCCATCAGATTGTCCACCGCGTTGACCGCCAGGTTGCCGTTGTCGGCAAACGAACTGACCAGGTTCTGACCGAGGAAAGGCTGTTTCTGCACCCACAGGCGGTCAGTAAGGAAATCGGTGTCGGCGAACAACACCACGTTTATGCCCTCGTCAATCGACTGCGAACGGTGTTCCACCTGCGGGTTGGCGCCGTCGCCTTCTTCGGCTTCACCGCCGGTGCCCTGGTCAGGGGCCTGCTCAAAAGCGGAAGAGGCCTGTCCGCGCACCCGCACGGCCAGGGCATACTGCTCGCCAGTGGGGTTGAAACCACTGAGCAGTTCAGCCGGGTTGGTCAGAAAACGCAGGCGGGCCGCATCCATGGGCGCGGCATTTTCGCTGCTGTGCGCCAACACTTCCACCTGGGTGCTAGCGTCCTCTTTTGGCTGGAACCAGCCGGTGGATGAGAAATTAACCACTTCCAGGTCAGCGCTGACTATATCGTCCGCATTGAGGCCAGCGGTGGGTACCGACAGGATTCCAATATGTCGATTGGCCCCATTGCCAATGCCAAATTGCAGATCGCCCAGTACTTTCTGCGTATTGAATGCCACGCCCCAGGCATCCAGCAGGCTGCCGAGCGTGGACGAACTGCCGGCCTGCATCTGCCCCATCGGATCCTGCGGATTGCCCCGATCGGACTCGGCCAGCGGGTCCATAAAGGCCAGCAAGCGGCCACCACCGAGGACGAACTGGTCCACCTGGTATTTCAGGTTCTCGTCCAGGTCACGCGGATGCACCAGAACCAGCACATCCAGGTCCTGTGGCAGACTGCCACCTTGCGCCGCGATGGTTTCCACGTTGAACAACTGGCTCAACTGCTCGTAAATCACCCACGGTTCGCGCATCCTCTGCGTGGCCGGGTCGTAGCCCGCCGTCATCGGCAGTGAGCTGATCAGACCAATGGTTTTCCGTTCTGGCTGGCCCAGCTGTGACACCATTTTGGCCAGATCATATTCCAGGAATTTTTCCTTGGAAGGCTGCAGGAACGGCATGGTCTGCACATCATCCAGCGCATTGGTGCCGGCAATGCCCAGGTACAGGGTTTGCCCGCTGGCGCCAACCGGCACCGCCTGCAATCCAAACCTGGCGGCCTGGTCTTCCTCTTCGGAAAACGGCTCCGGATCAATGCGCTGGACCTGCAGCATCCCGTCACTGCGCGAGGCGAACTCATC
>JBFIHZ010000009.1:0-28798 GCA_041601535.1 Lysobacterales bacterium | reverse complement strand
GCGTGCGGGTTGCGTGTCACCGCCTCGGTCAGCAGTCCGCCCCGGTCAAAGCCGACATAACCCGGCGGTGCACCCACCAGCCGCGACACCGAGTGCGCTTCCATGTACTCCGACATGTCGAAGCGGATCAGTTCTATCCCCAGGGTCAGCGACAACTGCCGGGTAACTTCGGTTTTGCCCACGCCGGTGGGGCCGGCGAACAGGAAGGAACCAATCGGCTTGTCTTCCTCGCCCAGGCCGGAGCGCGCCATCTTGATGGAGGACGCCAGTGCATCGATGGCCTCATCCTGGCCAAACACCACCAGTTTCAGGTCGCGCTCCAGGGTGCGCAGCGAGTCGCGGTCGGAGCGCGACACCTGCTTGGCCGGGATGCGCGCCATATGCGCGATGATGTGTTCGATATCGTGTTCGTCCAGTACGCTTTTGCGTTCATCGGCCGGCAGCATGCGCTGGCGCGCGCCGGCCTCATCGATCACGTCAATCGCCTTGTCCGGTAAATGACGGTCGTTGATATGGCGGGCGGACAGTTCCGCGGCAGCCTTCAGTGCTTCGTCGGTGTACTCCACGTGGTGGTGCTCTTCAAACCGCGATTTCAGTCCGCGCAGGATTTCCACGGTTTCCGTCACGGTGGGCTCGACGATATCGATTTTCTGGAAACGCCGGGCCAGCGCGCGGTCTTTCTCGAACACACCGCGGAACTCCTGGAAGGTGGTACTGCCCATGCAACGCAGTTCACCCGAAGCCAGTACCGGCTTGATCAGGTTGGAGGCATCCATCACGCCGCCGGATGCGGCACCGGCACCAATGATGGTGTGGATTTCATCGATAAACAGGATGGCGCCGGGCGTGTCGCCCAGTTCGCCGATCACTGCCTTGAGGCGTTTTTCGAAATCGCCGCGGTACTTGGTGCCGGCCAGCAATGCGCCCAGGTCCAGGGCGTAAATGGTGGCGTCAGTGAGAATTTCCGGCACTTCCTTGCGCACGATGCGCAGGGCCAGGCCTTCGGCCATGGCGGTTTTGCCCACGCCGGCCTCACCCACGAACAGCGGGTTGTTCTTGCGCCGGCGGCACAGCACCTGGATGGTGCGTTCAATTTCCTTGCCGCGGCCGATCAGCGGATCAATCTGGTCATCCAGCGCACGCTGGTTCAGGTTGGCGGTAAACCGGTCCAGTGCGCCGCTTTTCTTGTCCGCTGCCTCGTTCTGCCCATCCAGCACATCCGCGCTGGCATCGGGCTGCTGTTCACCTTCCACCTTGCTGAGGCCGTGCGAGATGTAATTCACCACGTCCAGACGGGTCACGTCCTGGCGGTGCAGCAGGTAACTGGCGTAGGAGTCTTTTTCGCTGAATATGGCGACCAGCACGTTGGCGCCCAGCACTTCTTCCTTGCCGGCCGACTGCACGTGGTACAGCGCGCGTTGCAGCACGCGCTGAAAACCGATGGTGGGCTGGGTGTCGCGGCTATCGCCTTCTTTCAGCAAGGGCACGGTGTCTTCCAGCACCTTGCGGATCTCTTTTTCCAGTGCCGGAATGTTGGCGCCGCAGGAACTCAGAATGGCCAGTGCGGAAGCGTTTTCCAGCAAGGCCAGCAGCATGTGCTCGACGGTAAGGAACTCATGGCGGCTTTCCCGGGCTTCCTGGTAGGCCTGGCTGATGGACAGTTCCAATTCCTTGCTGAACATGATTGCGGTTCCTTGTGTGGACGGGCCTTGAGCTTCCGTCAGTGCGGTGCGTTAACTGCCCGTGGCCTGCGCAACAACCGGGCTGTCACCTGTTAAGACCGGACAAGCCGGCACAAGGTTTCAGGTTTTCTCCATGGTGCACTTCAAGGGGTGCTCATGTTGACGCGAATACTCGTTAACCTGAACCACTTTTGTTTCGGCAATCTCAAATGTAAACACCCCGCACACACCTTTGCCCCGGGTATGCACATGCAGCATGACCTGGGTGGCGCGATCGTGGCTCATATTGAAAAACAGACGCAGGATTTCAATCACGAAATCCATCGGGGTGTAATCGTCATTCAGCAGGATAACGCGGTACATCGGCGGCAGCTCGACCTCTGGCCGGGCTTCTTCCAGCGCGATACCTTGCCTTTTCTGCGATTCAAGATCCTGTCCCATGGCCCGATTTTAACCCAGCAGGACAGGCGCGTCGATGTTTCAGGTGAACGAAAAAAACAATCCGTGTATTACGGTGAGCGCCACTTTTACTTTTCGCAACAGGCCCCATTTAAGGGGCATGTCCGCACTTTCCCCAAGCAACAAGCTGACCATCGTCGCCATGTCCGGCGGCGTGGACTCCTCGGTGGCCGCCCTGTTGCTGCAACGCCAGGGGCGGGAAATCCAGGGCATGTTCATGAAAAACTGGGAAGAAGATGACCGCTTTGGCAGCTGCCCTGCCGAGGAAGATGCGGCCGATGCGCTGGCGGTGGCCGAACGCATGGGCATAACGCTGCACCGGCGGAATTTTTCCGCCGAGTACTGGGATTACGTTTTCGAGGATTTCCTGCGCGAGTACCGCGCGGGCCGCACTCCCAATCCCGATATCCTGTGCAACCGCGAGATCAAGTTCAAAACTTTCCTGGAACATGCCGAAGACCTGGGTGCCGAACGCATCGCCACCGGCCACTACGCCCGCACCGCCGAACGCGATGGCCGCTACCTGCTGCTGCGCGGCAAGGACACCAACAAGGACCAGAGCTATTTCCTGTACACGCTGGGCCAGCGGCAACTGGCCCGCACCGTGTTCCCTGTGGGCGAGGAAGACAAACCGGTGGTGCGGCAGATTGCAGCCGAAGCCGGCCTGCCGGTGCACAACAAGAAAGACAGCACCGGCATCTGCTTTATCGGCGAACGCAATTTTCGCGACTTCCTCAGCGAATACATCACCCCCCAGCCCGGCGAAATCCGTACCGTGGAGGAGCAGCCGATTGGTGAACACCAGGGCCTGATGTTCCATACCCTGGGGCAACGCCAGGGCCTCGGCATTGGTGGCGTCAAGGGCCATCCGGATGCGCCCTGGTACGTACTGCACAAGGATATGGCCAACAACGTGTTATACGTGGGCCAGCAACACGACCATCCGTGGCTGATGTCCACCACGCTGCAGGCCAGCCAGCTGAGCTGGACGCTGGACCAGGCGCCGGCACCCGGCACCCGCCTGCAGGCCCAGGTGCGCTACCGGCAGCAGGCCCAGCAGTGCGTGGTCACCGGCTGCAGCGGCGATGATCTGCAGGTGCGGTTTGAGCAACCACAACGGGCCGTGACCCCCGGCCAGTCGGTGGTGCTTTACGATCAGGATATTTGCCTGGGTGGGGGTATCATTGATGCATGTAACGCACCGCCGGACCTGGCAGGCGAACCCTTGCCACGGTCAGCGAATGCGCAACAACGGGTGGCCGGATAATGCGCATTACCGCAGCGGACGCAAAGTTGAAATTACCGGTCACGACCTCTATTACGGCTGCCTGACATGAAGGAAGAAACCACACCATGAAGGAAAGAACCCTGGCACTGGCCGGTGTCATGCAGGCTACCGAACTGGTGCGTCAGGCCGCCTGGCATGGCACCTGGTCGGGCTATGCTGCCACCACCTGCCTGCAATCGCTGTTCCGCATGGACGCAGACAGCACGGAAGCGGTGTACGGCGACAAGCAGCACCTGAGGCTGGGCCTGGAAGCGCTGATCGGCGTGCTGGAAGGTGACAACCGCCATGCCGAAGCCTTGCGCTATGGGATCGGTCTGCTGCAGATCGAGCGGCGCTTTATGAAGTCGGCAAAAATGCAGCAAACGGTGGGTGAACGCTTGCAGCAGATTGCCAACAGCGGCGCGGACCTGGAAGAACATGAACGCGAAGAGCAGCAGGCCCAGGCCATTGCCAGCCTGTATGCCGAAACCATCAGCACGCTGTCGCCCCGGGTGGTGGTGAACGGCAAGCCGCAATACCTGAAAATGGATCGCACCATTTCGTGGGTCCGCACCCTGTTGCTGGCCGGCTTGCGCTCTGCGGTGCTGTGGGACCAACTGGGTGGTGGCCGCTTCGAGCTGTTGTTCGGCCGCAAGAAAATCCTCAACGAGGCCAAGGGCCTGTTACTGGGGTAGGGTTTGGCGGCTGGCAGATCATGGCCGGATTCCGTTGCGGCGGCAGCACCACCCGCGGCACGGATCGAGAATTAACCAATTTAAAGAATACTGTTCACAATTATCATCCGTTAAATACTGGGAACGTCCGTCCGGATCGGCGATAATGGTGGATTAACTCGTTACACTGCCCCACCAACCGGGGTGATCATGACTGGAGAACGCAATGGGTGATTCCTTTTCCACCGCCAGCACGCTCGATGTGAATGGCAAAGAGTTCCGCTACTACAGCCTGCCGAAACTGTCCGCAAGCCATGACGTCAGCCGGCTGCCATTCAGCCTGAAAATCCTGCTGGAAAACCTGCTGCGCCATGAAGATGGCGTGGATGTAACCCGCGCGGACATTGAAGCGCTGTGCCAGTGGGACCCCAAGGCAGAACCCAGCACCGAAATCGCATTCACTCCCTCGCGCGTGGTGTTGCAGGATTTCACCGGTGTTCCCGCGGTGGTCGACCTGGCCGCCATGCGCGATGCCATGACCGCCCTCGGCGGTTCTCCCAGCAAGATCAACCCCCTGTCTCCGGCAGAACTGGTTATTGATCACTCCGTGCAGGTCGACAGTTACGGCAAGACCGATTCGCTGGACCTGAACAACCGCATTGAATTCCAGCGCAACCAGGAACGCTACAGCTTCCTGCGCTGGGGCCAGAGCGCATTCAGCAATTTCAGCGTGGTGCCGCCAAATACCGGCATCGTGCACCAGGTTAACCTCGAGCACCTGGCGCGCGTGGTGTTCGGCTCCGATGGCGTGGCCTACCCCGATACCGTGGTTGGCACCGATTCCCACACCACCATGATCAATGGCATCGGCGTGCTGGGCTGGGGCGTGGGCGGCATCGAAGCGGAAGCCGCCATGCTGGGCCAGGCCATTACCATGCTGATCCCGCAAGTGGTGGGTTTCCGCCTGACCGGCAACCTGCCGGAAGGCGCCACCGCCACCGACCTGGTGCTGACCGTTACCCAGATGCTTCGCGAGCACGGTGTGGTGGGCAAATTCGTTGAGTTCTTCGGCGATGGCCTGGATCACCTGCCGCTGGCCGATCGCGCGACCATTTCAAACATGGCACCGGAATACGGTGCCACCTGCGGCATTTTCCCGATCGACAACGAAAGCCTGCGTTACCTGAAACTGTCCGGCCGTTCCGCCGAACAGGTCGCGCTGGTGGAAGCCTATGCCAGGGCGCAGGACATGTTCCGCGAAGCCGGCCAGGCCGAAGCCGAATACACCGCGGTACTGAGCCTGGACATGTCCACCGTAGAGCCCAGCCTGGCCGGGCCGAAACGTCCGCAGGACCGCGTGCTGCTCAGAGAAGCCGATGCCAATTACGCCGAGCACGTGCTGGAACTGACCCGCGGCCGCGCTCCATCCAGCAAGGCCGAGGCACGCTTTGAAGGCGAAGGTGGCGGCACGGCGGTGGGCAACGATGTGGTGGTGCAGCCGCCGGTGGCCGAAGTCACTTACAAAGACCAGACCTTTGACCTGACCGATGGCGCCGTGGTTATTGCCGCCATCACCTCCTGTACCAACACCTCCAACCCGCAGGTGATGCTGGGCGCCGGCCTGCTGGCGCGCAATGCGGCCGCCAAAGGCATGAAGGTCAAGCCCTGGGTGAAAACCTCACTGGGGCCAGGCTCGCGCGTGGTAACCGACTACCTGACCAAGGCCGGACTGCTGGACGACCTGGAGTCCCTGGGTTTCAACGTGGTGGGTTACGGTTGTACCACCTGCATCGGTAACTCCGGCCCGCTGCCGGAACCCGTTGGCAATGCCATCCGTGAACACGACCTGGTAGCGGTTTCGGTTTTATCCGGCAACCGCAATTTCGAAGGCCGTGTGCACGCCGATGTCAAAATGAATTACCTGGCTTCGCCGCCGCTGGTGGTGGCTTATGCCCTGGCCGGCCGCATGGACATCAACCTGACCACCGAACCGCTGGGCGTGGACAGCGACAACAAGCCGGTGTACCTGAAGGACATCTGGCCGTCCAGCCATGAAATCCAGAACGTCATCACCGCCAGCGTCACCTCCGACATGTTCCTGAAAAGCTACTCCAGCGTATTCAAGGGCGACGAGCGCTGGAACAGCATCGATTCACCCGAAGGTGAGATTTTCGACTGGCAGGATGATTCCACCTATATCCAGAACCCGCCCTACTTCCAGGGTATGACGCATGAGCCGCCCGGCATTCCCAAAATCAAGGGCGCTCGTTGCCTGGCCCGGCTGGGTGATTCCATCACCACCGACCACATTTCCCCGGCCGGTGCGATCAAGGAAGACTCGCCGGCAGGCGCCTACCTGAAGGCCAAAGGCGTACAGAAAGCAGACTTCAATTCCTACGGTTCACGCCGCGGCAACCATGAAGTAATGATGCGTGGCACGTTTGCCAATGTGCGTCTGCGCAATCAACTGGCACCGGGCACCGAAGGCGGCTGGACCACCTTCCAGCCCGGCGGTGAGCAGATGAGCATTTATGACGCCGCGATGAAGTACCAGGCCGAAGGCACACCGCTGGTGATCCTGGCCGGCAAGGAATACGGCACCGGTTCGTCGCGCGACTGGGCTGCCAAGGGCACCAACCTGCTGGGCGTCAAGGCCGTGATCACCGAAAGCTTTGAGCGCATTCATCGCTCCAACCTGGTCGGCATGGGCGTATTGCCGCTCAATTTTGTCGACGGTGAATCAGCCGACAGCCTCGGCTTGACCGGTCATGAAACCTTTGATATTGAAGAACTTGAAGAAGGTAGTTCAGGTGATATCACGGTAACGGCCACGGCTGAAGACGGCAAGGTCACCACCTTCAAAGCGCGCGTGCGCATCGATACACCGAAGGAATGGGAATACTACCGCCACGGCGGCATCCTGCACTACGTGCTGCGCCAGCTGGCGGCCTGACCGCAAGGCGTTTTCACGCAACAAGAAAAAGGGGGCCAATGGCCCCCTTTTTTTTGGCGCTGCCGGTACGGCTTGACCGGCGCATTGCTCAGCCCGAAGCCGGCCGGGCCAGGATCGGTCTCACCACCTTACCGGGATACCGTTCAGGCTTTACCCTTGATCAGGATGCTGACCCGGCGGTTTAACGCGCGGCCCTGCGGCGTGGCGTTGTCCGCTACCGGATAACCTTCACCATAACCGATGGCGGCCATGCGGCTTTCATCCACCTGGCGCAATGCAAGGTGGTTGTACACCGCCTGCGCCCGGCGCTCGGACAAGGCCATATTGTGCTGCTCTGAGCCGGTGGAATCGGTATGTCCCTGGATCAGGATGGCAGTTTTCGGATAATCCATCATCACCCCGGCGAATTCATCCAGCGAGCCGCGTGCTTCCTGCGACAGCACTGCCGAGTCGACCGCGAACAGGATATCGCTGTCGAAGTTCACCCGCAGCGTTTCATCATCGATGCGTTCCACTTCCACTTCTTCCATCTGTTCCAGTTCTTTCTGCTGCTTGTCCATGTACAGACCGATACCGGCACCTACACCGGCACCCACGGCAGCGCCGCCCAATACTTCATCCAGTTCGCCGTCACCCACGAACAGGCCGGCAGCCGCACCCACGGCCGCGCCAATCATGGCACCGCGCTTGGTCTTGGCATGCGGATCGTCGGACGGGGTGGTGGCGCAAGCGGACAGCAGCACCATGCTGAGCACCGCCAGCGACCATACCTGGCGCATGCGGCTGCCCTTTGACGGGTTGATTGTGTTCATACTTCCTCCCTGCTCAATTTTTATTGGAAAAACAGAATGTTCAGGGCTATAGACCCGGTGTTTGGAGGGGAAGTTTCATTGTAAATTTTACAAAGGAATGACGCGCCTAGCCGCGGCTCTCAAGACCCTGGCCCAGCTTGCGCACGGTGGATAAACGGCGCTCGATCTGTTGCTGGCTGAGGCTGGTTTTACGGTCCAGCACCTCCAGCTCCTGGCCCTGCATGCGGGCCACCGGAACGCCATTGCACAACAAAATCCGGTTGCTGGTCAGCGCGGCTGTTTTAACACCGGCGGTAATGATGCCGCCCAGGTTGAGCGGATCGGTGGCGCTGATCACCACCAGCTCCGGCTGGTCCGGCTCAGCCTCCTTGCGGCGCAGCAGGCCCACCGCGTCGGCCAGCGCGAACTGCTCGCCGGAGAAGCCATCGACAAACCGCCCGCCCTGCACTTCACCACGATCTTCCATGCGCCGCAGGTAGCGCAGCACATCACGCCAGGGTGGCGCCAGGGTTTCGCGTTCCAGTACGGCGCGGAATACCACGCCATAGCGGCGCAACAAGGCCGCGCAGATCACCGCCAGGTCGGCCTGGGTTGTCGCAGCGGAGCCGGTTTCGACCTGCTCTACCGCACTCCAGCGGCCCAGCATGCCATCTGCGGAAAAGCCCCGCCGCCGCTGGCTGGAGCGCAAGCGGCGCCGCCGGCTGGCTTCCGGCCGGATCAGCCAGCGCAGCGGCGAAAAGGCGTCGGCCGTAACCAGGCCGCGGGCCACCAGCAAACCCAACACCTGCTCCATCTGGGTGCGCAGCATGCCCACCCGGTGCTGCATGTCATCGCTGAACATCGCGCCATGAGCCTGCAACAGATCGAGCACCTGCCGGGCCGCGCCGGGCAAGTCATCGGCTGCCGTTTCACCGCCCGGCTGCGCCAGCTGCTGCCAGTGCCGGTAATGTGGCCGCGCCACAATGCACACCGGGGTGGCCGCCACGATCTGGCGCCTGGCGGTGGCGCCGCACAACGGCCTGAACCAGGTGATCTGGCCCGCCAGGAACAACTGATCCAGCTCGTGCGCGGCATAGTCGCGGCAACGCGCCTGCAACAGGGAGGGCTCCCAGGCCGCCAGTGGTGCCGCCCAGCCCTCCAGCAGGGTCAGTGCCTGGCCGAGGTCTTCTGACGGTGCGTCCAACCCGTGCCAGGCCGCCAGGAAGCGCATATAGGCCGCCGGGCTGACCGGACGGGCCGCATGCCGCCGCCGTTCCCGGCTGTAACGGTGGATACGCGCCAGCAGGCGGCGCTCACACCAGCGTTCGTGTGACGGCCCAGGGGCTGAAGTCGTGCCCTGATCCGTTGACTGCGCCGTTGACTGGGCCGTGTCGCTGGCGGCCATGCGCACCACGTAACCCTCATTCTGTAACTGCAACAGCGCCTGATGCACCTGGCCCTGCTCGATGCCCAGGTGCTGTGCCATGGCCGGCAGGCTGACCGGACCCAGCCCCGCCAGGCGGCTACGCACCAGCTCGGTGATGGCCAGGATCAGCGCATCGTCGGGTGCAGCCGGCTGCCCGCTGGCCGCCTCTGGCATGTCCGGGGTGGTGCCAGCCATGTCGTCGGGCGCGGTATACGCCGGCGGTAACCAACGCGCCGGTGGCTGCGGATGGGCCACCCGGGAACCGGGCAACAGCAGGAATTCCGCCAGCCGCTCGGTGGCCACCCACCACTGTTGCCCGTCGGCCGCGCGCACACAGCTGGCGCGCTGCTCGTCCTGCAATAACTGGAACCAGCGTGCCCAGGCGGTGGCATTACCCGTTGCGCCGGTGGCCGCACAGCCGCTGGTGAATTCCTGCTTCGTCAGAAAGCCCAGCTGCAACAGGCCGTCGTGCAGTTCGTCCGGATTGCGCGGCGCAATCCAGCACTCGGCCTGCACCTGTTCGATGGCCGGCACACTGATGATGCTGAGCAAGGCGGCGTCTTCCAGGTCGCGCGGGTTCTGGCTGATGGCGCGGGTGCGGCGATTTTCGGCGTCGCCGTCATCGAGAAAGGCGTAGGGGCGCGCGTTGATGATTTCAGCGGCCAGCGGCGACGGCGCGGTCAGGTCCAGGCAGGTAAACTGCAGTTCACCGGCTTCCAGCTCACGCAGCACCTGTTCCAGGCCATCAATGTCCATGGTCTCGTTAAGGCAATCATCAATGGTTTGCTGCACCAGCGGATGGTCGGGTACCTCGCGTTCGCCACGAATGTTTTCCTGGCAGGCCAACTGGTCGGGAAACACCACCGCTACAAGGTCCTCGGCCTGGTTGCGCTGCCACTGCGGTGGCAGTTTCTGGCCGTTGCGAATGCGCTGCACAGCCAGTGCTATGGTGGCATTCCAGCGCCAGCGCACCTCGAACATCGGCGCGTCCAGCAGGGCCTGGATCAATACCTGCCGCACGCTGGCTGAGTTGAGGAATTTGGGAATCGAGTCGTTATCGAAACTGTGGGTTTCGCCCAGCGACAGGATCAGGCAGTCTTCCAGCGCCGCCGCCTGCAACTCGAAATTGAAATGCCGGCAGAAGCGCTTGCGCAGCGCCAGGCCCCAGGCGCGCATGATGCGCGAACCCAGCGGCGCATGGATCACCAGGTGCATGTCACCGGTGTCGTCAAAAAACCGCTCCAGCACCAGTTGCCGGCGGGTCGGGATGCAACCCAGAGCCTCGTACACCGCCGCCATATAGGCCACCACCTGCTGCGCGGCGTGCGGCTGGATGCCCTGCTGCTCCAGCCACTGCTGCACCGCCTGGGCTGGCTGATCCTGCAGGCGCAGTTGCAGACCGGCGCGCAAGTCAGACACTGCCAGCGACAGCTCGTCGCTGCGCCCGGGCCGGTCACCAAACCAGAAGGGAATGGTAGGCGGCTGACCGTGGGCATCTTCCACCAGTACCCTGCCCTGCTCGATTTTCAATACCCGGTAACTGGTATTGCCCAGCTGGAAGATATCGCCGGGAATGCTTTCAAACGCGAAATCCTCGTTCAGCGTGCCTACCCGGTACCCCTGCGGCATCAGGGTCACCTCGTAATCGAACTGGTCGGGTATCGCGCCGCCATTCTGCAGTGCCGTCAGCCGCGCGGCCGGACGGGCACGCACCGCGCCGTTGATGGCATCGTGGTAGATATAGGCAGCGCGCCGCCCGCGCCGGGTGGCATAGCCACTGGCCAGCATGTCGATCAAACGGTCAAAGCGTTCCCGCGGCAGGTCACGGTAAGGCCAGGCCGCGGTCAGCGCCGCAAACAGTTCGTCCAGCATCCAGTCGCGGGCACTGACTTCGGCCACCACCTGCTGCGCCAGCACATCCAGCGGCGCCGGCGGCACCCGCACCGTATCCAGCAAGCCATCGCGCACCGCCCGCAGCAGCGCCACTGATTCCACCAGGTCATCGCGCGTGACCGGGAACAAACGGCCCTTGGGTATTTCCCCCACGCCGTGGCCGGCCCGGCCAACGCGCTGGATAAAGCCGGATATACTGCCCGGTGAACCGATCTGGCAGACCAGGTCGACGTGGCCGATATCAATACCCAGTTCCAGCGAAGCAGTGGCCACCAGCGCACGCAGCTGGCCGTTTTTCAGCGCCTGTTCGGCATCCAGCCGGTGCTGGCGCGCCAGGCTGCCGTGGTGGGCGGTTATGGCCTGCTCACCCAGGCGTTCGGCCAGGTGGCGGGCCAGCCGCTCCGCCAGGCGGCGGGTATTAACGAAGATCAGCGTGGTGCGATGCGATTCGATCAGCTGTTGCAACCGGTTGTAGATTTCCTCCCATACTTCATTGGCCATCACCGGCGACAGAGGTGAGCTGGGCAACTCCAGCTGCAGGTCGCGTTTTCGCTGATGGCCGGTGTCGACGATGCGGCAGGGCCGTCCGCCGGTCAGGAAGCGGGCAATTTCTTCGATGGGCTTTTGCGTGGCAGACAGGCCAATGCGGCGCGGGCGCCGTTCCGCCAGGGCGTCCAGCCGGGCCAGCGAAAGCGCCAGATGGCTGCCGCGCTTGCTGCCGGCGACGGCGTGAATCTCATCGACGATGACATCGCGCACACCAGAGAGCATGGAACGGCCCGAGGCGGATGTCAGCAGCAGGTACAGCGACTCCGGCGTGGTGACCAGGATGTGCGGCGGGTGGCGGCGCATCTGTTCGCGCTCCCCCGGCGGCGTGTCGCCGGTCCGCACCATGGCGCGAATACCCGAAGCCGGCAACTTGTGAGCGGCCAGCCAGTCTTCCACCCCGGTCAGCGGATGGCGCAGGTTTTTCTCAATATCATTGGACAGGGCCTTGAGCGGCGAGATATATAACACCTGCACACCTTCGGCCAGTTTTACCGGCGCATCGGACGCTGGCCCGCCCGCCTGTGCGGTTTCCCCCGCCAATTGGAACGGTTCCGGGACCCCACCCTCTGCCGCACTCAGGCCCTGGCTGTGGCTGACCAGGTCGTTGATGGCGCACAGAAACGCCGCCAGCGTCTTGCCGCTGCCGGTGGGGGCAGCGATCAGCACATCGTGGCCACCGCGTATTTCCGCCCAGGCCGCATCCTGCACGGGCGTTGCCTGCGCAAAGGTTTGCTGGAACCAGTGGTCTACGGCGGGATGGAACATGCCTTATTTTAACCGATGCATTCTCAAATCCTGCGAATCACCCAGAGCCGGTCATTGCAATACGTCTTCCAGGTAGACCGGTTCCCAGCTGGCCGAGTTCATCAGCCATTGCTCATCCTCCAAACGCCAGCCGGTGGTGATCTGAAACAACTGACCGCTGTCCGGCAACCAGCCTGGACCACCGGTAACCAGTGCGCGGAAGCGCGCCTGCGCGGTGGTGGCGGTCAGCTGGATGACCTGGATGGGAAACAACTGGGCATGCAGGGCCTGATGCTGGCGCAGTTGCAACAGCACGAAGGCGTTTAACTGCTCGCGCCCCATCTGGCCGCCCTGGGCCTGGAAATCCTCGGTCACGAAATTCATGAACGGCCGGCGTTCGCCCGCTTCTATATGCGTTTCCATGGTGCGGATATTGGCGATCAGGCGTTGTTGCACGGTCAGTTCCGGGCTGCATGCGGCCAGCATCAGCAGCCAGCCGGACAAGACCAACTGAACCAGAGCCGTTTGCCGCAAGGTCAGCCACACAATAGCCGGCCGCGACGGGGCCCGGTCACCCCGCTCAGGCATCCACTGCGGCGCCGCTGTCCTGCGCAGGCGGTTCGTCCAGGTAGGCTTCCAGCAAACGCGAGGCCACCACGATCAGGTCGTGCTCGGTCACCAGGCCCACCAGCTTGCCGGCGCGCACCACCGGCAAACAGGGCAAGCCCTGTTCGCGCATCAGGCGGATGGCCTGTACCGTGCCGGTTTCCGGAGTCACCGTTACCGGATCGGCGGTCATGATCTCCGCCACGGTTACCCGGTTCTCCGGGCCCATCTGGCCATTGGCTACCAGCCGTAACAGAGCCCGGTGCGAAACCAGGCCCACCAGGTTGCCGGCATCATCCTCCACCGGCACCTGGCGCACGTGCCGCCAGTCCATCAGCGTGGCGGCGAAATCAACGATATCGTCAGGCCGCACGGTGAACAGATCGGTGACCATGAACTGGCCAACCTGGCGGTAACTCTCGCGCCAGTCCGACTGCTCGCAATACTCGGCCAGCGCCCACTCGGCAATCGGAGTGCCGGAAGACTGCTGCTCGACCATGCTTTTCACCACGCAACGCAAACGCTGATCCTGGGTGCCATGGCCCTGCACATTTTCCAGTGATTCCAGCATCCAGCGGGCGCCGGTGCTGCGGGTGCTGACGCGCTGCTCCAGCACGCCCAGGTAACGCTCGATATCGGATGCATCAATTTTCATCTGCTGCAGCCCCTCACGCGCCAGCGGCAGCAGTTGCTGCTGGATCAGTTGCCGCGCTGGCAGGTGGGTATCATTGAACCAGTTCAGTTGCGCGCGGATGCCTTCGTGGGCTGCCGCCAGGAAGTTGGTCTTGACGTCATCAAAGCGCAGCAGCGTGGTGATATCGGTACTTTGTTCCGCCATGCCGGCCATCATGCCGAAAAAGAACGCCGCATTGGCCATCTCGTCAATCACCGTGGGTCCGGCCGGAATCACGCGGTTTTCTATCCGCAGGTGGGCCACGTTGTTGTTGACGCCGTAGCATGGCCGGTTCCAGCGGTATACCGTGCCATTATGCAGGCGCAACGCATTCAGGCTGGGGGCTTCGCCGCGCCGTACCATGCCCAGCGGATCGGTTTCCGTTTCGGTGGTCAGCAATATGCGATTGCGGGCGATGTCCTCCTTGAAAATCTCGGTGACCGACTCCTGGATCCAGCCGTCGCCAAAATGCACCCGCGGCTGCTGTCCCCTGACCTGGTGCACCGAGGAGCGGGCATCCACCGAATGTTCAAACACCGCGATGCGGGTTTCATGCCACAGCCGCTTGCCCAGCAAAACCGGTGAATTCACCGCCGCCGCCAGCAACGGCGCCGTCACCAGCTGGGCGATGTTGTACAAACGGGCAAATTCTTCAGCACCCACCTGGAAATGAATCTGGAAGCTGGTATTGCAGGCTTCCAGCATCACGTTATCGTGCTGCACGCTGAGCTTGTCAATGCCGTTGATATCGAAGCGGAACTGTTCGCCTCGCAAGGCCATCAAGGCGTCATTCAGGGCCTTGTAACGGGTGAACGGCACCATGTGTTCGAGCTGCAGGTGGCTTTGCGACAGGCTGGGCAGGATACCCACCAACGCGATATCGCAGGCGTGCTGTTGCGCCGCGTCGCGCGCCAACCGGTAGACTTGCTGCAGTTCAGCTTCCATGCGCGACAGGCAGTCACCGCCCATGCGTTGCGGCGCCAGGTTGGCTTCCAGGTTGAACAGCCCCAGTTCGTGGGTGAAGCGTTCATCATCCAGCGTGGCGAGGATTTCGGTGGCTTTGGAGGCCGGGCCATAGGCCTGATCGACGATGAACATTTCCTGTTCGGCGCCGATGCAGCGCACGCCGGATTCGATCATGCCCTGCTGCAGCATCAATTCCAGCGCCCGCACCTCTTCCAACAGCGCTTTCATAAAGGCCTGCTGACTGGCATCGTGTTTACCGCGCTGTACGTTCAGTTCACCCATGCATTCCGTTTCCGTTATGTGGCCTTGCACATTGCACTTTCGCGCCGCCATGCAGCAGCTGATCATAAACAGTGCGTGTGGCCGGGGGCAAACCGCAGCACCCGGGCCGAACCGGCTATACTGGTCAGCGCCGTGATAATGCCACGGTGGCAGCGGCCGCACCGATGGGCAAACTTGCCCGCTGCAAACAGTTTGTGATGCAATGCATACTGTATCACCAGCTGGCCTTATCTGGCCCGGGCCACGCGGCGCTAAACTCTAACAGCACAACGCCAGCAACCCATTCCAAGGAGTATTCGTGAGCAAACCCTGGCTCAGCAGTTACCCACCGGGCGTACCCGCCGAAATTGACCTGGATCAGTTTGGCTCCATTCTGGATATTTTCGCCGACAGTTGCAGCCGCTTCCGCGACCGGACCGCGTTCCTGAACATGGGCACGCGCATGAGCTACCGCGAGCTGGACCATGCCACGCGCTGTTTCGCTGCCTGGCTGCAAGCCCAGGGGCTGAAGCCCGGTGACCGCGTGGCGCTGATGATGCCGAATATACTGCAATACCCGGTGGCCCTGTTTGGCGTGCTGCGCGCCGGTATGGTGGTGGTAAATACCAACCCGTTGTATACACGGCGGGAATTGAAACACCAGTTGGTGGACTCCGGTGCGCGTGCCATCGTGGTGGTGGAAAACTTTGCCAGCGTGCTGGCCAGCGTGCGCGACGACGTTCCGGTGGAGCACATCATAACGACCCAGGTCGGAGACCTGCTGGACTTCCCCAAGGGGCTGCTGACCAATTTCGTGGTGAAGCATGTCCGCAAAGGCGTACCGGCCTGGAGCCTGCCGGGTTCCGTGCCTTTCAAAGAGGTGCTGTCCAAAGGCGCAAAACTGGCGCTCAAACCGGTCAGCGTCGGTTTCGAAGACATCGCATTCCTGCAATACACCGGCGGCACCACCGGGGTGGCCAAGGGTGCAATGCTGACCCATCGCAACCTGGTGGCCAACATGCTGCAGTCCAAGGCCTGGCTGCTGCCCATGGGTATTGGCCAGGGGGTGGAAATCATCATCACTGCGCTGCCGCTGTACCATATCTTCGCGCTGACGGCGAACTGCCTGGTGTTTATGGCGCTGGGCGGCATGAATGTGCTGATTACCAATCCGCGCGACATGCCCGGTTTCATCAAGGAGCTGGGGCAGGTCCCGTTCACCATGATTACCGGGGTCAATACCCTGTTCAATTCCATGCTTAACACCAAGGGCTTTGCCGAGCTGGATTTCTCCACGCTGAAAGGCGCGCTGGGGGGCGGCATGGCGGTACAGCGCGCGGTGGCGGAACGCTGGGCGAAAGTCACCGGCACCACGCTGGTGGAGGCTTACGGGCTGACGGAAACTTCGCCAGCCGCCTGCATGAACCCGATCGATCTGGAAGAATACAACGGCTGCATCGGCCTGCCGATTTCCTCCACCGATTGCGCCATCATGGACGATGCAGGCCAGTTACTGCCGCAAGGCGAAATCGGCGAACTGGTGGTGCGAGGCCCGCAGGTCATGAAAGGCTACTGGCAACGTCCGGAGGAAACCGCCAAGGTAATGACGCCCGACGGCTGGTTACGTACCGGCGACATCGCGCTGATGAATCCGGATGGCTATTTCAAGATCGTGGATCGCAAAAAAGACATGATACTGGTGTCGGGTTTCAACGTGTTCCCGAATGAAATCGAAGACGTGATTGCGATGCATCCCAAGGTACAGGAAGTGGCCGCAGTGGGTCTGCCGGATGAAAAATCCGGCGAGGTGGTGAAAATCTTCGTGGTGCCATCCGACCCGACCCTGACCGAAGACGAACTGCGGCAACACGCCGCGCAGCAGCTTACCGGTTACAAGCGGCCACGCCACATCGAATTCCGCGACGAACTGCCGAAAAGCAATGTGGGCAAAATCCTGCGGCGGGAACTGCGCGCGGAAAGCCTGACAACGAATGACGGCTGAATCCCGGCAGCCACCCACTCCGGTTCATACTGCCGCCACACTCCAGTTCGTTACTTGTTTTCCTCGCGGTGCCGGCGCAAGGTCATGCCATGCACGATCTTGGCCTCGCCATAGCGCTGATTGATGCGGTCAAACAGCGCGTCCAGGCGCTGATCACTGCTGGAATCCAGTTGCCGGCCCGAGGCATCCCCTGCCCCCAGGCCGCTGATCTGCGCATCGGTGTACTGCTGTTCCAGCCCGGACACACCCATGCCCAACAGCCGCACCGCGGTGCTGGTATTGGCCGAACGCCAGGTTTCAAACAATGCCCTGGCCATGCGGTACAGCGTCATCGTGCTGTTGGAACCGGCGCGCATGCTGCGGCTGCGCGTGACCGTATGAAAGCGTGCATCACGGATCTTGATCTGCACCGTGCTGGCCAGCAGCTGGCGCTGACGCAGCCGCCGGGCCACCGCCTCGGTCAGGTGCTGCAGCTCGGCCAGTAGTTCAGCATGCTCGTTCAGGTTGGTATCAAACGTCACTTCGTGACTGATGGACTTGTCCGGGCTTTCAGCCTGAACCTCGCGCTCGTCCAGGCCTGCCGCCAGCCGGCGGAAATGTTCCGAACGATTACCCAGCGCGGCTTTCAGCACCGCCGCATCGGCACGGCGTAACTGGCCAAAGGTCAGAATCCCCTGGGCTTTCAGTTTGGGCGCGGTACGCGGCCCAATGCCCCACAGCCGCCGTATCGGCATCGGGTCAAGGAACTCGTTAAGCCGCGAGGCATCCACGCATACCAGACCGTCGGGTTTTTGCAGGTCCGACGCCAGCTTGGCCAGGAACTTGTTGTGCGCCACACCAACCGATGCGGTCAGCCCGGTGGCTGACTTGATGTCGTGCTTCACCCGCCGGGCGATGTCCTGTGGCGTGCCGAACAACCGGCGGCTGGCGGTGACATCCAGAAAGGCTTCATCCAGCGACAGCCCTTCCACCAGCGGGGTGATGGAATGAAAAACCTCAAACACCTGCGCGGAACATTCACGGTAACGGGCCATGCGCGGCGGCAGGTAATGCGCCTGCGGACACAGCCGCCGGGCGCGCCCCATCGGCATGGCGGAATGCACGCCAAAGGTACGCGCAATGTAGTTGCAGGTGCTGACCACACCGCGCGGACCCAGCCCGCCCACCACCACCGGCGCACCTTCCAGTTCAGGGCGGTCAAGGATTTCCACCGAGGCATAAAACGCATCCATGTCGACATGCAGAATGGTGCGTTGCGGCGTGGCGTTCATCGGCTTGAGGACTTTCATTTGCCCGGTTGGGGATGTGACTGCATTATAACGGCTGGATTTGCCATGCAGGTGTTTTTGCCATGTCCGTCCCTTTGCAGGAGCAATTTTTCAGCCCGTCCGATTCGCCCGGTGGCGATGACGCGCAGCACACGGCCAGGCGCCTGTATTTCAATCATGCCGCCATCACGCCCTGGCCGCAGGCCACCGCGCGCGCCGTCAGCGCGTTTGCGGCGGAAAACGCGCGGCGGGGACCGGCGGACTATGTGCAATGGATCGCCCGTGAACGCACATTGCGGCAGCAGCTGGCCAGCCTGACCGGTGCCGCATCAGAGCGGGATATCGCGTTGCTGAAAAACACCACCGAGGGCATCTCCACCGTGGCCTGGGGGCTGGACTGGCAGCCGGGCGAAAATCTGGTGGTACCTCGAGGTGAGTTCTCCTCCAACCACCTGCCCTGGCAGGCTCAACAGGCGCGTGGGGTTGAATTGCGGGTGGTCGATATCCGTGCCGCAGCTTGCGCTGAAACGGCCCTGCTGGACGCCATGGACAGCCACACACGGCTGTTGACGGTCAGTTCAGTGCAATACAGCGACGGTTTCCGGCTGAATCTCGAACAACTCGGAGAGGCGTGCAAAAAACGTAACGTGCTGTTTTTTGTCGATGCCATCCAGCACCTCGGCGCGCTGCGCATGGACGTGCAGGCCTGCCATATCAGTTGCCTGGCGGCCGATGCCCACAAATGGCTGCTGGGTCCGGAAGGTATTGCGGTGTTTTATTGCCATGAAGCCGTCCGTCCGCAACTCACATTACGGCAACAGGGCTGGCACATGGTGGACAACCCATGGAGTTTCAGTCAGCAGGATCTCAAACCTTCCGCCAGCGCCAGGCGATTTGAAGCAGGCAGCCCGAATACGCTGGGCCAGGTGGCCATGCAGGCCTCGTTGGAATTGTTGTTGCAGGTTGGCATGGAGCGGGTGGAACGCGGCGTGCTGGATAATACTGCGCGGCTGATAGACGGTCTCGGGCACACCGCCGGTATCGAGCTGATAAGCCGCACGGAACCCGAGCGGCGTTCGGGCATCGTGTCATTCAGCAGCCGCCGCCGTGACCCGGTTGAGCTGAAGCGGGCGCTGGAGCAAAACGGCGTGGCCTGCGCCCTGCGCAACCGGGCCATCCGGCTTTCCCCCCACGTCTACCAGGGCGCAGCCGAAATGGAACAGGTGCTGGAGATCATCCGCCGGCAACTGGCCTGAAACGGGTTCACCGCGGCGGGCACAGTGGCTGCGGCCGTGCGTTTTGACTGATACGAACTAAAATGGGCTGGACAGGAGAAGCCGGGCGGGTTGGCCGGGCCGAAATTACATGGTGTGCGTACTGAGGTTGCTCTTGAGCATGGCCGCCAGGTGCGACTCGATCACGGTGCGCGCGTGGGCGCCATCCTGGGTATCGGCGAACTGCACGCCAATGCCTGCCTTGCGGTTGCCGGCCGCGCCCTGCGGGGTAATCCAGATTACCTTGCCGGGAATGGGCAGGCGTTCCTCAAATTCCATCACGGTCAGTAGCAGGAACACCTCGTCACCCAGCTCAAACTGCTTGGCGCTGGGCACAAACAGACCACCGCCCTGCACGAATGGCATATAGGACCGGTACAAAGCCTGCTTGTCCTTGATGGAAAGGGAAAGAATTCCTTGTTGTGCCATGCCTGGTCTTTTCCTTGGTTATCAGACGGCGCCGGTTCAACCGTGGCCGGATGCCGCCCATTGTATCAGCCAATCGCGCAGAAGTAAGTCTTTGCGCAATTGCGTGGCCAGTAAACGGCGGTTGCGATCGGCCTGTAGTTGCAGGTCGGCCAGCGCCCGCACCCGCGCCGCTGGATCACCGGATGGGCGTTGGCCTGGATGAGCCCGGGACGCCTGCCCCGCGGGCTGGTCTGGCGATGCAGCGGCCGCGCCGCCGGTGTAGCAGTTGCGCACCGCGTCAGCGGCCATCAGGGACAACCAGGTCCACAGGTTTTCAGGCGGCAGGGCCAGCAGTTTTTCCAGCATCGCAGCCGGTTCGGCCGCACCGCGGCGCAATTCGTTCAATGCCTGCTGCACCTCGTGATATTGGTCGACCTCACCACTTTCCAGCAGGTGACGCGCCAGTAAGGGTGCGCCGCCGGCCGCCTGCAGGGCCACTGCCGCCAACGCGGCATCCACGCCCTGGTCCCCGCTTAACCAGCGCAGCGCGGCCGCACGATCCGGCATGCGGATATCCACCGCCTGGCAGCGGCTGCGGATGGTAGCCGGCAGGCGTCCAGGGTCATTGCTGACCAGCAGCAGGAAAGCCGCACCCGGCGGCTCTTCCAGCGTCTTCAGCAGGGCATTGGCGGCATTGCGGTTCATCGCTTCCACCGGGTGGATCAGCGCCAGTTTGCGCTCGCTGAGCGAATGGGTAAGCTGCATCAGGCTGATCAGCCGGCGCACCTGGTCTATGACCAGTTCGGTGCGCATTTTGTCGGTTTTCTCGTTGACTTCAAAGGTCAGCAAACGGAAATCCGGATGGGCGCCGCTGGCCAGCAGGGAACACGAGCGGCATTGACCGCAGGCGCCCTGGTCATCGTCCCCGGGCTGCAAGCACAGCAGTGCCGCAGACAGCTGTTGCGCCAGTTCCAGCTTGCCCAGGCCAGCCGGGCCACTGAGCAGGATGGCGTGAGCCATGCGGTCACTTTTCAGGCCTTGCAGGCATTGCCGCCAGGCGCCCTGGGTCCACGGATACGTCATCAGCTGAGGCGCTGTTCCAGCGCTTTTTCAACCTGGCGCCACACCACCGAGGGATTCTGCGAGGCGTCGATCACCACGAAACGTTGTGGCGCCGCACGGGCGCGACGCAGGTAGGCCTGCCGCACGCGCTCAAAAAACGCCAGTGATTCCTGCTCGATGCGATCCGATTCACCACGCCCGGAGACCCGCTGCATACCCTGACTGACCGGCAGGTCCAGCAACAGGGTGAGGTGTGGCTGCAGATCACCATGCACCGCTTGTTCCAGTTGCGCGATAAGCGCTTCCGGCATGCCGCGGCCCGCGCCCTGGTAGGCATAGGTTGCGTCGGTAAAGCGGTCGCACAGCACCGTTTCGCCGCGCGCCAGAGCTGGCCGGATCAATTCATCCAGGTGCTGGGCGCGTGCCGCAAATACCAGTAACAGCTCAGCGCTGGCACACAGGTGTTCGTGATCGCGTTGCAACACGATGTCACGAATCAGTTCGGACAGGTGCGTACCCCCGGGCTCACGTGTCTGCACCACGCGATGACCGCGTTCGCGCAACCACTCGTGGCAGCGTTGCACCATGGTGCTTTTGCCCGCGCCTTCGCCCCCTTCCAGGGTGATAAACCGTGCCTGCATCAATTTCTTCCAATCAGTTTGTTTACCGCGCGCTGATGTTCCGCCAGCGTGGCGGAAAATGTATGTCCGCCCTGGCCGTCGGCGACAAAATACAAACTGTCACCGGACGCCGGGTTGGCGGCCGCGAACAGCGAGGCGCGGCCGGCCATGGCGATCGGGCTGGGCGGCAGGCCATCCCGCGTATAGGTATTGTAGGGTGTATCGGTTTGCAGATCGCGCCGCCGGATATCACCGTCATAGGCATCCCCCATGCCGTAAATCACGGTCGGATCGGTTTGCAGCCGCATACCGCGCTCCAGCCGCCGCACGAACACACCACTGATGCGCTCACGCTCATCTTCCAGTGCGGTTTCCTTTTCAATAATGGACGCCAGCACCAGCAGGTCAAACGGGCTTTGTACCGGGTGATCCTCACGCCGTTGCTGCCACGCCTCCATCAGGGTGTCGAGCAAGTCCTGGTGGGCCCGGCGCAACAAGGACTTGCGCGTGTCACCGCGCACGAACACATAGGTTTCCGGTAAAAATGCGCCTTCCGCGTGCGGCCATTCCATATCCAGTAACTGACGCACGGCGCTTTCCTCATCCGGCAGCGCGTCACCGGTCAGCACCGGGTCAGCATTCAGCGCAGCCACCAACTGCTTCAGCGACCAGCCCTCCACCAGTGTGAAACGGTACTGGATCACATCCCCGCTGTGCAGTTTGTGCAACAGGCCAGGTGGGGTCATGCCCGCCTCCAGGCGGTACTCCCCGGCCTGAAACACCACCGGCTGCAAACGCAGCAGAACCCGCCAGCGCCAGTCGTTGCGGGTATAGGCCGCGGCCTCCAGGCGGCTGACCACCGCGCGGGCACTCATGCCCGGCTCCACCACCAGCACGGCTCCGTCGGCAGGCAAGTCCAGCGGCTGTTCGAGAAACTGCTGGTAGCGGTTAAAGCCGGTCCAGGCCAGACCCGCGGCCAGCATGACCAATACCAGCATTGCGATCAAAAGCTTTTTCATTGCCACTCGCCCCTACGGCCCGGCCCTTGCGATCCCGGCCGGCAGGTTAAAATCCATATATTCACTGCTGAGCCAGCCAGTCCTGCACCGCGCGGGTATGACTGCCCGGCTGGTATTCCCACGGGCCTATGCGCACCACCGGAAGAATGCCGCGAACCGAGTTGCAGATAAATACTTCGTCAGCTTCCGGCAGCATGTCCAGGGTGATGCGGCGTTGTTCGCAGCGGCTCTTGAAGGCCTGCAGGATGGCACCCCGCATAACGCCACGCACCCCACAGCGATCCATGCGCGGGGTCAGCAGGCGCTCGCCAAACACCAGGAAAATATTACCCGAGGTGGCTGATATCACGTGATCTTCCCGGTCCAGCAGGATGCCTTCCTGGATCGCCGGATCGGTCCATTCGGCACGCGCCAGCACCTGCTCCAGGCGGTTGAGGTGCTTGATGCCGGCCAGGGCAGGCTGAATACCCAGGCGCAAGTCACAGATACGGGCGGTAATGCCCTGCGGTGCCTCCGCGGCGGATGTTTGGTCCAGCGCGTACGCACTGACAATCCGGCAGCCATCCGGCTCCGCCGACGGCAGGTAGCCGCGTCCGCCCTGCCCCCTGGTAATGATGATTTTCACCACGCAGCTGGTGCGTCCGGCGCTGACGGTCTGCACTTCCCGCAGCAACACGTGCTGCGGTGTCAACGGCAGACCGAGCGCTTCACAGCCGATTCCCAGCCGGTCCATATGGCCTTGCCAGAAGCGCGGCACGCCGCGTTCCACCAGGATGGTTTCAAACACGCCATCGCCGTACTGCAGGCCGCGGTCGGTGACCGGCAGCTGCGTGGCGATTTCACCATTGACCAGGCAATCAAGCAAGCAAGGCCTCCCGGTGCTCCTGTTGCAGCGCCAGCAATAATCCACGCGCCTTGTCAGCGGTTTCGGCCAGCTCACGTTCCGGCACGGAGTCCGCCACGATGCCGGCGCCGGTGCGGAAACTCACCTGGTCGCCCTCCAGCAACATGCTGCGGATCAGGATATTCATGTCGGCATCACCGTTACGGCCGAGGTAGCCCATGGAGCCGGTATAGAAACCGCGTGCCTGCTGTTCCAGTTCGGCGATGATTTCCATGCATCTCACCTTGGGACAGCCGGTGATGGTGCCACCGGGGAATACCGCCTTGATGGCCTCCACCGGGGTGGCATGCGGACTCAACTCACCGCGCACATTGGAAACAATGTGATGCACGTGACTGTAACTCTCCACTACCATCAATTCACTGACCTCGACACTGCCCGGCCGGCACACGCGGCCCAGGTCGTTGCGCTCCAGGTCAATCAGCATAACGTGTTCGGCGCGTTCCTTGATATTGCCAATCAGTTCCTGCGACAGCGCCTGATCGTCATCCACTGTCGTGCCACGGGGCCGGGTACCGGCAATCGGCCGGGTCTGCACCTGGCGCCCCTGGATTTGCACCAGCCGTTCCGGCGAGGAGCTGAGCAATGCGGCTTCGCCATAACGCATCATGCCGGCAAACGGTGCCGGATTGCTGTGCCGTAATTTGCGGTAGAGCGCGAGCGGTTCCGGCGGCCGGGCAAACCGGCCCTCCCAGCGGCGTGAAATATTCACCTGGAATGCATCGCCGGCGCGCAGGTAGTGCAACACCTGGCGCACCCCGGATTCAAACTGTTCCGGGTCGTCCACCACCAGGCTGTTCAGCACCGGCACATCCGCCGAGTGGCGATAGGCTGTGGATTCCAGCAGGCGTTTGATGCGCTGCAGGCTTGCGGCTGACTCCGCCGTGATCACCGCGCGCTCACCGGCAACCTGGTCATGCAGCACCGTGATGGCGCCGGTACAACGCTGGGCCAGCGCATCGGGCAGCGCGGAGTGATTGCGTGGCAGGTTCAGCCGTGGCTCCACCTCGCCGGCCATTTCATAGCCCAGGTACAGAAACCAACCGCCATGGAACGGCACACCCGGACCGTCCGGCGCGGTCTCGTCCCGTTGCGCCAGGCGTTCGGCGGCGAACCAGCTGTCCAGCCGCTGAAAAAAGGAATCACCCTGGCCCGGACCCTGCAGCCGGCCATCGGCGTGTTTGATCAGCTGCTCACCGTCGGCAAACAGCAGCATGCTGTGGCCACCGAGTTTACCCTGGGCGGCACTGTCGAGCAGATAAGGGAAGAATTCAGGCGCTGATTCCGCCAGACCAGCAAGGTCTGGCACATGATTTAACCAGTGGCAATGGCTGCCATGCACAGTGCGGCTATCAGCCCTGGAACCCGGTCAATACCAGGGTGCCGTTGGTGCCACCAAAGCCAAAGGAATTGGACAGGGCTACCTGAACTTTGGCTTGCCTGGCTTCGTTGGCGACGTAATCCAGGTCACAGCCTTCGCCCGGTTCGTCCAGGTTGATCGTGGGTGGCAGTATGCCGTCCCGGATAGCCAGCGTGGTGAAAATGGCTTCAGCACCGCCCGCCGCACCCAGCATGTGACCGGTCATGGACTTGGTCGAGCTGACCGCTATCTTGTAGGCGTGGTCGCCCAGTACGGTTTTGACCGCATCCGATTCGGCGCGGTCACCTAATGGCGTCGAGGTGCCATGGGCATTGATGTAATCCACCTGGTCCGGATTGATACCGGCATCTTTCAGCGCGATGTCCATGCAGCGCGACGCGCCTTCGCCATCATCCGGTGGTGCGGTCATATGGTAGGCATCGCCGCTCATGCCGAAACCGGCCAGTTCGGCGTAGATTCTGGCACCGCGGCGGCGGGCGTGCTCGAGTTCCTCCAGCACCATCACCCCGGCACCGTTGGCCAGCACAAAACCGTCGCGGTCCTTATCCCACGGACGGCTGGCAGCAGCGGGATCATCATTGCGCGTGGACATGGCCTTGGCGGAAATGAATCCGGCCATGGCCGTGGGCGTGGTGCCATACTCGGCGCCGCCGGCCACCATCACATCCGCGTCGCCGTACTTGATCATGCGTGCGGCCATGCCGATGTTATGCGTGGCAGTGGTGCAGGCCGTCACAATGGCCAGGTTCGGGCCCTTGTAACCATAACGGATGGACATCATGCCGGAAATCATGTTGACGATGGAGCCGGGAATATAGAACGGCGAAACCCGCCGCGCACCCTTGTCCTGGTAGGTCAGCATGGTGTTTTCAATGGTGGCAATACCGCCGATACCGGCACCCAGGGCAAAGCCTACGCGCAGCGGATCCACCTTGTCAGCGGATTCCACCAGCCCGGCATCTTCCACCGCCTGTACCGAGGCGGAAATGCCGTAATGCATGAATTTGTCATAACGGCGGGCATCCTTGGCTTCGATGTACTGGGTCACATCGAAATCGCGGATTTCGCCGGCGATGCGGGTGGCCAGCTGGCTGCCGTCGAATTCGGTCAGCGGGCCGATACCACTGCGCCCCTGGCAAATCGCCTCCCACGATGATTCAACGGTATTGCCTACGGGACAAATCAGGCCCATACCGGTAAGAACAATGCGGCGTTGTGACACGTTGGAAACCTCGATGAATGACGCGTGTGCCAGGCCTTGCAGCGTAGCACACTAAATGCGGCGGCCGGTGATGCCCGGCCTGCCAGGATCTACAGCTTACTTATGGCTTCAGACGTTGGCCGAGACGTAATCGATGGCCTGCTGAACGCTGGTAATTTTCTCTGCCTCTTCGTCAGGAATTTCGCACTCAAATTCCTCCTCCAGGGCCATGACCAGTTCAACCGTATCCAGAGAGTCCGCACCAAGGTCGTCAACGAAAGATGCGCTGGGCGTAACTTCGTCTTCTTTGACTCCGAGTTGCTCGATAACAATCTTCTTGACGCGTTCTTCAATACTGCTCATTTTCAGGTTTATCCTCGTTAGGGTGGTACTGGGCCGCAATTCTAGTGAATATGGGGCTTCGATACCAGTTTGACGACATTCGCAGCAGTATGGTAGCCGCCGCCTCTTTAATATCCAAATTGTTTAGTTTCAAATGGTTATACAATATACCCAGAAACAACTACATGTACATTCCGCCATTGACGTGCAAGGTATGGCCGGTAATGTATCCGCCCGCCTCTGATGCCAGGAAAGCCACCGCGGCAGCAATATCCTGTGGCTGGCCCAGGCGCTGCAAGGCAATATCCTGCAACATGGCCGCGCGCTGCTCTTCACTGAGTTCACGCGTCATATCGGTATCGATAAAACCCGGCGCCACCACGTTGGCGGTAATGCCGCGTGAACCAACCTCTCGCGCCAGCGAACGGGTGAATCCTTCCATACCGGCCTTGGCCGCCGCGTAATTGGCCTGGCCTGCATTACCCATGGAGCCGACCACTGATGAAATGCTGATGATGCGGCCGAAGCGCGCTTTCATCATGCCGCGCAAACAGCCCTTGCTGAGCCGGAACACGGAGCGCAAGTTGGTGGACATCACGGCATCCCAGTCTTCGTCTTTCATGCGCAGCAGAATCTGATCGCGGGTGATGCCGGCATTGTTCACCAGAATGGCCGGCGCCGCAAAATCCGCAGTGATTTTCTGCAATAAGGCATCGCAAGCTTCCGCATCGTTCACATCCAGGGGTTCACCCGTGCACTGCGGCGCAATGGCGCGCAGCCGTTCGGCAATGGCGCCGGCACCGGCCTGCGTGGTGGCCGTACCGACCACTTGGGCGCCTTGCCTGGCCAGTTCGTCTGCAATGGCCGCGCCAATGCCGCGGCTGGCTCCGGTGACCAGGGCAACCCGGCCATCAAGGTTGAGGTTCATAGTCATTTCCAGTTACTCACGGTTGCTGTGATGGTTTCCATGTCCACCAGCGCCACAGTCTCAGCGGAACGGACGATGCGCCGGTTCAGGCCGGCCAGCACTTTGCCAGGGCCGCATTCAGCGAAGCGGTTTACGCCGCGCGACGACAACTCAGCCACGGTGGCTGCCCACCTCACCGGTTGCCATAGCTGGCGGACCAGCGCAGCGCGGATATCTTCGGCCGTTGAACGGGCCTGCATGTCCACATTATGCAGCACCGGTATGCCACCGGCAGCTAATTCGGTATTGACCAGGGTGACCTCGAAATCCATCGCCGCCTGGCGCATCAGGGCGCAGTGCGACGGCACGCTGACGGCCAACGGCACAGCACGGCGTGCGCCGGCTTCCAGCGCCAGCGCGCAGGCGCGCTCCACCGCTGCCTTGTCCCCAGCAATAACAGTCTGGCCAGGTGAATTGAAATTGGCGCAGGACACCACTTCGCCCTCGGCTGCCTGCTCACATACAGCCACCAGCGCCGGGTCATCCAGCCCCAGGATAGCAGCCATCGCACCAGCACCCTCGGGCGTGGCGGCCTGCATCAGCCGGGCGCGTTCCGCAACCAGGGCCACGGCATCGCCAAACTCCAGTGAGCCGGACGCCACCAGTGCGGTGTATTCACCCAGGCTGTGCCCCGCCAGGAAATCCGGGTCTGGTCCGCCCTGCTCTTTCCATACCCGCCAACAGGCCACGCCGGCAGCGAGCATCACCGGCTGGGTGATCTCGGTCTGGTTCAGGCGCGCCTCAGGGCCTTCCTGTGCCAGTTTCCAGAGGTTTTCGCCCACTTCCTGGGAAGCTTCGTCAAAGGTGTTTTTCACCAGTGGCGAGTGACGTGACATGTCTGCCAGCATGCCAATGGACTGTGATCCCTGTCCCGGAAACAAAAATGCAATCCTGTTCATTTTCTGTCCTGTGTTTTACTTGCGCCTGACCACGGTTCATGGTCAGTGTGGTTAAATCGTAGTGTCGGCCGTTGCGTTGCCCCGCCCGGCCAGCTTGATACTGATCAGTAGCGGATAAGTGCCGAACCCCAGGTGAAGCCGCCACCAAATGCTTCCAGCAGCAGCATGTCGCCACGCTGGATGCGGCCGTCACGCACCGCCTCGTCCAGTGCCAGTGGCACGGAGGCCGCCGACGTATTGCCGTGCCGGTCAACTGTCACGACCACCTGGTCCATGTCCATATTCAGCATGCGTGCGGTGGCGGTAATGATACGGTGATTGGCCTGGTGCGGAATCAACCAGTCGAGGTCGGATTTTTCCAGGTTATTGGCCCCCAGGGTTTCATCCACGATACGGCCCAGGGTGCGCACCGCGACCTTGAACACTTCGTTGCCCCGCATCAAGATTTCCGGCTTGCCTTCGTTGTTTTCTATGCCGTCAAAGCCACGCGATACGCCCACTTCGGTG
>JBFIHZ010000008.1:0-30024 GCA_041601535.1 Lysobacterales bacterium | reverse complement strand
ATTTATGGCGGAGAGAGAGGGATTCGAACCCTCGATGGGCTTTTTGAACCCATACTCCCTTAGCAGGGGAGCGCCTTCAGCCACTCGGCCATCTCTCCAAATTCTTTGCTCTGGTCTCTGCAACCAGCTTTTCACTTTCGCTCCCCCTGGGAGCGCGTTACTGCGGGCATCCTGCCCTTCGCCCCTGCGGGGCCGTCTTGCTGCGCTGCGACGTTCTGAATCGCTCCCGGCGATTCAGTCAGCCACTCGGCCATCTCTCCAAATTCCTTGCTCTGGTTTCTGCAACCAGCTTTTCACTTTCGCTCCCCCTGGGAGCGTCAGGATATTTTCTTGGCATCAATACTACACACGCCGCTGCCTGGACTTTCGGCGCGGCGCAAGGATACTTGCTTCTGGTTTTCGGGTAAAGGCCTGATCTGAAAGAAAACCTCAAGAACCGGTGGTACCGTCTGCACGTTCCTTCAGTATCCGTTGATAGATTTCTTCACGATGCACCTGCACTTCCGGCGGCGCCTCTATTCCGATACGTATCTGGTTACCTTTAACGCCCAATACTGTTACTGTGATGTTATCACCGATGACAAGCTTTTCCCCAATCCTTCTTGTCAGAATCAGCATGTGAACCTTCCTTTGGTTTCGGACACTTCATGTATCCGTCAATTATATATTTTGTGAATGCCAAAACCATCGCGAGACGATTTGAAAAGCAATACAAGACCTTTACAGGCAAGTATTACACCGATTCCCCATATTTGGAAACAGATATACTGTGTCACATTGCGTTACGGACCCAGTCCGATACGGCTGACAAAGCAGAACCCAGGTTTTCGGGCTGGGTTCCTCCGGCCTGTGCGAAATCCGGACGACCTCCTCCCTTGCCTCCAATCTGTTGCGCCACGAAGTTTACCAGATTCCCTGCCTGAATCCGAGAGATGAGATCTTTGCTCACTCCGGCGGCCAGGCGGACCTTGCCCTGATCAACGCTGGCTATCACCACGATAGCCGTTCCCAGCTGGTCTTTCAGGCGATCGATCGTGCTGCGTAACGACTGTGCGTCCAGCCCATCCAGTTCGGCTGCCAGCACCTTGATGCCGTCCACATCCACCACCCGGTCGAGCATTTCGTCACCTTTGGCACTGGCCATCAGTGATTTCAGTTCATCCACATCTTTTTCCAGCGCCCGGTTACGTTCCATCAATTGCGCCAGGCGATGTTCCACCTGGTCAGGCGCCACATGCAGGTTACTGGCCACCTTGCGCAGCCGGCCTTCCATTTCCTGCACCCAGGAAACTGCCGCATCGCCGGCCACAGCCACGATGCGCCGAATACCCGAAGCGACAGCGGATTCTTCGGTGATTTTGAACTGGCCGATGTCACCAATGCGTTCGACATGCGTGCCACCACATAATTCAATGGAAAAATCACCGAACTTCATGACCCTGACCTGATCGCCGTATTTTTCGCCAAACAGCGCGCTGGCACCCGTTTTCAGGGCATCCTCAAACGGCATTACGTCAACCTGGGATGCCGGATTGATACGAATCTCGCGATTCACCATGCGCTCGATTTCGCGCAGCTCTTCTGCGCTGACGGCGCGGGGGTGGGTAAAATCAAAGCGCAGATGGTCTGGCGCGACCAGTGACCCTCTTTGCTCCACGTGCTCGCCCAAGACCTGTTTGAGCGCCGCATGCAGCAGATGGGTGGCTGAGTGGTGCAACACGATGGATTGCCGCCGTGGAGCATCCACGCGGGCCGCCACGGTGTCCCCGGTTCGCAGGCTTCCTTTGCTCAGGCTGCCCACGTGGGCATGAAATGCGCCGGCCGTTTTGATGGTATCGACCACCTGGAACTCAGCGGACTGCCCCAGCAGCACACCGGTATCGCCCACCTGACCACCGGATTCCGCATAAAACGGGGTGCGGTCCAGGTATACGATCGCTTCAGTGCCCGCTTCCAGGGTATCGGTAAGCTCGCCATCCACCACGATTCCAGCCACGCAGGCCTGCTCTTCAACCAGAGAGTGATAACCGAGAAACTCGGTCTCCGGCAATGACTTGATGGTTTCGGCGGAAATCTGTGACTGCGATGCAAACTGACTGGCGGAACGGCCGCGCTGTTGCTGTTCAGCCATGGCGTCGTCGAATCCTTCCACGTCCACCTGCAGACCGTGTTCACGCGCGACATCCTGCGTCAGGTCAAGAGGGAATCCATACGTGTCGTACAGTAAAAAAGCGGTCTGGCCGTCAATTTCATCAGAGGCACCGGCCATCACGCCCTGCAATATCGCCATGCCGGCATCCAGGGTGCGTGAGAACCGCCCTTCCTCTTCCAGCAACACCTGTTCAATTTGCTGCTGACGGCTGAGTAATTCCGGGTACGCCTGGCCCATTTGCTGCGCCAGGGGCTCCACCATGCGGTGGAAAAACGGCTGCTTCTGCCCCAGTTTGTAGCCATGACGTATGGCGCGGCGGATGATCCGGCGCAACACGTAACCCCTGCCGTCGCGTGATGGCAGCACGCCGTCGGAAATCAGGAATGCGCAGGCACGAATATGATCGGCGATGACATTGAGTGATTTGTTCTGCAGGTCTGTACAGCCGGTCAGGTCGGCGGCGGATTGAATCAGGGCCTGGAACAGGTCGATTTCGTAATTACTGTGCACGCCTTGCAACACCGCGCTGATGCGCTCCAGGCCCATGCCGGTATCCACACACGGTGCCGGCAGCGGGGCAAGGGATCCGTCGGCGGCGCGATCAAACTGCATAAAGACCAGGTTCCAGATTTCGATATAGCGGTCACCGTCTTCATTGGCGGAACCGGGCGGACCACCCTCCACGCCCTCGCCGTGGTCATAAAAGATTTCGGAACAGGGGCCGCAGGGCCCGGTGTCGCCCATGGCCCAGAAGTTGTCGCTGTCATATTCGGTGCCCGGTTTATCCCCAATGCGCACGATTCGTTCTGCCGGGACGCCCACCTCCCTGGCCCAGATGTCATAGGCTTCATCGTCGCTGTGGTAAACCGTCACCCACAACCGTTCGGGGTCCAGGCCAAAGCCTTCGGTTAGCAGTTCCCAGGCATAGCGGATCGCATCCTGCTTGAAATAATCTCCGAAGCTGAAATTACCCAGCATCTCGAAAAACGTGTGGTGACGGGCGGTATACCCCACCTGATCCAGGTCATTATGCTTGCCACCCGCACGCACACAGCGCTGGGAACTCACGGCCCGTTTGTTGGCGCGCTTTTCCGCCCCCAGGAACACGTCCTTGAACTGGACCATGCCTGCGTTGGTGAACAGCAAGGTGGGATCATTGGCCGGCACCAGAGAACTGGAGGGCACGATTGAGTGTGCTTTTTCCTGGAAAAAGTCCAGGAAACCCTGGCGAATTTCCGCAGTGGTTTTTACCGAGCCTTGCATACGTCAGCTGCCTTCAAATTGAAGTGGGGAAGTGTACCTAATTCCGCGGCGGAATTGACCGCCTGTTGCGTCACAGGTCTGCCTGCTTAAATGCAGGCACATCCGGTGAACTCAAGACCCGCAGAGAACGCGGTGGAGCCGCTGGCGGGATTTACTCCGCTGCGTACCGGCTGACGGCATCCATGGCCTGTTGATGCGTGAACCCCCGGTTCATCAACCGGCGGTAATATTTGCCGCGCTGTTCATAGTCCAGGTCGTGATCCAGTTGGCGTGCCAGCCACTCCTCCGCAAACCGCGGCCATTCCTCGGAAAAAGCCTGTAAATGGCGTTCGCTGATATCGTCGGGCGCCCCTCGTTTGCGCAGTTCAGCACGGATTTTTACCGGCCCCTGGTGCCGCTGCACCCGTGAACGGACAAATGCTTCAACGTAGCGCTCATCGGACAACAGACCCTCTTCCACCAGCAGCTGGATAAAGCCTGCCACGCGGGTTTCGATGTCGTCGCCATCCGGCCACTTGCGGAGCAATCGGTCGTGCAGTTCCCGAACGGCATATTCGCGGCGCGCCAGCAGGCGGGCCGCGAATACCCTCATGTCATTCAGGGATGGGCTGAGACCATTTTCCGGCGCAGCCTCCAGGCCAGGCTCAGGATTCAACTTCCTCGCCAGCCAACTCGCTGTCCTCTGCACCGGCTGCCGATTTCGCCGGCAGCAGCTCGGTACGCAACCGCGCATCAATATCCGTCGCGATGTTCGGATTGTCCTTGAGGAACTGGCGAACGTTTTCCTTGCCCTGGCCAATGCGATCGCCATTGTAGCTGTACCAGGCGCCGGATTTATCGACCATATTGTGCTTGACGCCCAGCTCGATCAATTCACCTTCACGGGAAATGCCTTCACCATAGAGAATTTCAAATTCGGCCTGTTTGAACGGTGGCGCCATCTTGTTCTTCACCACCTTCACACGCGTCTGGTTGCCGATGATTTCATCGCCTTTTTTCAAGGCCCCGATTCGGCGGATATCCAGCCGGATCGACGAATAAAATTTCAATGCATTACCACCCGTGGTGGTCTCGGGACTGCCAAACATGACACCGATTTTCATGCGGATCTGGTTAATGAATATCACCATGCAGTTGGAACGCTTGATGTTACCGGTCAGCTTGCGCAAGGCCTGTGACATCAGGCGCGCGTGCAGGCCCACATGGGTATCACCCATGTCGCCCTCGATTTCAGCCTTGGGCGTCAGCGCGGCGACGGAGTCGACCACCACGATGTCAACCGCGCCGGAACGCACCAGCATATCGGTGATTTCCAGTGCCTGCTCACCGGTGTCCGGCTGCGAAACCAGCAAGTCTTCCACGTTGACACCCAGTTTTTCCGCGTACTGGGGATCCAGCGCATGCTCGGCATCCACGAATGCTGCCGTGCCGCCTATTTTCTGGCATTCGGCGATGACCTGCAGCGTCAGAGTGGTTTTACCACTGGATTCCGGCCCGTAAACCTCCACCACCCGGCCGCGCGGTAAACCACCTATGCCCAGGGCCAGGTCGAGGGTCAGGGAACCGGTTGATATGACGTTCACATCATTGGCAGCGGTACCGTCGCCCAGCCGCATGATGGCACCCTTGCCGAACTGCCGTTCAATCTGTGTCAAGGCGGCCGCCAGGGCCTGTTTTCTGTTGTCGTCCACGCTTCCTCTCCTGTGTTTTTATGGTCGTGCCGTAAATTTCACTGTGTAGCTCAACCGGATCAGTCTCATTATGACATAGCCGAAGCCGCTGCTTCATCACGCCCATCGTACGATATCAATAATCCTACGCCGGTCCGGGTGAATGCCCTGCAATGGCCTGCGGCAAAGCGGTATTGCTGGTCAAACACAGGCGTTTTGAGCATTCCAGCGTATTCTGCCGGACGGTGTTCTCAAATTACGATAATGGCAAATTGCCCGCGCCAAACCACGGCCGCCGGCTGCCCTGTCAGACGCCATCAGGCGTGGTGACCCCGCGGAGGTAGCGGTACCCCGGCTGGATTACAGAACTTGCAGCATGCCGGCCAGTGCGTGCACCACCGACTGCCTGCGCACGGCGCTGCGGTTACCTGCAAACAGCATGGCCTCGCTTGTCACGGCCACGGATCCGCCGGGGGGCTGAATGGCCCAGGCGAACCACACGGTTCCCACCGGCTTGCCGGGCAGGCCGCCATCAGGCCCGGCGATGCCGGTAATCGCCACCGCTGCCTGGGCGTGCGCTGCGCACAGCGCGCCTGCGGCCATTTGCCGGGCCACTGCTTCACTGACCGCGCCTTGCTGTTGCAGGGTCTCTTGGTCCACGCCCAGCAATTCTACTTTTGACGCGTAGCTGTAGGTGACAAATCCCCGCTCGAACCAGGCAGAACTGCCAGCCACGTCGGTACAGGATTTCGCCAGCCAGCCCCCGGTGCATGATTCGGCCGCCACCATGGACCAGGACCGTTGGGTCAACTGCGCCGCGAGCTGTTCCACCAGCTGGGGTATTTCTTCTGCTTGCATGCTTATTGCTACCGTTTTGACGCTGTCGCCTTCATGCGCGCAGCCGCTTCAGTTACACTTCTGCCGATGTCATCAACCGCAGCCGTCGACCACTCCCATCATACCCCCTTGATGCAGCAATACCTGGGTATCAAGGCGGAATATCCGGATACCCTTGTGCTGTTCCGCATGGGTGATTTCTACGAAGTTTTTTACGACGATGCGCGCAAGGCAGCCCGTCTGCTGGATATTACACTGACGACAAGGGGTGAGTCTGCAGGTTCTCCCATCCCGATGGCCGGTGTGCCTTACCATGCGCTGGATAATTACCTGCGCCGGCTGGTGCGGCAGGGAGAATCTGCCGCCATTTGCGAACAGGTCAGCCAACCCACAGCCGGCAAAGGCCTGGTTGAACGCCAGGTAGTGCGGGTAGTCACGCCGGGAACTCTGACGGAAGAAGCGTTGCTGGAATCCCGCCGTGACAACCTGCTGGCGGCTGCCGCCCGCGCCGGAAAACACAGCGCTCTGGCCTGGCTGGACCTGGCATCCGGCCGCTTCCGCGTCAGAAACCTGTCCTCGGAGCCGGACCTGGAAGCCCAGTTGCAGCGCCTGGCACCGGCGGAATTGTTGCTGGCCGAAGACTTTCCCCTGTGCGGTATGGATGCCGATAAGGTGCGGCGGCGGCCGGCATGGAAATTTGACCGCAAACAGACTTCCAGACTGTTGCAAGAGCAATTCGGTGTTGCCGATTTGCGCGGTTTCGGCATCGACGAGCACCCGGCAGCCATTATCGCCGCCGGAGTTTTGCTGGAGTACGTGCAGGAAACCCAGAAAACAGCACTGCCCCACCTGCGCGGCATCAGGCTGGAACAGGCGGATGATTTTATCCACCTTGATGCGGTCAGCCGGCGCAACCTGGAAATCGATTCCAGCATGGGCGGTACCGCAGATGCCTCCCTGGTGGGCATTATGGATTCATCGGTGACCGCCATGGGCGGACGCTTGTTGCGCCGCTGGCTGGGTAACCCACGGCGCGACCAGCAGGCGGTAGCGCGCCGCCACGAAGCCATTGGTGAACTTCAGCACGCCGGACATTACGAGGACCTGCGCCAGGTGCTCCGCGGGGTGGGCGACGTGGAGCGCATCCTGTCGCGGGTGGCGCTCGCCTCGGCCCGGCCCCGCGACTTGACCACACTGCGCCACGCGCTGGGGGTGGTTCCCGAACTGGCCGCCATGCTGGATGAAAACCGCCACGCCGCCCTGCTGGGCATAACCGGCCGGCTGGCGGGCCTGCCGGCAGTGCACGAAATGCTGTGCCGCGCGATCAAAGATGATCCCCCGGTATTGATTCGTGACGGTGGCGTGATTGCCGAGGGGTATGACGCCGAACTGGACCGGCTGCGCTCGCTGTCTGAAAACGCCAGTACGTTTTTGCAGGAGTATGAGCAGGCTCAGCGCGAGAAAACCGGCATCGCCACCCTCAAGGTGGGTTATAACCGCGTACACGGCTACTACATCGAAATAAGTCACGCGCACCAGGACCGGATCCCGGCCGAGTACACCCGCAAACAGACCCTGAAAGCGGCTGAACGCTACATCACCGAAGAACTCAAAACGTTTGAAGACCAGGTGCTATCCAGCCGTGAACGTGCCCTGGCCCGTGAAAAGCACTGTTACGCGGACGTACTGCAACAGCTGCTCGGACAAATGCAACCGTTACAGGATCTGGCGCGCAGCCTGTCCCGGCTGGACGTCCTGTGCGCTTTCGCAGAGCGTGCGAGCTCGCTGGGTTTCTGCCGGCCTGAATTCTCCGCCCACAGTGGCCTTAGCATCGTTGGCGGACGCCACCCGGTGGTGGAAAGCCTGCAGGAACAGCCGTTTACACCGAATGATGTGAAGCTGCATGAGGAGCGCCGCATGCTGATCATCACCGGCCCGAACATGGGCGGCAAATCCACCTACATGCGGCAAACAGCGCTGATTGTACTGCTGGCCCAGGCCGGCAGCTGGGTGCCCGCTGAGCAGGCTGAAATCGGCCCCATAGATCGCATATTTACCCGAATCGGTGCCGGCGATGATCTGGCGGGCGGGCGGTCCACGTTTATGGTGGAGATGTCTGAAACCGCCAATATCCTGCACAATGCAACGCCAGAAAGCCTGGTGCTGATGGACGAAATCGGCCGTGGCACCAGTACCTACGATGGGCTGGCGCTGGCCTGGGCCTGCGCCACCTACCTGGCCAGGAAAGTCCGCGCGTTTACCCTGTTCGCCACGCACTATTTCGAGCTGACCCGGCTGGCAGAGAGCGAGCGTGGGGTGAGAAACGTGCATCTGGATGCCGTCGAGCACAAGGACCGGATCGTGTTCCTGCATTCAGTGCAGGAAGGGCCGGCCAGCCAGAGTTATGGCTTGCAGGTGGCTGCGCTGGCCGGCATACCCCGCGCCGTACTGGACAAGGCGCGCGGTCATCTCGCCGAACTCGAACGGCAGCAGCGCGCCGGGTCACCGCAGCTGGGGCTGTTTGATGCCAGCCCGTTCCTCGCCGAACCCACGCACTGCGCCGATGACTCCGGGCCGGACAAGACCGGAATGCCGGAACCCGGGCCTGATGCCATTGCTGCCGCTCAGCGTGAGCGCTTGCAGCAGGCGGACCCGGACCGGCTCAGTCCGCGCGAGGCGCTTGACCTGCTGTATGAACTGAAACAATTGGAAGAACTGCCGCCCGGGGTTGATTGAGTACCGCTTTCCCGGACCCCGCCCGGCGCTGTTACGGCCTGATTTTCTTACTCTGAACTTGCTTTGCCGCTATCGGGCAGACCTGTGGCGGATGGGCACCCGACCGGTTCAGTCTTCCTTGCGTGTGAAGCGGACGATCTCCCGGCGCTGACGTTTATCCGGCCGGCGTGGGCGCTGGGCATGCGCGGCACGCTCCAGCTTGCGCTGCTCCGCCGCCTGTTCACGGCGCTGGATGCTGGCTTCATCTTCCAGGTATTTTTCACGCGCCAGCGGCGCCGAAACCCGCTTGTCCCCGATATCCGTGACGGTGATGTCGAACTGTTCATCCTCACGGCTGATCGACAGGCGATCGCCAGGATTGAGTGTTCGCCCGGGTTTGACCCGATGACCGGCCAGCTGGACCTTGCCACCGGCCACGGCTGCCCGGGCCAAAGCCCGGGTTTTGAAAAAGCGGGCGGCCCACAACCACTTGTCAATGCGCACACCTTCGCCCATGGGCTGGTACCTACTCTGGCCGTATCTGGCCGGCTCAGGCCGGCTCTGCGGGCGCTGCCGTCATCAGGCTATTGATGCGCCGGACAAAGCCCGCCGGGTCAGGCAAGGAGCCGCCTTCGGACAACAGAGCCTGCTCAAACAGCAATTGTGCCAGCATGGCGAAACGCTCGTCATCAGCCTCGTCCGCCAGCCGCGCTACCATTGCATGCTGCGGATTCAGTTCCAGCGTCGGCTTGGACTCGGGCACCTGCTGACCGGCCTGGCGTAACATTTTCTGCATGTGCAGGGCCATTTCATCTTCACTGAGCACCAGGCAGGAGGCCGAATCGGTCAGGCGATTGCTGGATTTCACCGCGCTGACGTGATCCTTCAGGGACTCACTGATACGGGCCAGCAGATCCGCATCCAGCTCGACCGCGTTTTCTGTCGCGCCGGTTTCCTCACCGCTTTCTTCAGCCGACCCGATAGCGCCGAGGTCGATATCACCCTTGGTCACGGACTTGAAGGATTTGCCTTCGAATTCATGCAGGTAGGACATCATCCATTCATCCACCCGGTCTGACATCAACAGCACTTCGATGCCTTTACGCCGGAATACTTCCACGTGCGGGCTGTTGCGGGCCGCCGTGTGGTGCTCTGCCGTGATATAGAAAATGGCATCCTGCCCGGGTTTCATGCGGGCCAGGTAGCCGGCCAGATCGGTCTGGCTGCCGGCAGTTTCATCGTGGGTGGAGGCAAACCGCAGCAGCGGCAGGATACGGTCCCGGTTGGCCATATCTTCAACCACGCCCTCTTTCAGCACCGCGCCGAACTGCTTCCAGAATTCCGTATAGGTTTCCGCTTCATCACGGCTGATGCGTGCGATCATGTCCAGACTGCGGCGAATTACCGCCGCGCGGATTTTCCCTACCAGTTCATTTTCCTGCAACAACTCACGCGACACGTTGAGCGGCAGGTCCTGCGAATCCACCACACCACGCACGAAGCGCAGATAATGCGGTAACAGCTGCTGGGCAGCATCCATGATGAATACCCGGTTGGCATACAGGCGCACACCCTGGCGCTCGTCGCGCTGCAACATCAGGTCCAATGGCGCATTTTTGGGCAAATACAGCAAGGTGGTATAACTTTGAGCCCCTTCCACTTTGTTGTGCGCCCAGGTCAAGGGGTCATTCAAATCGTGGCTCAGGCTCTTGTAAAAGGCCTGGTAATCTTCGTCGCTGATTTCGTTCTTGGGCAGACTCCACAACGCCTGCGCCTTGTTGACCTGTTCCCATTCGGGCTTGGAATCATCATCTTCCTTGTCCTGGTCCTGCAACAGCTGAATGGGGAAACCGATGTGGTCGGAATAGCGGTTGATCAGTGATCGCAGTGTCCAGGTCTGCAGAAACTCCTTTTCCGCTTCTTTCAGGCGCAGGATGATGGTGGTGCCCTGTTGCTGCCGTTCCTCGGCCTGAATGGTAAACTCGCCGCCGCCATCGGAACTCCAGCGCACGCCCTGCCCAGCCGGCTCGCCCGCCTTGCGGGTCAGCACCGTGACCTCATCGGCCACTATGAATGCAGAATAGAACCCCACGCCAAACTGGCCGATCAGTTGGGAGTGGTTCTTGTCATCCTGCGACAGCTGGTCCAGAAACTGCCTGGTACCGGATTTTGCGATGGTGCCAATGTTTTCCATCACATCCTGGTGATTCATGCCGATACCGTTATCACTGATGGTCAGCGTGCCAGCCTCCTGGTCCGCAGCGATGCGGATGTGCAACTCGTCAGCAGCTTCCAGCAATGACGCGTCCTGCAAGCCGGCGAAGCGCAGGCGATCCAGCGCATCGGAGGCATTGGAAATCAGTTCACGCAGGAAAATTTCCTTGTTGGAATAAAGCGAATGAATCATCAGGTGCAGCACCTGACGGGTTTCCGCCTGGAACGCGTGGCTTTGTGCAGCGGAGGTTTCGTCAACGGTTGGTTGTGTAGAGTTTTCAGCGCTCATAGGTTTTTTTGCTTTCGGTTGGGATGAAGCCAAGGTATGGGTTGGAGGCCAGTATTCAAGTGTGCAGCGGCCAAATGACGCCGCCGTGGGCATATCCGAGCCATAAAAAAGGCCCGCTGTTGGCGGGCCTTTGGCTGACTGAGTCGCGGATCGAGTGCCGCGAAGCGTGATACTCAGTTGAGTTTTTCTTTGATACGCGCAGACTTGCCTTCGCGCTCGCGCAAAAAGTACAACTTGGCGCGGCGCACATCACCACGACGTTTGACCTTGATGGAGTCAATCAACGGGCTGTACGTCTGGAACACGCGTTCCACACCCGTACCATGAGAAATCTTGCGCACGGTGAATGCGGAGTTCAGGCCGCGGTTGCTGACACCGATAACTACGCCCTCAAAGGACTGCAGACGTTCACGCTCACCCTCTTTGACCTTGACGCTGACGGTCACGGTGTCACCAGGAGCAAACTCCGGAATGTCGCGGGTCATTTGTTCCGCATTGATTTGGTCGATTATGTTGCTCATCTTCGCAATCCTTAAATTGAATTCTGATTTTCCTGAATCTCGCCGTATTCTGCAATGAATTCGGCCAGTAATCGTTTATCTTCCACGCCCAGTTCCGAACGCTCCAGCATATCCTTCCTGCGTAGCCAGGTGCGCCCCAGCGACTGCTTCCGCCGCCAACGCGCGATGGCCTTGTGGTCACCGGACAACAAAACTTCCGGCACCGTCAATCCGTCCACGGTTTCTGGCCGTGTGTAGTGGGGACAATCGAGCAGGCCGCCCATAAAGGAGTCCTGTTCGGCTGATTGTTCATCTCCCAAAACGCCGGGGAGTGACCGCACCACCGCATCAATCACTACCGCCGCAGCCAATTCACCGCCGCTGAGCACGTAGTCACCAATGGACCATTCTTCGTCGATCTCCAGATCGACCAATCGTTCATCCAGCCCTTCATAACGCCCGCACACCAGGATCAGTTGTTGCCGCGCAGCCAGTTCCTGTACGGCGGCCTGATCCAGGCGTCTGCCCTGGGGACTCATCAGGCTGACTTTAACTGCCTGCTCATCAGCTGCCTGCTGCGCCATCGCGGCAGTCGCTCGCGCCTGCCGGATGGCGGAGCGGGTGGGCTCCACCGCCATCACCATCCCCGGCCCGCCACCATAGGGGCGGTCGTCCACGCTGCGGTGCCGGTCCGATGCAAAATCCCGCGGATTCAGCACCTGAACATTAACCCGGCCCCCGCTGATGGCCCGGCCGGTTACCCCAAGGGCAACCAGCGGACCGAATTCTTCCGGAAACAGGGTTATGACTTGTATATCCAAAACCCTGTTCCCAACATGACCTTTCCCGTGCTGCTCGGCAGATCAGAAATCCGGATCCCAGTTCACCTGTACAGAACCCCGATCCAGATCCACCCGGTTGACATACTGGCCCGGCACAAAAGGCACTAAGCGCTCCCTGTCACCGGCCACTACCATGACGTCATTGGCGCCGGTTGCCATCATGGCCTTGACGGTACCCAACAGCACGTCATCTTCGTTATACACCTTCAAGCCGATCAAATCGGCCCAGTAATACTGACTGTCCGGTAACTCTGGCAGCTGATCGCGGTACACCGCAATCTGCGTACCCTGCAAACTTTCGGCGGCATCACGATCGCTGACTCCGGAAAGTTCAGCCACCAGCAGCTTGCCCTGCCGTCTGCCTTGCTTGACTTCAGTAAGCCGCAGCCCACTGCCTAGCAACCAGGGCTGATGGTTGAATATTTCTTCGCGTGGATCCGTGTCCGAATGCAGCTTTATCCAGCCCTTGATGCCATGAGCCCCGGTGATATGGCCCAAAACGACCACATCGCGCCCATCCGCATCCTGCCGTACCGATTCCAGCGGCAAGCCGGGCCGGGCCGACCGGTCGTCGTTCACGACACGGCTCCGGAGTGGTTCAGGCTGCTTGCGTGCGGGCCTCTGAAACCAGGGTTTTAACCCGGCCGCTGAGCTGCGCGCCTACGCCTGTCCAGTATTCGACCCGTTCCAGATCCACACGCAGGCGCTCTTCCTGGCCACGGGCTACCGGGTTGAAAAACCCGATACGCTCGATTCTGCGGCCATCACGCGCACTGCGGCTGTCTGTTACCACGATGTTATAGAACGGCTGCTTTTTGGCGCCGCCCCGAGACAATCTGATTTTTACCATTGTTTAGTAACCCGTTACGCAATACCGATGTGGCACTGCTTTCTTAAATTAATTTCCTGGCCCCTGCAGCGGCTATTACAACGCCCCGCGCAACGGCGACCATTTACCCACCACGAAACCCGCCGAAAGCGGATTCAGCAAACCGCGCATTGTACCGTGTTAATAAACAAAAGAAAACCACCCAGGCGTTCTGATCCCGCTGGACTGGGTCACACCCAACGGCCAACCGGCGTCAGATCAGCCCGTCCTGCCATGGGCCGGTGATGGCCAAGGTTACTCCCGGGTTATAAAAATTGCAGAACAGCCACTTACCGTCCGCGGAAAAGCATACGCCAGCCCATTCGGTCCGGCGTACGGTGGCTGCCAGGTCGTGACCCAGATAGCTCCCCTGCAAACGGGGATTGACCTGACAGAACCGGAACATCTGTCCGAGTGGCGTTAATCCCGCGATATGCTGACCAATCGTCTGTACGTTAACCCGGTCTTCGCAAATCACCAGGCTGCCTCGCGGGCTCATGATGATATTGTCCGGACCCGAAAAACTGCTGTGTCCCGGCGACTCGTACACCAGCTTTATGGTCTCGGTATCCGGCTGATAGGCAAACACGTAGCCGGCTTTGGCGGAACCACCCAGTTTCGAGGTGAAATACACCCAGCCACCGTGATAGGCGCAGCCTTCCAGTGCCACAAACGGCGACGCACCGGCGGCCAGGCCCTGTCTGACCACACCATCACCTTCACGGCTGTTGGCGGTAAAGCCGGCCTCAGGCTCGGCGATATCCACCCAGCTAACGTCCAGCAGACGGTCGAGTTCAGCACCCTGGCGCATGTCCCGGCCATGCGCCACCCGCATCATCTGCAGCTTGCCGCCGCGGTGAAGCTGTCCGGAATGCTCGGGAATGTAGCGATAGAAACCGGCATCAGGCCCGGTATCCTCGGTCTGGTAAACCACACCGCTGCGTGGATCCACCGCCACGGCTTCGTGATAAAACTGCCCCATTGCCTTGATTGGCTGTGCGTCGGAGCGGCCGTCGGCCGGCACCTCAAACACGAACCCGTGCTCTTTTTCTGCTTTCCCAATATCCCAGAATTTCTGACGCAGCGGCAGCTTTAAATGCCCCAGCTGCGGCGAGAACGGGGCTTCCTCACAGGACAGCCAGCTGCCCCATGGGGTCACGCCACCGGCGCAGTTGTTCAGGGTTCCGCTGAGACTGATCCACGAATCGGCCAGGGCCTCTTCGCCGGCATCGAACACCAGCGTGGTGGTGCCGCCGCCGGTCACGTCGTACGAGTATTGTGGCGCATCCAGCGCGCCGCTGGATCCTCTCATCTCGTGATTGCGTACCAGGGTGATGCGCTGGCCCTGCTGGCGCACCATGCCCATGCCATCCGCACGGCCCGGCACCTCGCCTCCCCGATGCAGTTCCGAGCCAGCCCAGGACAGGCTGTGATAGCGGAAGCCCTCCGGCAACAGCAGCAGAGGCAGACCGGTGGTCTGGTCAACCGCCGGTTGCAGCGCCCCCATCAGCTCGGGCAGATCACTGCGGGGTGTCAGATCACGATACTGGTTCCAGGCCAGCAGCGCGACGGAGATGCCGCCGGCGCCCCAGGCCGATGAGCGCAGGAACTCCCGGCGGGAAATCGACTTTGTCACGAACTCAGAACGGCGGCTTTCGGCCACCGGATCCGGGCATCATTCCCGGTGGAAGCTGGCCCTGCAGCTTGCTCATTTTTTTCATCATTTGCGCCATGCCGCCACGACCCATTTTTTTCATCATTTTCTGCATCTGGGCGTGCTGCTTGAGCAAACGGTTTACTTCCTGCACCTGCAGGCCGCAACCGGCCGCAATGCGCTTTTTCCTGGAACCCCGGATGATATCCGGGAAGCGCCGTTCCTGCGGTGTCATGGAATTAATGATGGCAATCATATGACGGGTTTTGTCATCACCCACCTGCGCTTTCATCTGCTCAGGCAGTTGCGCCATGCCCGGCAACTTGTCCATCAGGCCACCGATGCCGCCCATCGTTGTCATCTGTTCCAGCTGACCGCGGAAATCCGCCAGATCGAAACCGCTGCCCTTGCGGATCTTGCGTACCAGCTTCTCAGCCTGTTTCTGGTCGACCTTGCGCTGGACTTCTTCGACCAGCGACAGCACATCGCCCATGCCCAATATGCGGGATGCGACGCGTTCGGGATGAAAGGCCTGCAAGGCGTCGGATTTTTCACCCGAGCCCAGGAACTTGATCGGCTTGCCGGTCACCTGACGCACCGACAGGGCCGCGCCACCGCGCGAATCACCATCGGTCTTGGTGAGTATCACACCGGTCAGGTCCAGCGCTTCATTGAAAGCGCGGGCGGTATTCGCCGCATCCTGGCCGGTCATGCTGTCCACCACGAACAGGGTTTCGTGCGGTGCTACTGCCGCGTGCACCTGACGGATTTCATCCATCATGGCCTCATCAATATGCAAGCGGCCGGCCGTGTCCACCAGCAATACATCGCACATCTTCTGCCGGGCAGCTTCGAGCGCATCTCGGGCGATCGCCGCCGGTTGCTGATCCACACTGGAGGGCTGAAAAACCGCGCCAACCTGCTGTGCCAGCGTTTCGAGTTGCTGAATGGCGGCCGGGCGGTACACGTCGCAGCTGACCACCATGACGCGTTTTTTCTCCTGCTCCATCAGCAAACGGGCCAGCTTGGCGGTGGTGGTGGTTTTACCGGACCCCTGCAGACCGGCCATCAATACCACCACGGGCGGCCTGGCTTGCAGATCCAGTGCCTCATTTTCCTGACCCATGGTATAAACCAGCTCGTCATGCACCAGCTTGACCATGGCCTGGCCGGGAGTGAGGCTTTGCATGACCTCCTGTCCCACCGCCTTGTCACCCACTCTGCGGATGAAGTCCTGCACAACCGGCAAGGCCACGTCGGCCTCCAGCAGGGCCACGCGCACCTCGCGCAGGGTTTCACGAATGGCGTCTTCGGTCAGCCGCTGGTTGCCACCCAGTTTCTGGACCGCGGCTGAAAGTCTTTGGGTCAGATTGTCAAACATGAATCACTCCGGATGGATCGAGTCGGGTATTATAGCCGGAGCTTTTCCATTCAGACCTGAGAAATCCGTTTGATGTATCACCAGATCAGTCTGATATTTGCCATTTGCGCCTATACCCTGGCCGGCGGGCTGCTTTACATTGCCATTCCACGGCAATCAGCCAGCTTGCGCCGGGGCTCGATCATTGCTGCTTTCGCCGGGGTTATCGCGCACGCCATTGCCCAGTCACATCATTGGGGTGCATCGCCCGCACTGGACGTCAGCCTGCTCAACCTGATGTCCTTGTGCGCATTGATCATTGTCCTGATGATCTGTGTTTCCGTATTCAGTAAAGACACGCTGTACGATGCCAGCCTGGTGGCTCTGCCGGTTGCGGTCATCATCCTGGCGGTAGAGCGGTCCATTCCGATTGATGCCTTGCAACTGGACCAGGTATCGGCGGGTACCAGCTGGCACATTCTGAGCTCGATCCTCGCGTTCGGCCTGTTGAGCATTGCCGGCGTATACGCCTTGTTTGCCGCATTTACGGATTACTTCCTGCGCCGCCATCACCTGAACCCGCTGGTTCGATCCCTGCCACCACTGGAAGTCCTGGAGCGATTACTGTTCCAGCTGATTACCGCCGGTTTCCTGTTGTTGACGATCTCACTGGTATCCGGCCTGACGTTTGTCGATGACCTGTTTGCACAACACCTGGCGCACAAAACCCTGCTGTCCATCCTGGCCTGGGTGATATTCGGCCTGCTGTTGTGGGGCCGGTGGCGTTACGGCTGGCGCGGCCGCCACGCAGTACGCCTGACGCTGGCTGGCATCACCGTTTTATTGCTGGCCTATTTCGGCAGCAAACTGGTACTTGAACTGATATTGGGACGTAGCTGGCAATTGAGCTGAGCAGCGACCCATGTTCGCCAGTCCCGGCCTGCCGGCTCCCTGTTATCTGCCCGCACGGAAGCCGCCGGGGCCCGGACAAACACCTGTACGCTTTCGGCTGGTAAGATACGCTGATTGTCCAAGCGACCTTAAGGGACCAAACCGGAATTGAACGACATTCCTCTCAGCAACCTGTACGGCATTTTGTTCGTGCTGATCATTCTGTCCGGATTTTTCTCCAGCTCAGAGACTGGCCTGATGGCGATCAACCGCTATCGCATGCGCCACCTGGCCAACAGCGGCCACCGGGCAGCACGCATGGCGCAGAAGCTGTTGCGCAAACCCGACCGCCTGATCGGCCTGATCCTGCTGGGCAATAACCTGGTAAACATACTGGCCGCCTCCATCGCCACCGTTATTGGCATTCGGCAGTTTGGCGACAATGGCGTGTGGATAGCGTCTTTGACGCTGACCGTCGTTTTGCTCATTTTTGCCGAAGTCGCGCCGAAAACCGTGGCGGCACTGAACCCGGAGCGGATCGCATTTCCGGCTTCTTTTGTACTTTCCGCCCTGTTGAAAGTGTTCTGGCCGCTGGTGTGGCTCATCAACCTGGTCACCAATCTGTTGTTACGGCCTTTCGGAATACGTACCCGTGCGGAAGTGATCGAGCGGCTGAACCGTGAAGAACTGCGCACCCTGCTGCAAGAGGGTGGCCATATTTCCAATGATCACCAGCGCATGCTGGTGAACATCCTCGACCTGGAGCAGGCCACTGTGGACGATGTCATGATTCCCCGCCAGGAAATCGTCGGTATTGACCTCAATGATGACTGGGAGACTGTACTCACCCAGCTCACGCAAACCCTGTATACCCGCATGCCGGTTTACCGCGAAAGCATCGACCAGGTAGAGGGGCTGCTGCACATCCGTTCCGTCATAGCCAAGCTGACGGAAGGCGGCCTGACTTACGAGGACCTCAAACACTCGGTACGTTCCCCGTATTTCATTCCAGAAGGCACTTCGCTGATGCAGCAACTGCTCGAGTTCCAGTCGCGCGAGCGGCGCATGGGACTGGTGGTGGATGAGTACGGGGATATACAAGGCATGGTAACGCTGGATGACATCCTCGAAGAAATCGTTGGCGAATATACCGCCGAGGGTAAGGAGCGCTCCCGCAATATCCGTCACCTGGACGATGATGCCTACCTGGTGGACGGCACAACCAGCATTCGCATGCTCAACCGGCGCATGGGCTGGGAGCTTCCCGAGGATGAGGCCAACACACTGAACGGTTTGTTGCTGGAAGAACTCGAAGTAATACCTTCGGGTAAAACCAGTGTGAAAATCGGCTCCCACATAATGACCATCGTCGAAATCAAGGACAACGTCATAGGTAAAGTTTTGATCCGTACGGTAGAGACCCCCTGAAACCCACCCCATGTTGATCAATATCCAGTTTCTGCGCTTTGCTGCAGCCATGGTGGTGGTGCTGTACCACACCAGCTCCCATGTGCGCTCCAGCGGGGTGGATCAGGGAGCCTTTTTCGCGCTGTGCGAGGCAACCGGCTTTGCCGGTGTGGACGTTTTCTTCGTCATCAGCGGCTTTATTATGGCCCACACATCGCACGACGAGGCCGGAAGCAGCGCCAGCTGGTCCTTTTTCCGACGCCGAATCGCGCGCATTTATTCCGGCTACTGGCCTTTTTACCTGCTGGCCATCGCACTGTTTGCATGGGTCAACCCGGTGCAGTTGCAGAATGCCGACCTGGCGCGTTCAGCGATACTCTGGCCAGCCAACCATTTGTTGATTGCGGTCGCCTGGACACTGATATTTGAAATGTTTTTCTACCTGCTGTTCAGTGGGGTCATCATGCTCACCCGGCAACGGCGCGAGCAGGTGATGTTGTTGCTGTTTGCGGCCATGCTGGCCTGGTCGGTATACAGCCAGTTTGTGCGTCACGCCTATGATCCAGGCCAGCTTGAAACCATGAGCCTGGCCGAGTACTACATGCTCAGCCCCTATATCACCGAATTCCTTGGCGGCGCCCTTATCGCCGTCTGGCTGCGGTCACACCCCCGCGGGTCCGGCGCTGGCTGGCTGGCAGCCGGGCTCGGCCTGTTTCTGCTGGGAGGCTGGATTAACAACCAGTTTTTCGATGGTCAGATCGAACAGGGTTATTACGTGTTCTACCGGGTGTTGGTGTTTGGTTCCGCTTCCGCCATGATGCTGGCCGGGCTGGTGCGGCTGGAACGGGGTGGCAGTAAGGCACCGGTGCGCTTCAGCCTTCTGGCTGGTGGTGCTTCCTACGCCATTTACCTGTCACACACGCTGGTTCTGACCTTCACACAAAAGCTGGGGCTGAATGAGATTGCCGGCAACCAGGGCGCCGCCAGCCGGCTGCTCATTTACCTGGGCCTGGCCGCGCTGATCCTGGTGGCAAGTATGCTGCACTATCGCTGGCTGGAACGGCCTTTGCACCGGCGCTTCAAGGCCGTACTGAAACTTCGCTGAAGGTGGCACGTACGTGCTGCTCCGGCTTGCCGGGACTCCGGCTCATGTGCTGATTTCTGCGATACAGGACAATGCTTCATTAACGTTGTGCACCGCATGCACCTGGATCTTGTCCGGTTTCTGACGCGGCGCGTTGGCCGCCGGAATAACCGCATGCCGATAACCGTGGCTGATGGCTTCACGCAAGCGCTCCTGGCCATCGTGCACCGGCCGCACTTCACCCGACAAGCCCACTTCACCGAAGCACACCAGCCGGTCAGGCAGCGGCTTGTCGCGGAAACTGGAATACAACGCCAGCAATATCGGCAAGTCCGCGCCCGTTTCGGTGATGCGCATACCGCCAACCACGTTGATAAACACATCCTGATCAGCCAGCGTGACACCGCCGTGACGATGCAACACCGCCAGCATCATCGCCAGGCGGTTGGGTTCCAGGCCCAGTGAAACCCGCCGCGGATTGGCCATGTGGCTGAGATCCACCAAGGCCTGGACTTCAAGCAGGATGGGGCGCGTCCCCTCGCGAACAATGGTGATCACACTGCCGGAAACGGGGCCGCTGTGACCGGACAGAAAAATCGCCGAAGGATTACTGACTTCCTTCAGGCCGGTGCCGGTCATGGCAAACATACCCAGTTCGTTCACTGCACCAAAGCGGTTTTTGACCGCCCGCACCACCCGGTACCGGCTGCTGCCGCTGCTTTCGAAGTACAGCACCGCATCCACCATATGCTCCAGCACACGCGGACCGGCCAGCGAACCTTCCTTGGTCACGTGACCGACCAGGATGACGCTGCAGCGCTGTGTCTTGGCCCAGTTGACCAGTTGCGCCGCGGCTTCCCTTACCTGCGACACCGAACCCGGCGCGGATGACAGCTCTTCGGTAAACATGGTTTGAATGGAGTCGACCACCATCAGTTGCGGCTTTTCCACCGCAGCAGTGGCAATGACCCGTTGCACATCCGTTTCCGTCAGGCAGCGTATCCCCTGCATGGGCAGGCCCAGGCGGCGGGCACGCATGCCGATCTGTTCCAGTGATTCCTCGCCGGTGATGTACAGGCAGGCATATTGCTGCGACAAGGCCGCGATCATTTGCAGCAACAGCGTGGATTTACCGATACCCGGATCACCGCCCAGCAGCAACACCGAACCATGCACCACGCCGCCGCCCAGCACGCGGTCCAGTTCTGACATGCCGGTACGCATGCGTTGCACATCGCCATCACCCACATCCGCCAGTTCACGCACCTGGCTGGCCAACTGGCCCGCGTAACCGCCCCGTTTGGCCTTGGGTTTGGGCAGCAGCGTTTCGACCATTGAATTCCAGGCCTCGCATTCAGCGCATTGACCGGCCCACTTGCTGGCCTGTGCGCCGCAGGCCTCACATTGATACACGCTCTTGTTTTTGGCCATTGGCAGCCTGCCCCGTGCGGAAGAATGGAAGGGACTAGTCTTGTAACAGATCGCGTCCATTACCTCCAGCCCGGGACACAGCTCACGGCTTTTTCCTACAATACGTCTGATCAAACGGATCCCGGTACAAGGACAATGACGACATGAACGACGCCCACGAGCAACAACTGATCGGCGAATCCCGGGCTTTCCTGGACGTGCTGGAGCATGCCTCGCGTGCCGCACAACTCAACCGCCCGGTGCTGGTGATTGGCGAGCGCGGCACCGGCAAAGAGCTGATTGCCGCGCGTATCCATTTTTTGTCACCACGCTGGGACCGCCCTTTTATCAAGCTGAATTGCGCCGCACTGGCCGAGTCCTTACTGGAATCCGAGTTATTCGGACACGAAGCCGGATCGTTTACCGGTGCCGCCCGCCGGCGCCTGGGCCGCTTTGAACTGGCCAACCAGGGCAGCCTGTTTCTGGATGAACTGGCCAACACGTCGGAGCTGGTGCAGGAAAAAATCCTGCGCGTGATTGAGTACGGAGAACTGGAACGCGTGGGCGGAAATGAGACCATTCACACCGATGTGAGAATCATTGGTGCCACCAACGAGGATCTGCCCGCACTGGTTGAGCGCGGCGAATTCCGTGCCGATTTGCTGGACCGGCTGGCGTTTGATGTCATCACGCTGCCGCCGCTGCGTGAACGGCAGGACGACATCATGCCCATGGCGCAGCATTTTGCGGTAAAAATGTGTGGCGAACTGGGACTGGAAGTATTTAACGGTTTTGGCAAGAAAGCCCGCGAAGCCCTGATGGACTACGCCTGGCCGGGGAACGTGCGGGAGCTGAAGAACGTGGTTGAACGGGCGGTGTACGCCAGCGCAGGTGACGATGCGCCCATAGAAACCATCGTATTCGACCCGTTTCTGTCGCCCTGGCGCAAGCCGGATAAGCACCATGACGCAGCTGCCAGCCATGAGACCCTCCTGCCGGAGGCGCCCTACGAGTTCAAAGAATACATCCAGCAAATGGAAATTGACCTGTTGAACTCGGCGCTGCAGCAATGTCGCTACAACCAGAAAAAAACCGCGGAGTTCCTGGGCATGACCTACCACCAGTTGCGCGGTTACCTGCGCAAGTATGATTTATCTGAAAGCGAAAGCTCGACCGGGACGTAAACCGGCGTGCAACGGGCACGCCCGGGCAGTTTACTCCACCACCGCGCGAACCCGCCCGGTGACGCCACAAATCAATTCATAAGGAATGGAACCAGCCCACGGCGCGACCTCTTCCAGCGGCAGGCCCTGCCCCCACAAGGTTACCTGGTCCCCCACTTTTGCCTGCGGGTGTTGAGACAGATCGATGGTAATCATATCCATGGAAACGCGCCCGGCCAGACTGGCTTTTTTGCCGTTGATCAAAACCGGCGTGCCATTGCGGGCATGCCGCGGGTAGCCGTCACCATAGCCAATGGCGGCCACACCGATGTTCATGTCCCTTGGACAGGTGTAAGCCGCGCCATAACCCACCGTGGCACCACGCGGCACCTGGTTAATGGCAATGAGATCGCATTGCAGGGTCATGGCGGGTTGTAAACCAATCTCCGCTGCAGGCTTGTTCACGCAGGGTGAAACGCCGTACAGCATGATGCCCGGCCGCACCAGGTCGCGCTGGCTTGCGGGGAAATTCAAAATACCCGCCGAATTGGCCAGTGACACCGGCCCGGGCAGGCCATGGATCGACCGATCAAACGCCTGTATCTGATTGAGCGTCAACGGATTATCCGGGTCGTCCGCGCAGGCAAAATGCGACATCAAAACCACCGGTGATTCGCCGCCCAGCCGGTCAAGCTCCTGAAATACGCGGCGGGCGTCGTCAAGCGGGAAACCCAGCCGGTGCATCCCGCTGTCCAGTTTCAGCCACAATGCCTCGCGCACCTGACGCTGGCGTTGGCGCAACAACTGCAGCTGGGATTCGTGATGCACCACCATTTCGGCATTCAGGGACACCGCTTCGTCAAATTCCGACGGGTTGGCTGGGCCTTCCAGCAACAACAGGCGGCCGGACCAACCCTGATCACGGCAGGTTCTGGCTTCGCCGGTGGTGGCCACGGCCAGCACGTCGGCATCGCCCAGCGCCTTGCAGACCCGAGGCAGTCCGTGGCCATAGGCATCCGCTTTGACGACACATACCACTGCGCTATGCGGTGCCAGGCTTCTGACACGCCTGAGGTTGCTGGTGATGGCGCCCAGGTTAATGCGGGCAATGGTGTTTCGGCTCATGCGCCTATTCTAGTGGTTTGTACGCGGTTGAATCAGGCAATCTCGGGGCAATCATGCGGCAAATAGCCGATCTGTTCGCCAGCGCCTTCTTACCTGGCTGGCAGTGCCGCCTGCTGCGGGCTCTGGCGCGGTGCCCGGCCTACTCGTCGTGTGGGTTATACATGTATTCCGGCGCGTAATTGACGAAGCGTAACCAGCGTCCCTGGAAGGTAAGGTTAACCGTGCCTGTTTCGCCATTCCGGTGTTTACCGATAATCACTTCGGCCTTGCCCTTGTTTTCGGGTGAATCGGGGTGGTAGACCTCGTCCCGGTAAATAAACAGAATCAGATCGGCATCCTGCTCGATGGAGCCCGACTCGCGCAGGTCAGCCATGAACGGGCGCTTGTCCGGACGCTGTTCCAGTGAGCGGTTGAGCTGCGACAAGGCCACTACCGGTACATTCAATTCCTTGGCCACGGCTTTCAGTGAGCGGGAAATTTCCGCGATTTCCGTGGCCCGGTTTTCACGCGTGCCGGGCACGGCCATCAGCTGCAGGTAATCGATGACGATCAAGCCGATATCGTGTTCCCGCTTCAGGCGGCGTACCCGGGCGCGCAACTCGGCCGGTGACAGCGCCGGCGTGTCGTCGATGAATATCTTGCTCTTATGCAACAGCGTCATCGCGGTGCTGAGCTTGGGCCAGTCCAGGTCGGTCAGGTTACCGGTCCGCAAACGGCCCTGCTCTATCTGACCTAGGGAAGAAAACAGGCGCATCACCAGTTGCAGCGCCGACATTTCCATGCTGAACACAGCCACCGGCACGCCGTGCCGGATGGCTGCGTTTTCTGCGATGTTCATGGCAAACGTGGTTTTGCCCATGGCCGGCCGCCCGGCGACAATGATCAGATCGGATTTCTGCAGCCCGGCAGTTTTTTTGTCGAAGTCCTGGTAGCCGGTGGGCACACCGGTGATTTCACCTTCGAACTCGTTAAGTTCCTGGATGCGCTCCATCGCCTCCTTGATGGTTTCCTGCACCGACACGAACCCGGCTTTGCCGCGGGCACCGCGGTCGGCAATGGCGAACACCATGCGCTCCGCTTCCTCCAGCAACTCCTTGCTGTCACGTCCATCGGTGGAAAACACCGACGAGGTGATGGTGGTGCCGGTGTCGATCAATTGCCGCAGGATGGATTTCTCACGCACAATTTCGGCATAAGCTGCCACGTTGGCCGCGCTGGGGGTGTTATTGGCCAACTGCGTGATATAGCCGCCACCGTCAATCAGGTCGGCCTTGCCATGCGCTTCAAACCACTCGGTAACCGTCAGCGCATCACACGGTTTGTTCAGGTCGTTGAGCTGCTGAATCGCGCGGAAAATCATGCGATGATCTTCGCGGTAAAAATCCGCTTCAGTCAGCACATCGGCCACCTGCTCCCAGGCACGGGCGGAAAGCAATAAACCCCCCAGGGCAGCCTGTTCACTTTCAATTGAATGCGGTGGAACCTTCAGGTTCTCAACGGATGCCAGCTTGGGTTCGGCCATTATGATTCTGGTTTCAGGAATGAAAAAAGCTGCAACCCGATGTGCGCCGGGTTGCAGCTTTGAGCATAGAGGCTACGGCAACGCTGCGCAAGCGATGCCAAAACGGCAGCCTTATTCGGGCTGGATGACCAGCTTGATCTCGGTATCTACGTCCGCATGCAGTTGCAGGCTGATATCGAATTCGCCGACCACCCGAATGGGGCCTTCGCCCATCAATACTTCACTTTTCTCGACTTCATGCCCCAGCGCGGCCAACGCATCGGCAATTTCGCGCGGGCCGATCGAACCGTACAGTTTGCCTTCCTCACTGGCGTTGGCGGTCAGCGTGATCACCACGTCAGCGAGTGCGGCTTTGCGCTGCTCAGCTGTTGACAGCCGGCTTTGTGCTGCTTTTTCCAGCTCTGCCCGGCGCGCCTCGAATTCTGCCAGGTTGTCCTTGGTGGCAGGCACAGCCTTACCCAGGGGCACCAGGAAGTTTCGCCCGTAACCGGGCTTGACATTAACCTTGTCACCCAGGTCGCCGAGGTTCTGTACCTTTTCCAGCAATATCAGTTCCATGTTCTATTCTCCTGCTATCGGACGGGCCGATTACTGGTTGTCCGTGTACGGCAGCAAGGCCAGGAACCGCGCGTGTTTAACGGCGGTTGCCAACTGGCGCTGATAGCGAGCCTTGGTTCCGGTAATGCGACTCGGAACAATCTTGCCGGACTCTCCAACATATTGTTTAAGCAAATTGATGTCTTTGTAATCAATTTCCGTGATTCCGTCGGCCGTGAACCGGCAGAATTTTCTGCGTCTGAAATGTCTTGCCATGTCAGTTCTCCTTACTCGGTTCAGGCTTCAGCGCTATCGCTGGCAGCTGCGGCGGGGCGCTTTTCGCGCACATCATCATCGTCAGATGATTCATCTTCATCATCATCGTCCAGATCGTCATCGTCATCGTCATCATCGTCGTCGTCGCTGTCATCGTCGTCTGAACTGGAATCGCGGCGATCGGAATAATCACGGCTGGGACGATCCTTGTCGTCCTTGGCCTTCATCATCAATGACTGCTCGGTGATGGCTTCCTGGCGACGGATGGTGAGGTGGCGCAACACCGCGTCATTGAAACGGAATGCCCCTTCAAGCTCAGCCAGGGTTTCAGCATCACACTCGATATTGATCAGGATGTAATGTGCTTTGTGCAACTTGGCAATCGGAAACGCCAGCTGGCGCCGGCCCCAATCCTCGAGGCGGTGAATCTTGCCGTTTTTGCTTTCAATCAGGTTCCGGTAGCGTTCAAGCATGGCGGGAACCTGTTCGCTCTGGTCTGGATGGACCAGAAAACAGATCTCAAAATGTCTCATTGTGACTCCTTGTGGATTTGCGGCACTTTAACGGGTGCCATCAAAGCTTCCCTGGATGGGCCGGGGTTTCCCGTGGCCAACACTCCGGTGAAGCAAGGATTTGCCTGCCCTGTGGCAAAGCCGGCGGATTATAGCAATGGAACTGCGCGCTGTATAGCCCGCATCAGCCCCCACCCGCTAATGCGATGAAACGCGGGCCTTGTAACGCCGCGGCCTGATAAAAAAACAAATGGGCGCAAACAGTTGGCTGAATCAGCCGAAAGTAAAACTTTCTCCGCAACCGCATTGCTCGGTCACGTTGGGGTTATTGAAACGAAACGACTGTCCCAGGCCTTCCGTGCCGAAATCCAACTCGGAGCCATCCAGAAACCCCAGGCTGTCATGAGGCACAACGATTTTAATGCCGCGATCCTCAAAGACGACATCTTCTGGAGTGATCCCGGAAGCCAACTCCACTATATAAGCCCAGCCTGAGCAGCCGGTCTTTTTTACACCCAGCCGCAGGCCCAGACCTCCCTCCTTCTCCAGGTACTGCTGCACCTGATTGGCGGCTTTTTGTGTCAACTTGATCGCCATTTGCTTTATAACCTCGATGTTTTCTGCCATTGGCCCACTCAAAAGGGTGTCAGCCATCAGGCAGGTGCTTTATTATTTGGGGTTTACCGGCACAAGATCAACTCATTCATGTCTCCTATTTCAATCAAGACAGCTTTAAATGGCCAGATTTCCATCGGCACCACCGTGACCGTCCAGGGCTGGGTGCGTACCCGGAGGGACTCCAAAGCGGGCATTTCCTTTATCAATGTCAACGACGGGTCGTGCTTTGACCCCATCCAGGTGGTGGCTCCCAGGGAGTTAGCCAATTATGAGAGTGAGGTGATCCGCCTTACCTCCGGGTGCTCGGTCCGCTGCACCGGAACGCTCGTTGAATCGGCAGGCAGGGGCCAGACGGTAGAAATTCAGGCAACTGCGGTTGAAGTGATTGGCTGGGTAGATGATCCGGATACCTACCCGATCCAGCCGAAACAGCATTCTTATGAGTTTCTGCGGGAAGTCGCGCATTTAAGGCCACGCACGAACACGTTCGGAGCGGTCACGCGGGTCCGTCATATCGCCGCGCAAGCCATCCACCGCTTTTTTCATCAACAGGGGTACTACTGGGTGAATACCCCCATCATTACTTCCTCCGATGCCGAGGGCGCGGGTGACATGTTCCGGGTGAGCACGCTGGACCTGACGAATCTGCCCAAAAAAGATAACGGTCAGGTGGATTTCTCGCAGGATTTCTTCGGGCGCGAGGCCTTTTTGACCGTTTCCGGCCAGTTGAACGTTGAAGGTTATTGCCTGGCGCTAAGCAAGGTGTATACCTTTGGACCCACCTTCCGGGCCGAAAACTCGAATACCTCCAGGCATCTGGCAGAGTTCTGGATGGTGGAGCCTGAGGTAGCCTTTGCCGATCTCGATGACCTCGCTTTGTTGGCCGAGAATTTTCTCAAATACGTGGTGGGCGCGGTGCTCGATGAATGCCCCGCTGATATGGCGTTTTTCGCCAAGCACGTTGAGCCTGAAGCCATCACCCGCCTGCAAAAACTGGTCAGCGCACCCTTTATTCAACTGGACTATGCCGACGCCATCGACATACTCAAAGCTTCGGGAAAAAAATTCGAGTTTCCGGCCGAATGGGGTCTTGACCTGCAAACGGAACACGAGCGGTATCTGACCGAGCAACACTTTAAAGCACCCGTAGTGGTCAAGAATTATCCAACTGAGATCAAGGCCTTTTACATGCGGCTGTCGGATGATGGCAAAACCGTTGCCGCGCTGGATGTGCTGGCACCGGGCATCGGTGAAATCATTGGCGGCGCCCAACGCGAAGAACGGCTGGATGTGCTTGAGCGGCGGCTGGAGGAACTGAACCTGCCCGCCGAGCATTATGAGTGGTATCTGGACCTGCGGCGCTACGGCACGGTGCCACACGCCGGATTCGGCCTTGGTTTCGAACGGTTGATTTCCTACATCACCGGCCTGCCCAATATTCGCGACGTCATTCCCTACCCCAGGGTGCCGGGCAAAGCCGAGTTCTGATCTTATAATTGCAGACGATAATCCCGAACTGATTGGCCGTCAGACAATGCGGCGTTGACGGCTGCATTGTCTGACCCGCCACGGCTGGCGGTGATGGGGAAACAGAACGTATTGGCCTGGACTCCCGCCCAGAAGTCCATCCAACTCCCCGACTCCTGCGTGAAATCATTATCGGTGAATTTCTCTTGCCCATAAAAAACGGCCAGGAACATCATCCGTGTTGTTCCTGACCGTCCTGCGGACGTCTCGCCACCCGCAAAGTGCATCCATGCTTACCAAGGAATAGCAGATCCTTCTGCAATGGAGCCGGCGATCCCTGCCTTTTCCAACCTTGTTGAAAACGATTATAGCCATCTTTGTCTATAGACGCAAGTGTCTAAATTCAAATTTGTCTAAATGCATAATTGGCTATAGACATTCGAGGCTAAACATCTTATATTGTGCGTCATGTACTTTATTCTTCATCATTCCAAAGGTGCGCTGATGCTGGACGCAGAAAACCGGCACCAGGTATTGGTGTGGAGCAAAAGACAATTGGGCGAGCGCGCGGGCATGGTCTCCGTGGTCGAACTGGAAGACGATTCCCCTTCTGACTGGGTTGAGAGATCCGGAACGGGAGTCAGGCCGCAGGGTATTAAAGCTTGCAGGCCCACATTGAGCTTTATGGCCGATTCGGTACAGCGTGTGTCAGGAATAGACCACGAACTGATTCGGTCATTGGAGTGGTATCGCACCCCGGAGTTGCGCACGCGCTCGGTGCAGGTACATTGAGTTTATGTCACGGATGACGGGTCAAGCATTGAACGCCAGACCTAATAAAAAGGATTTTTAACGGGAAAACAGGAAGTTATCCCGGCTTTTAAACAAGGAAGTAATCAGGCCGCCAGGATGGCAGGCCACGAGGACAAGGAAGTTCAGGGCAATGGCCAGAGGTATTCGGCCAGCTCTGCGACTGGTGCCCACAAGGACCGTGGGCACCCGTTTTTTAAAGCAACAAGGTGCAAGCGAGTGGACCGCAGCTGAGAACAGGCGCAAACCGTGAGTGGATAATCAAATAATGCTGGCAAGCTATTGATTAAAAGGCGATCCTGTTACCTGATTATTGTGACCACGCACTACAATCTGTTCGAGGGCACGAACAGATTGTTCCACGACAGGGATTTCAAATCTTTTAGGGATGGGATTTTCAGGGGACTGAAAAATGCCGGGCGTTGCTATGCAAGAAAGCAATCGATTATCTGACGACTCGAAGTCAATCTCATTTTTTTTGAGTCGCGTTTTCCGTAAGGTTATTCGGCTAGTAATCGGCACAATATCGCTTCCAGCACTGGTCGATATCCTAAAAGCTATTTATGTTGAAGAAGCACAGAAAAAGCTAATCAGAGAAGGCACAAAGCCAACCAAAAGCGCACTCGCGCTGATGACAGGGCTCGACACTAGGGTGGTCACGCAAGTTTTGGATCAAAACCTAGAGTCCACAATTAAAAATCAGAATGTCAATCCAGAAAATGCATTAATCGACATGTGGTCAAGTGACCCCTACTTTCAAGATCCAGTCACTGGGTTACCGGCATCACTACCTATTGCTGGCCGCGGTAAAACCTTTCAAGGTTTGGTTCTTCGTTCT
>JBFIHZ010000007.1:0-30364 GCA_041601535.1 Lysobacterales bacterium | reverse complement strand
GAAACCACGCCCCGCGCCACCGGCCGAGGCAGACTGGATGGCGGCGTTCAAGGCCAGGATATTGGTTTGCTCGGAAATGCCGTTGATCAGTTCAACGATATCGCCGATTTCCTGTGAGGACTCACCCAGGCGTTTGATGCGCTTGGAGGTTTTCTGGATCTGGTCGCGGATGGTGTCCATGCCACGGATGGTCTGCTGGGTCATCTGCGCGCCGCTGTTGGCAATGGCCACGGAGCGTTCGGCTACCTCGCTGGATTCGCGCGAGCGTTCGGCCATCACGTCAAATGCCTGCGCCATTTCATTGATGGTGTCGGTCACATTGCGCACCTGTTCAGCCTGGCGGCCCGATGCTTCGGCCAGCTTGCTGGTGGTGGTCATGGTTTCATGTGCCGATTCGGCCACGGTCTGTGCGGTGATATTGATGCCGGTGACCAGCTCCCGCAGTTGCTCTACCGCGAAGTTCACTGAATCGGCGATGGCGCCGGTCATGTCATCGGTGACCGTGGCGCGCACCGTCAGGTCGCCGTCGGCCAGCGATTCCATTTCGTCCAGCAGGCGCATGATGGCCTGCTGGTTACGCTGGTTCTGGGTACCGGCCAGCTGCGCACGCTGCCGTTCGGTAGCCAGGAAAGAACGTATCAGCCAGGCGACAATGGCCAGCATCAGGATCAGCCCCAGCGAGCCGGACCACAGCGACGGCCAGATGCGCGAGTCCGAGCGGTCCTGTACCGCTTCAGAAACCATGCGCGCCTGGTCGAACATGTCTTTGCTGTCGAGGAAAATGCCGTCCGCCGCGCCGCGCACTTCCAGCAGGTCGGCCGAAGACGCCAGGATAAAGTCCATCTGCGGACGCGTTTCATCGAACAGCTCGCGTACCTGCGCCAGTGCGTTCAGCGCTTCGGTGTTGCGCACCTGGGTCACGCCCACGGTACTGCTGCCGCGCAACAGGGCGGTGAGCATCTGTTCAAAGTAGTCCACTTCCTTGCGGAAGTTGTCCGCCGCGGCGACGATACCGCTGCCGCCACGCAGGATTTCATTCAGATGACGCAGGATGCGGTCAGACAACACCAGTTGCCGCCCGGCCACGAAAATCTGCTGGCTGGGGGCGTTGTTCTGGGTCAGGGTACGCACCGCCTCGTCGGTCAGCGCCTGGATTTTGGGCAGCACGTTGATAAACGCGGCGCTGGCCTTGGCCAGTTCCAGTACCAGCTCTTCCCGTTCCACAATGGTCTGGGCGTTGCGGTCCATACGTTGCCAGGTGTCATCCAGCGCGCCCAGTGGCTTGTTGATGGCGCCCGGCAGGGCCGGCAGGGAGCGCACCGGGTCGCCTTCTTTCAGGCTGTTCATGGCGTGTTCAATGCCGCCGCGCGCATCGCCCAGTTCAAAAAACGCGATCAGCGTGCCTTCGGCCGCTTCGGCCGCCGATTTCGCCATCTGCTGTGACAACACCTGCACGTTGGTGGAATGGCCGATCCATTCCGCCTGGTTACGGCTGTCCCGGGTGATCAGGTAGAAGGTGATGGCGACAAAGGCCAGCAGGAACACCAGCAGGCCCACCAGGACATACAAACGCCCGGAACGTTGAATCGCCGGCTTGGTTGGGTCCATGTTCATGTGCTGGTTTCCTTTGTCATGATTATGGAAGTACCCCTTTTGGGTAGCATGACCCCGCTTCCGCCAGAATTTAAGATGCAGCGCCATTCAAAAACTCCGATGAATTGAACAGCTGGTCCAGGTCCAGTTCGTGCCAGGACTCGGTTCCAAGCTGGTGTTGTTTGCTGACGATGGTGCCAAGCGGAGACTCGTCAGGAAGTTCAGCATCCCGGGCGTCGCTGCTGAGGAAATGCCGTTGCCCGAACACCTCGTCGATCAGTAATCCCAGCGGCGCCTTGAGCAGTGAGGTAGACAGTACCCGGGTGCGGGCGGTGACCGGGGTGCGCGTGCCGTTCAGGAACCAGGCCAGATCAACCACCGTCATCAATGAGCCGCGCACGTTGGCCAGGCCCAGGATCCAGGGTTTCGCGCCGGGTACCGGGGTGGCGGCAGGCAAGGGGAGAATTTCCTGAATGCGTTCGATCTTGCAGGCCAGCCTGTGGTCGCCCAGCCGGAACGTCACGCCGCTCCACTCTTCAGAGTGGTCGCCGACACCGGATTGACCCGGTTTGAAGCTCTCGCTAAGCCGCTGGTACTCCTGCAGCTTGCGAAAAGCTGTTCTGTCGCTCTTTGCTATCATCTGTCCCGTCACTTTCCCTGTTCATGGACCTGGATGCCTGTCCTGCTTGTTGGCTGCTTCAGTTGGCCGCGTGTTGCGCCACCGCCGCCAGCAGTTCCTGCTTGGTAAAGGGCTTGGTCAGGTAAAGATCCGAGCCCACAACGCGCCCACGGGCCTGGTCAAACAGGCCGTCTTTGCTGGTCAGCATGACCACTGGCGTGGCGCGGTATTGAGAATTGTTCTTGATGATGGCGCAGGTCTGGTAGCCATCCAGCCGTGGCATCATGATATCTACGAAAATCAGGTCCGGGTTGTGCCTGGCCACCTTGGACAGGGCTTCGAAGCCGTTTTCGGCAGTCACCACTTCGTGGCCTTCGGCGGCCAGCATGCTTTCCGCTGAGCGGCGAATGGTGGCGCTGTCATCCACTACCAGGATGCGCAAGGCGGATTCCCCTGCCTGGTCCGGTGCTGAACCGTTTGCTTCGGCAGATGTGCCGTTGACGTTTGCTTGAGTCATGATTCCATCCTTGGGTATCGCTGCAGCAGGCCCTCCTGGCCCTTGATTTGAAACGCATAATCAGCCCACTTTTCTGAGCTGAGAACTCCTATACTACCACTTTCCAGTGCAGAATCCAGCAGTAACAAAGGCTTATGTAAAAAAGCTCAGGAATTGCTCAGCGAACGAGCCAGGTGGCCTTCCCGGCTGGCAGCTGAAGCCGCGGTTGCGGCCGGGGTAATACTGGCAACCCGGCTGGTTCAGCCCGATAATACAGCCATTCCATTCATCACAGGCAGTTTCAACCATGAGCCAACAGCAGGGAGGCGGGCGTCATACCGGGATCATTATGGACCCGATCGCCAGCATCAAAACGTATAAGGATTCGAGTTTTGCCATGTTGCTGGAAGCGCAGCGCCGCGGTCATGTGTTGTGGTATATGGAAGCCCCATGGCTGAGCGTGCGTGAAGGCGTGGCCCGGGCACCGATGCGGCAGTTGCAGGTGCGCGACCAGGCGGAAGACTGGTTTACGCTGGGCGAGGCGCAGGAGCGCGAACTGTCTGCGCTGGATTTTCTGCTGATGCGCAAGGACCCACCGTTTGACATGGCCTATGTGTACAGCACCTATATCCTGGACCTGGCAGAACGTGCCGGCGTGCTGGTGGTCAACCGCCCACAGGCGCTGCGCGATGCCAATGAGAAGTGCTTTATCACGCAGTTCCCGCAGTGCTGCGTGCCGACCTGGATTACCCAGACCGCGGCTGACATCCGCGAGTTTATTGGGCAGCACGGTTTGTCCATCGTCAAACCACTCGATGGCATGGGCGGCGATTCCATTTTCCAGGCACGCCCCGATGACCCCAACCTCAACGTGATCCTGGAAACCATTACCGCCGGCAACAGCGAATGGGTGATGGTGCAGAAATACATTCCGGAAATCACCTCGGGTGACAAGCGTATCCTGGTGGTGGACGGCACGCCGGTTCCCTATGCGCTGGCCCGTATTCCCGGTGCCGGCGATTTCCGCGGCAACCTGGCCAAGGGCGGCAGTGGCAAGGGTGTGGCGCTGAGTGACCGGGATTACTGGATTTGCGAGCAGGTCAGCCCCGAACTGAAGCGGCGTGGCATCCTGTTCGCCGGCCTGGATGTGATAGGTGATTACCTGACCGAAATCAATGTCACCAGCCCCACCTGCATCCGCGAACTCGATGCCCAGTTCGAGCTGAACATCGCTGGCAAACTGTTTGACGCACTGGAGAACAAGCGCACCGCATGAACCGTTCGCTGAGCCAAAGTCAGCGCCGCCAGGCCTGGTATCACGACCGCTTTATGGTCTGCCTGGTGGCCGCCATTGCCTTGCATGCGGCGGTGCTGCTGGGGGTGAAGTTCGGCATCAGCCTGGACCCGACGCCACGGCTGGCCGATACGCTGGATGTGATCCTGGTTAAATGGCGCTCCGAATCCGAGCCGGATGATGCGGATTACCTGGCCCAGGCCAGCCAGAAAGGCGGCGGCAAGGAACGTGAAAAACAACGTCCCTCGGAACCCGTCAGTGGGCAACTGCCCACGCCCGAAGCCGGTGTTGATCCGGCGAACAGCACCGAGCAGATGCCGGTGCCGGAAACCTCGCAGCGCGAAGTGGTGGCGATACAGGCCGACGACAGCGCGCCGCTGGAACAGAACCAGGTGGAGCAACCGGACAGCGAGATGCCCAGTGCGGCGCGGCTGATGCGGCAAAGCATGGACATGGCCAGCCTGCAGCCGGAGCTGAGCCGGCCGCGGCCATTCCAGTCCAAGCTGCCGCGGCGGCAATATATTTCCGCCAATACCAAGCAGTACGAATTCGCCAGTTACATGAGCGCCTGGGTGGCCAAGGTGGAGCGGGTGGGCAATATGAACTACCCGGTGGAACTGCGCCAGAAAGGCCTGCACGGTGACCTGGTGTTGTCGGTAGGCATTTTGCAGAACGGCTCCATCGAGAGCATCGAGGTGATGCGCAGTTCCGGCATTCCCGAGATCGACCAGGCGGCTCGCAATATCGTGCAGATGGCCGCCCCCTATGCCCCCTTGCCGGATAACATCACCGAGCACGTGGACGTGCTGCACATCAATCGCACCTGGCGGTTTGAATCACGCTTCGGGGCGGATTGAGCCCGGTGCCGGCGCGGTCGGACCGGTCCGCGGCTCAAGCGGGTTCGGCCGTACCGGCAATGCGCAGCTCCACGATATTGCCTTCCGGATCCCGCAGGTACAGCGAGGGGCCAAAGCCGGTGGCACCATAGCGTGTCTCGAATTCGCCCGTGGCCACGCCGTTGTGTTGCAGCCAGTCGAGCAGTTGTTGCTGTGAAATCGCGGCGATCTGCAAACAGAAATGATCCATGTTGCGAGCTGAATCTGCAGGCGGGCCGCCGCCAGCGCGCCCCAACTGGCTGTCCACATTCACCAGGTCGATCAGGGCATTGCCGGCGCGCAATTGCACCAGGCCGACTTCCTGCGGCAGTTCACGCTCAACTGCGCAGCCCAGAACCTCGCTGTAGAAGCGGATCATTTCCGGCAGGTTGCTGGTGCGCAGCACCACGTGGTCAATGGCCTCGACAGTAATCATTGCGGCGTCATCATGTTTCGTCTGGCCCGATCCATTTTCTGACCTGCGGCGCCTGGTAGCTGGCGAACCGGTCCAGCAATACCGCGGGCTGGTTCTCCATGATAATCATCGGGCGGTAGGCTTCGCGCACAAACCGTTCCTGCATGGCATGATCCAGGAACTGGCCCAGGTGATGAAAATAGCCCTCGACATTCAGCAAGCCACAGGGCTTGGCATGGAACCCCAGCTGCGCCCAGGTCAGCACTTCAAAAATTTCTTCAAACGTGCCCCAGCCACCTGGCAGCGCCACAAAGCCGTCTGACAATTCGGCCATGCGGGCCTTGCGCTCGTGCATTGAATCCACCACCACCAGTTCGCTCAGCTGGTCGTGTGCCACTTCGCGCGTGGCCAGGCTGTGCGGTATCACGCCGATGGCGGTACCGCCGGCCTCCAGCACCGCATCGGCCACTGCGCCCATGACGCCGATGCTGGCGCCGCCGTAAACCAGCTCCAGCCCGCGGCTGACCAGTTCGTGGCCCAGGGCGCGGGCGGCGGCACGATATTCAGGCAGACGGCCCGGGTTGGAGCCGCAGTACACACAGATTCTTTTCATCGGTCTTTTTCGGTTAAGCGCTCGATCAACACAAGCTCCGCATTATAGAACAAGCGCGGCCATGCAGAATGGTGTGCTGCCGTCCACCCTCCCGGCCTCGCGGACGGGCGCATTGCTCAAGCCGGACGGCCGTGTGTTGAAACGCAGCGCGGTTTAAAGAATGGCGCGCCATTGCTGGCGTTTTTGCGGCAGATCCAGGCTGGCATGGGCCGGGCTGGTTGACGGCAGGCGCATCAGCGGCAGTTCCCGCGGCCCGGGTGGCAGAGCCTTAAGCACGTGTTTACGGTACAGCGACTCGGCCGTGGCACCGTTGAAAAACACCCGGCGGATGTGGGGGTGCTGACTGAAAAAGCCGGTGAAATCATTGGCGACCACGCTGCTGGCGCGAATGGCTGAATCCAGGCTGCCGGGCCGCTGACAGGATTGCAGCACATCCCATAATGCGTAATCCCGCTGTAGCAGGGCGGTGACTTTTTGCGGGTAATCATCGCCTTCTATATCCAGCAGTTCGCTGACAATGGGCCAGAATGCATTGCGCGGATGGGCGTAGTAGCGTACCTGGCGCAGTGATTCCCGCCCCGGCATGCTGCCCAGGATCAGTGTGTGGGCGGTGGCGCGGGCCAGAGGTGGAAAGCTGTGTACAGACGCCATGGTTTATGTCTGCCTGGCCGGCTCAGTGGCGCAGCCGGGCCGGGTTGCGGACTGCGCACCCTGGACGTTCCGGTAGCATCAGCCGGTGGTATGGCCAGCCAGCGCAAGCAGCAGGGCCATGCGCGTGTGCAGGCCGTTGCGCACTTGCTGGCGGATCAAGGATTGCGGACCGTCGGCTACGGCTGATGCAATCTCCACGCCGCGGTTGATCGGGCCGGGGTGCAGCACCCGGCAGCCGGGGGCGGCCAGTGCCAGCCGTGCTTCGGTCAGGCCCCAGTCGCGATGGTAATCTTCGGTCAGCGGGATATTCAGGCCGGTTATGCGCTCCTTCTGGATGCGCAGCATCATGATCACGTCGGCGCCGCTCAGTGCTTCATCAAACCGTTCATACACCGGTAAACCGGCGGTGGTCTTTTCGCCGGGAATGAAATCGGCCGGGCCGGCCAGGCGGATCTCGCCCACTCCCAGACGCCGCAGCAATAACAGGCTGGAGCGCGCCACCCGTGAATGACGGATGTCGCCCGCCATTACGATAGTCAGGCTGGAAAGGTCGTCAAAGGTGCGCTTCAGCGTTACCGCATCCAGCAGCGCCTGGGTGGGATGGGCGGCAGTGCCGTCGCCGGCGTTGATGATGTGGGTGCCGGGCTCGGCCCGGGCCGCCAACTCCGCGGCCGCGCCTTCCTGGGGGTGGCGCAGCACCACGAAATCCGGTTGCATGGCCTGCAAAGTGTCAAAGGTGTCGTGCAGGGTTTCACCTTTCTCCACCGAACTGCCGGTTGCTGAAATGTTGACCACGTGCATGCCAAGACGCTTGGCGGCGGTCTCAAACGACACCCGTGTGCGCGTGCTGGCTTCGTAAAACAGGTTGATCAACAACTGGCCGCTGAGGGCATTGCTCAAGGCTGCCGGGTTGGCGGCAACGCGCAGCGACAGGTCCAGTAACTCGTGCAACTGCGCATCGCTGCAATCATCGGTATGGGTGAAGTGGTTCAGCGGCGCGGATTGCATCAAGACGTGCTCCGGGGCTGCAGGTCCGGTGGATTCTTTGTGGTGCTGCTTGCGCTGCTCATGACGGTGCCCTTGCGAGAATTATTCAGCCCGTGGCAATTGGCCCGGCTGAGCGGAGTTGGATTCCGCCGGCAGAGATTGTAACCAGTTTTCGAGGATGATTTGTGCCGCCATGGAATCCAGCCGGGCGGCATGTTTGCGTTTCAACTCGCCGCTGGAGCGCATCTGAGCGAAACGGGCTTCTGCCGCGCGGGAACTCAGGCGTTCGTCGGCGAACAGGCAATCCCGCTGGTAGCGCTTTTGCAGCCGGGCTCCAAAGCGCCGGGCCGCTTTGGACATTTCGGTTTCCTCGCCCGCACCGTTGAGGGGCAGGCCCACCACGAACAGGCCGGGTTGCCACTCGCCCACCAGGCGGTCGAGGGCCTGCCAGTCCGGCTGCTGGCCATGGCTGATGGTTTCCAGGCTGCTGGCGGTGCGGGTTGCGGCCTGGCCAACCGCCACGCCAATACGTTTCAAGCCAAAATCAAAACCGAGAACATAGCCGCGCGGAATCGCGGTTTCAGGCATGCCCACCTTCCAGGTGCAGGCGGTCAACCTTGATCCCCAGCCGGCCCAGCGCTTCTTCATAGCGGTTGGGCAGAGGCAGGTCGAAGACGATGGTGCTGTCGGCTTGCACCGACAGCCAGGCATTTTCGCGCATTTCACCCTCCAGTTGGCCGCCACCCCAGCCGGCATAACCCAGCGCCACCAGGTATTTTTCCGGGCCTTCACCGCGGGCAATGGCCGCCAGTACATCGCGCGAAGTCGTTACCATGATCTCAGGGCTGATGGACAGGCTGGATTCAAATCCTTCACGCGGGGTATGCAGCACAAAGCCGCGGTCAGGAGCTACCGGCCCACCTTCCACAACCGGCAGCTTGCGGATGGCTTCGTCATCGCAATCGATATGCAACTGCGCCAGGATTTCACCGAGGGTGAAATCAGACAGGCGGTTGATGGTGATGCCGATGGCGTGCTCGTCGTTGTGCTGGCACAGCAGCGTAACGCTGCCGGTGAAGTTGCCGTCAGCCATGCCGGGCATGGCAATCAACATCTGCTGGTCGAGATAGCCGCTGAAGGTGCTGGAAGTTTCCTTGCTCATGCTCTCCAGATTGGGCTTTACCGGGTAATAATTCAAGCCTGATGGGTTGAAATGAGCCGCGAGACGTTCTGCCAACCGGCTCTCCGCAATTGCTACAATACAGCGCAACCGCAATCCACCGACACGTTCAGGGCATTTTTTTGTCAACCGAAGAAAACATCAAATCAAGGCCGGTGCGCAGCTTTGTATTGCGCGGCGGCCGGCTGACCGTCGCGCAGCAACGCGCGCTGGACGAGCTGTGGCCACGCTACGGTATCGAGCCGGGCGATGCACCGCTGGATCTCGCGCGCGAGTTCGGCAACAAGGCGCCGGTGGTACTGGACATTGGTTTTGGCAATGGCGATTCCACCTGGCTGATGGCGCAGGCCAGGCCGGATGAAAATTTTCTTGGGGTCGAGGTACACCGTCCCGGGGTTGGCCACCTGTTGCTGAAACTGGAGGAGCACGGGCTGGAAAACGTGCGGGTGGCCTGCGCGGATGCGGTGGAGTTTCTGCAAACCCGGCTGGCCGATGCCAGCCTGGCTGGCGCGCGGCTTTATTTTCCCGATCCGTGGCCGAAAAAGCGCCACCACAAGCGGCGTATTGTGCAACCGGACTTTGTTGCCTTGCTGGCGCGCAAACTGGCGCCGGGTGGTGTGCTGCACATGGCGACCGACTGGACGCCCTATGCCGAACACATGTTGGAGGTGCTGACCGCCAGTGCGGCGTTCAGCAACCAGTCGGCCAGCAATGATTATTGCCCGCGGCCGGCCTGGCGGCCGCTCACAAGGTATGAGAAGCGCGGCGAACGACTGGGTCACGAAGTTCGCGATCTGCTGTTTGTGCGCAATGCCTGATTTGCTTGCTACCATGGTTTCCTTGCGAGGCGCACGGTAGGATAGCCGGGGAAACCATGAAACCCAGGGATGCCGGGAAAGTCCAGCGATAGTCCAGTAACACGGGGCCGGCCCAGGCAGGGGGAACCACACATGACGCCAAACGAAACTTGCAGCAGGTCATGATCCAGGAGGCGGATGCATGGAAACAGGCCTGACGCTTACCGGCGACATGATGCTGGTGTTGCTGGTACTCAGCGCCACGATAGGTCTGTTTGTTTCGGAACTGGTGCGGGTGGATGTGGCCGCCATTCTGGTGATGGTGGTTATTGGCGTGTTGGGCCTGGTGCCCGCCACCGAACTGTTCAACGGCTTTGCGTCAAATGCCGTGCTGTCCATTATCGCGGTGATGATCCTGGGCGCCGGCCTGGACCGCACCGGCGTGATGAGCCTGGTGGCCGCGTGGATACTGAAAGTAGGCGGCTCAACCCTCAACCGCATCTCGCCGATGATTTGTGGCACGGTTGGTATTATTTCCGGTGTCATGCAAAACGTCGGCGCCACCGCACTGTTCCTGCCGGTAACCTCGCGCATCTCGGCCCGCTCCCAGATCCCCTTGTCGCAATTGCTGATGCCGATGGGGTTTTGCGCCATCCTCGGGGGCACACTGACCATGGTCGGTTCGTCACCCTTGATTTTGCTGAATGACCTGATTGCGAACTCCAACCGTTCCCTGCCTCCGGGCATTGAGACGCTGCAACCGTTCCACTTGTTTGATGTCACGCTGGTGGGGCTGGCTTTGCTGGCCGCCGGCATCCTCTATTTCGTGATTGGCGGGCGCTTCCTGCTGCCGGCAGCGAAGGAGAAATCAGTGGGTTCGCCAGCCCGCACCAAGTCCTATTTCGCCGATGTGTATGGCATCAAGGGTGATGTGTTCGAACTGCTGGTCACCGTGGACAGCCCGCTGGTGGGCATGAAAATCGGTGATGCGGAAAAGCTGGAGGGTGCGCCCATCCTGCTGGCCATCCGCAATACCGAGGAACCCCGCCTGGCGCCGCCGTCGGATGAGATGATCTGGGTAGGCACCATCCTTGGCGTGATGGGGACGCGAGACGTGGTGGGGCATTTCGCATTGAACTATCAGTGCCGCGTGCAGCCGCGTTTGCGCACCTTCGGTGGCTTGTTCAATGCCAGCCGTGCCGGCATTTCCGAAGTGGTGCTGCCGCCGGGTTCACGCCTGATTGGCCAGACCATCAACGAAGCCAGGCTGAGAAAACGTTATGGCATCAGCGTGCTGGCGATTAACCGCCGTGGTGAGGTGCTGGTGCGCGGCATTCGGGACCTGGAAATGGAAACCGGTGACTGCCTGGTTTCCCACAGCACCTGGTCCGACCTGTCGGCGGTCAGCCGGGAACGGGATTTTATTGTCGCCACGGAAATCCCCAAGGAAGAGCAGAGGCCAAACAAGGTAGCGCATGCCTTGCTGTTTTTCGCCATTGCGATTTTCATGATTATTTTTACGGATTACCGGCTGTCCATCGCGCTGCTGGTGGGCGCCATGGGCATGATCATCACCGGTGTGCTGAGCATGGACGAGGCGTATAGCGCGGTCAGCTGGAAATCGGTGTTTTTGCTGGCCAGCCTGATTCCGCTTGGCCAGGCGATGGAGCGCACCGGCACGGCCGCGTGGATTGCCCAGGAGATCATGCTGATCCTGGGTGATGTGCCGGGGCTGGCGATTCAGGTGGCGCTGGCGGTACTGGCCACGGTGTTCAGCCTGGTGATGTCCAATGTGGGTGCCACCACCATCCTGGTACCCATCGCCATCAGTATCGCCATTGCCACCGGCCATAATCCCACCATGTATGCATTGATCATAGCGCTGGCCACTTCCAATGCGTTTATCCTGCCCACCCACCAGGTGAACGCGCTGATCATGGGGCCGGGTGGTTACCGGGTGGCGGACTTTATCCGGGTGGGCAGCATCATGAGCGTTATTTTCCTGGTGGTGATGCTCGGCATGGTCAACCTGTTGTTTGCCGGCGGCTGAAGCGCCGGCCCGCAGGTTGGATCAGGGCCTGGGCCAGGTGCCTGCTGAACCCCCGGCTCATTGCTGGCGTCATGTATCAACCGCGGACTTGCCGCTCAGCCAGACAGCGTCATCCTTTACGTCTACCGCTACCGGCTGCAGGCTGGCGCCGACACAAGGCCCTGCCACGCAGGTACCCGACGGCAGTTCAAAGCTGGCCCCATGGTGCGGGCAGATCAGGCAGCCTTCCGGACTGAACAGAAAACGGTCGGGCGTCCAGTTCAGCGCGCGGCCCTGGTGCGGGCAAACATTATGGAAAGCCAGCACCTGCCCGGCGCGATGAAACAACATCAGGTATTGTTGACCCCGCGCTGATGGTATCGCCACTTCTTTGCCCTGTTCGCCAATTTCTGCAAGGCTGCATAAACGCGTTGACATTGATCTGCCCTGTTGCCGGTCCCATATGGCAAGAATACACGAGTGAACAGGACGACATGAGATACTACATCAGTGCACCACCCATGAACCCCTTGCTGCGGGTGTTCAGCGCCGTGCTTGGCCTGTTGGTGCTGGCCGGTGCGTTCTTTTTTGGCCTGATAGTGTTGGGCATATTGCTGGTTGCGGGCCTGGTGTTTGGCCTGTCGTTCTGGTTGCGTGGCTGGTGGTTGCGGCGCGGTGCGCCGGTGCAATCCGAACGCACCGGCAAGCCGGATGAAAACCGCGATATTCTTGATGCCGAGTACACCGTGGTGTCCAGGCGGCGCGAATAATCGCCCCAGCGGCATTGAAAATGCCCCCCAGTGGTATAGACTGGAAGCTGAAACCGTTTACTCAAGGTAGCAAGCCATGTCCACGATCCACGAGATCCTGGGCCGCAAGGGGGGTACGGTCCTAACCATTCACAGTGGTGCCTCGGTGCTGGAGGCCATCGGCATTATGTCCCAGGCCAATGTTGGTGCATTGGTCATTCAGGACGGGCAGGAACCCTGTGGCATCTTCACCGAACGCGACTATTTGCGGAAAATCGCGCTGAAAGGCCGGTCTTCATCCAATACGCCGTTGCGCGATGTGATGTCTTCACCATTAATCACGGTGAGTCCCCAGGAATCCCTGGATACGGCAATGGAAATCATGACGGAGTGCCGTTGCCGGCATTTGGTGGTGGTGGACCAGGATTCCATGGTCGGCATTGTTTCCCTCGGCGACCTGGTCAAGCACATGCTGCAGGAAAAGGAAGCCGAAGTAGAGCAGCTGTCGCAGTACATCGCGGGTTCATACTGATTCCGGGCCAGTAAGCAGGCGCGGGCCTGTCACCAGGCGTCGCCGCCCGTCTCAGGGTTTCCATCCTTGTTGCCCTTACTGCGCCCCCGCCGGGCGCAACCAGCCCCACGTGTAGTCCTACTTGTCGCCCGCCAGGTGGTCCTCCGCCGGCTCGGCGGCTGGCTGGTCTTTGTCCTGTTGCAGTGCTTCAGTGATCGCGGTTCTCGCCTCATCGGCGGTGTGTCCCTTGCGGTACTGATCCATTACCACTGCTTCCACCCGGTCCAGCAGTTGATCCATTGAGCCGGAAGGATATCGACGCCCAATCGGGGCCTGCTGTCCAAACAGGTTGATCCAGCGTTCGCTGCGCCGGCCCATCTTCAACACCCGCAGAAACTCGCGTTCAGGGTCTTCGCCGCTGCGCAGCAGACCCAGGGCGGTGGCCACCAGGGAAACGGGTATCAGCAGCGCATCGCGCATACCATCAACCAGCAGTTTCAACTGCAAAACCGCAGCGTGACGCAGTAGCTGGATGCGTGGACTTCGGGTTCTGTTCATTATGCGTAGCCTGACCAGGGTCGAAAAACAGTTGCAAAAGGGTACACTGACCGGGTGAAAAATGCAGGTGCGGATTGTTCGGCTGAAGTGTCGTGACCACGGGCGCATACAGCGCCTGCTTACAGGCCGAGCCGTAAACCCGCCAGCCGACAAAGGAGTCAGGTGTGAACGAAAACGAGCAGATCCTGGAAACCCTGCGGGCTATTGAGCGCAATCAGCAAACACAGCTGGAACTACAGCAACAGGCCCTGCGGGTTCAGGCCGAGCAGTTTGAAATGGCCCGCAAGCAGTTTGACCGGGCTGAAAAGCTGCAGGACCGCGCGGAAAAAATGCAAAACTCCGGCGCCGCCATTATGGGTATGGCACGCAAGGCCCTGATCGTGGTGTTGCCAATCATTATTTTCCTGATCGCTTACCTGAGCTGGCTGATCTTCCGCTGAGCTGCCGGCCGGCTTCGGCCAGCCGCTATCGCGGCAGGCGTTCGGGATCATCCGGCGAGTGGGTCACAGCAGCGCGATACTGAAGAAGCCGGTAATTGACATCACCACCGTGTAGGGCAGTGCCAGCATTACCATGGACATATAATTGAGCCGGATCAGCGGCGCCAGGGTGGAAGTCAGCAGGAACAGGAAGGCAGCCTGGCCATTCGGCGTGGCGACCGACGGAATGTTGGTGCCGGTATTGATCGCGATGGCCAGCAACTCAAACTGCTGCTGGCTGATTTCCCCGGCCTGCATGGCTGCGCTGACTTCATTGATGTACACCGTGGCCACAAACACATTGTCCGAAATAGCGGACAACAGGCCATTGGCCAGGTAGAACATGGGTACCTGCAAATCCTTGTCCAGGCTGAACACGTATTCGATTACCGGCACAAACAGGTGCTGATCATGGATCACACCCACCACGGCAAAAAACACCACCAGCAAGGCGGTGAACGGCAACGCCTCGGAAAAGGCCTTGCCGATTTCCTGTTCCCGGATGATGCCGCACGAGGCGCTGGCCAGCACGATAACGGATAAGCCGATCAGCCCTACCTCGGCCCAGTGAAAGGCCAGCGCCACCACCAGGAATGCGGCAATGGCACCCTGCATCACCAGTCTGGCTTTCTGCTGGTCACTGCGCTCAGCCGTTTGCTGGTCGGACCAGTCCTGCAGAATCCGGCGGGCGGAATCCGGCATCTGCGCGCCATAACCCAGCAGGGCGAAACGCTCCACCGCCCAGCAGGTCAGCAAACCCGCGGCAAATACCGGCAGGCTGACCGGCGCCAGGCGGATGAAGAATTCCCCGAAATGCCAGCCCATGACCTGGCCTATCAACAGGTTTTGCGGCTCGCCCACCAGCGTGGTGACGCCGCCCAGCGCGGTGCCCACCGCACCGTGCATCATCAGGTTGCGCAGAAACTTGCGAAAATCATCCAGTTCGGCGGCAAAGTCTTGATTAATAGTGGAGTCATCAGACAGGTTGCCGTGGTGGGCGACACCGTGGCCGGACAGCACGCGGTGGTAAACGCCGTAAAAGCCGATGGCTACTGTGATGATGACCGCGGTGACGGTCAATGCGTCGAGAAAAGCGGATAAAACGGCCGCTGCCACGCAAAACACCAGCGACAGCAGGGTTTTCGAACGGATGCGCATCAGGATGCGGGTGAAGATAAATAACAGCAGGTCTTTGAGGAAATAAATGCCGGCTACCATGAAAATCAGCAACAGGATGACCGGCAGGTTGTTGTGCGTCTCGTGAAAGACGGTGGCGGGTGCAGTCAGACCCAGCAGCACGGCTTCAAGGGCCAGCAATCCCCCGGGTTGCAGCGGATAGCATTTCAGCGCCATGACCAGGCAGAAAATAAACTCCAGTACCAGCAGCCAGCCAAAGGTAAACGGGCCCAGCATGATCAGCAACAGGGGGTTGAGTAACAGGAACGCGGCAATGGTCCGCTTGTACCAGCCGGGCGCGTTGCCCAGGAAGTTGGACGCAGCAGCCTGGATCAGCGAAGTGCGCATGATTGGGGTTCGGCCTCAGAAAAAAGGCGCTGCTGTGGCAACACCACAGCAGCGCCGGTCAATCAAACAAACTTTTTGCATGGCGGTTTTACAGCAGGTAAATCGTCGCCAGCAAACCCGCAATGGTCATGGTTATGGTATACGGCAAGGCCAGTAACACCATGCGGCCATAACTCAGCCGGATCAACGGTGCCAGCGCCGAGGTCAGCAGGAACAGGAAGGCCGCCTGGCCATTCGGCGTAGCCACTGACGGGATATTGGTACCCGTGTTGATGGCAACCACCAGCAGGTCGAAATGGGCCCGGGTGATTTCACCGGCGGTCAACGCGGCTTTCACCTCGTTGATGTATACCGTGGCAACAAACACGTTGTCCGAAATGGCGGACAGCACGCCGTTGGCCATGAAGAACACCGGCACCTGCATGTGCTGGTTCAGCGTGAACACGTACTCAATCACCGGCTGGAACAGGTGCTGATCGTGAATCACACCAACGATGCAGAAAAACACTACCAGCAGGGCGGTAAAGGGCAAGGCCTCGGAAAAGGCGTGGCCCAGCTGATGTTCTTCAATGATGCCGGTGAACGCGGTGGCCAGCACAATCACGGCAAGGCCGATCAGGCCCACCTCGGCCAGGTGAAAGGCCAGCGCCACGATCAGGAATACGGCGACCAGCGCCTGCATCAGAATGGCAGCCTTTTGTTTTGGTGTGCGGCGCTCGTCTTCGCGGCGATCGAATTCTTCCAGAATTTTCCGCGCGGCATCGGGCATTTGCGCCCCATAACCCAGTATGCTGAATTTCTCCACCGCCAGGCAGGTTAACAGCCCCACGGCAAATACCGGCATGCTGACCGGCGCCATGCGCAGGAAAAACTCGATGAACTGCCATCCGGCCACCTGGCCGATCAGCAGGTTCTGTGGCTCACCGACCAGCGTGCACACGCCACCCAGGGCGGTGCCGACAGCGCCATGCATCATCAGGTTACGCAGGAATGCCCTGAATCCTTCCAGGTCATCGCGCGTTTCGTTACCAATGCCGGAGTCGTCGGCATGGTCGTGATCGCCATCAAACCCCTTGCCGGACGATACCTTGTGGTACACGCCGTAGAAGCCGGCCGCCACCGTAATGATCACCGCGGTCACGGTCAGCGCGTCGAGAAACGCAGACAGCACCGCCGATACCAGGCAGAACATGAACGACAGCGCCATTTTCGAGCGGATACGGATAAGTATCTTGGTGAAGATGTACAGCAGCATGTCTTTCAGGAAGAAGATGCCGGCCACCATGAAGATCAACAGCAGGATGACCGCGAAGTTGGCTTCAACCTCGTGATAAATGGTCTCCGGCTGGGTCATGCCCAACAGCACCGCTTCAAAAGCCAACAGGCCGCCGGGCTGCAAGGGATAGCATTTCAATGCCATGGCCAGACAGAAAATGAACTCGCCTACCAGCACCCAGCCGGTTATAAAAGGCCCCAGCGCCAGCAGCAGCACCGGGTTGATGACCAGGAATAGAATGATGGTTTTCTTGTACCAGGCCGCAGCCCCGCCCAGAAAATTATCCAGTACCGATTGCGTCAAAGATCTGTTCATGTCGTGATGTCGTGTTTCCGGCAAATGAAAGAATCAATTCTATATGCCCAGCTATCAGCAGTGCCAGTCTCTTTTATCGCCATGAGGGGTCGGGTGGCATTTCGATGCTCAGGTTTTGCGTTCCGGTTGAGGCTCAAGTAAACTATATCTCCTTATCCCGATTGAAAGATATGTTACGAGGATCCCAGCCCATGAGCAGCTACCTTTTTACTTCTGAGTCCGTGTCCGAGGGCCATCCGGACAAAGTCGCGGACCAGATATCCGACGCCATTCTGGATGCCATCCTGGAGCAGGATCCGGCTGCCCGCGTGGCCTGCGAGACCTTTATCAAGACCGGTGTGGCCATTGTAGGTGGCGAAATTTCGACCTCGGCATGGGTTGACCTGGAGGACCTGATTCGCCAGGTCATCGTGGACATCGGTTACGACTCCTCCGAAGTCGGTTTTGACGGCAATACCTGTGGCGTGGTGAATATCATCGGCAAGCAGTCGCCCGACATCAATCAGGGCGTGGACCGTGGCAAGCCGGAAGAACAGGGTGCGGGCGACCAGGGCCTGATGTTTGGTTATGCCACCAACGAAACGGATGTGCTGATGCCGGCACCGATTTATTACGCGCACGAGCTGGTGAAACGCCAGGCGGCGGTACGCCGCACCACCGATGACGGCCGCACTCATTTGCGCCCGGACGCCAAGAGCCAGGTGACCTTCCGTTACGAAAACGGTCAGCCGGCTGGCATCGATGCGGTGGTTTTGTCCACCCAGCACAGCGCCGCCACCTCGCAGGCCGAGTTGCGTGAACTGGTGATGGAAGAAATCATCAAGCCGGTGCTGCCGGAAGCCTGGCTGGACGGCAACACCAAGTACCACATCAACCCCACCGGCCGGTTTGAAATCGGCGGCCCGGTAGGTGATGCCGGCCTGACCGGCCGCAAGATCATAGTGGACACCTACGGTGGGATGGCACGCCACGGCGGCGGCGCATTTTCCGGCAAGGATCCGTCCAAGGTGGACCGTTCGGCAGCTTACGCCGGGCGCTTCGTGGCCAAGAACCTGGTGGCCGCTGGCCTGGCCGACCGCGCTGAAATCCAGGTGTCCTATGCTATTGGTGTGGCCGAGCCCACCTCGATCAGTGTGGATACCTTTGGCACCGAAAAAGTACCGGTGGCCAAAATCGAACAACTGGTACGGCAGAAGTTTGATCTGCGTCCCTACAGCATCATCCGCATGCTGGACCTGATCAAACCGATTTACCGTCCGCTGGCCGCCTACGGGCATATGGGCCGGGAAGATTTGAACGTCAGCTGGGAAAACACCCCCTTTGCCGACGACCTGCGTGAAGCCGCCGGCCTGTAGCCGGTTGCGCTGACGCATTAAACAAAGCGCCGCAGCCGAGGAGCGCTGCGACCTGTACAACCGCCACCTGCGGCAGATACAGGCCAGGCTCGGATCGCGGCGCAGTTTCAAACTGCGCTCATTGGTATGAACAGGAGACAGGCAGTGAATGCTGTAATTGAACAACTGGAAAAGAATGATTACTACGTGGCCGACATTTCACTGGCCGCGTTTGGACGCAAGGAAATCGCCATCGCGGAAACGGAAATGCCCGGCCTGATGGCCCTGCGCGAAGAGTACGGCTCCGAGCAGCCACTGAAAGGCGCGCGCATTGCCGGCAGCCTGCACATGACCATCCAGACGGCCATGTTGATCGAGACACTGAAAGCGCTGGGCGCTGACGTGCGCTGGGCGTCATGCAATATCTATTCAACCCAGGACCACGCTGCGGCGGCGATTGCTGATGGCGGCACCCCGGTGTTTGCTTACAAGGGTGAAACCCTGGATGAGTACTGGGAATTCACTCACCGCATTTTCGACTGGAGCCGGGGCGAAGGCGAGGAAGATTTTGCCAACATGATCCTGGATGATGGCGGCGATGCCACCATGCTGCTGTACCTGGGCGCCAAGGCCGAGCAGGACATTTCGGTGCTGGACAACCCTGGCAGCGAAGAGGAAGTGGCGCTGTTCAACGCCATCCGCAAACGGCTGGATACCCGCAAGGGCTGGTATGGCAAAGCGCTGGCGCAAATTCAGGGTGTTACCGAAGAAACCACCACCGGGGTGAAACGCCTGTACCAGATGGCGCGTGATGGTGAGCTGCCGTTCCCCGCCATCAACGTCAACGATTCGGTGACCAAGTCCAAGTTCGACAATCTGTACGGCTGCCGTGAGTCGCTGGTTGATGGCATCAAGCGTGCCACCGACGTGATGGTGGCGGGCAAGATCGCCTTGGTGGCGGGTTATGGTGACGTGGGCAAAGGCTGCGCACAGTCCTTGAAGGGCCTGGGCGCCACCGTATGGATTACCGAAATCGACCCGATCTGCGCGCTGCAGGCAGCGATGGAAGGTTTCCGCGTGGTGACGCTGGATGAAGCGGCTGACAAGGCGGATATTTTTGTCACCGCCACCGGCAACTACCACGTGATCACGCATGATCACATGGTGAAAATGAAGCACCAGGCCATCGTCTGCAACATCGGCCATTTCGACAACGAAATTGATGTCGCCAGCCTGAAGAAATACGAGTGGGAGAACATCAAACCGCAGGTCGATCACATCATTTTCCCGGACGGGCGCCGCATTATCCTGCTGGCCGAAGGCCGGCTGGTAAACCTGGGCTGCGCTACCGGCCACCCCAGCTTCGTGATGTCGAATTCCTTCACCAACCAGGTGCTGGCGCAGATTGAGCTGTGGACCCGCAGTGAGGCTTATGACAACCAGGTGTACGTGCTGCCCAAGCACCTCGATGAGAAGGTGGCGCGCCTGCACCTGGAGCGCATTGGTGTGCATCTCACCGAGCTGACACCCACGCAGGCAAAATACATCAGTGTGGATGCGGCCGGGCCGTACAAACCGGATCACTACCGCTACTGAGCCAGATGACACCGGCAGCGAGGCAAGGGAAATAACGCATTGCGTCACAGATGGATGAATGGAAGGCATGAACCAACCGCGCATATCCTTTGAGTTTTTCCCGCCGCGCAATGATGAGCAGAAGCTCGTGCTGGAATCGACCTGGCAGAAACTGGCGCCGCTGGGCCCGCGTTACCTTTCGGTAACGTTTGGGGCCGGCGGCTCCACCCTCGATGCCACGCGCGATACCGTCAACACCCTGATCCGCCAGTCCGGCGTGCCAGTGGCGCCGCATATTTCCTGCATGGCGGACAGCCGTGAAACCTTGCACCGTATGTTGCAGGAATACCTGGATGCCGGCGTAAACCGGCTGGTGGTGTTGCGCGGAGACCGGCCGGATGGCACCAGCGGTCCGGGTCCGTTCCAGTATGCCAACGAACTGGTGAAGTACGTTCGCGATGAATTTGCCGATCGCTTCCGCATAGAAGTGGCCTGCTACCCGGAATTCCATCCCGAATCAGCCTCACCGCGCAGTGAGCTGGAGTTTTTCCGGCAGAAAGTGGAGGCCGGTGCCGACGGCGCGGTAACGCAGTATTTTTATAATGCCGATTGTTATTTCCGCTTTGTGGACGATTGCCAGCGGCTGGGCATCGATATTCCGATTACCCCCGGCATAATGCCGATCACCAATTACCGCCAGCTGTCACGCTTTTCCGGTATGTGCGGCGCGGAAATCCCGCAATGGATACGCCGACGGCTGGAGGGTTATGGCGAAGATGGCGCTTCCATCAGGGCATTTGGCCTGGAGGTGGTGGGAGCCATGTGCGAACGCCTGCTGCAGGGCGGGGCGCCGGGACTGCACATCTACACCCTGAACCGCGCCAATGCCACCATGCTGTTGTGGCAGCGATTGGCCGGCCGAAGTACTGGCGGCCAGGCAGACAGGGCCGCAGAGAAACCTGAAACAAAGAAGGAGAGGGGGCAGAAAACCACCGCACCCGAACCGGCCGGCGAAGCGCCGCCGGGGGCCAAGCCCGGCTCCCAACAGGTGGCTTGAGCGGATTACCATGCCCGCCTGAAATCGTCCCCGTTCTGACGGGCAGCAGGGTTGTCGTCGGTCAGCCCGCTTTCTGCCGGCTCAGGGCCTGCCGCACCACCCAGACCATCATCGGCACCATCAGCAGCACGCCCAGGCCGAGCAGGTAAGGCCACAGCGTATCCAGTGCCGGCAAGCCCAGGTTGGTGCCGGTGGCCGCCAGAATACCCATCACCAGCAGTGCCACGCCCAGGCCGTCGAGCAGGATCAGAAACACGGGCAACTTGAATTTATTCGCCATCGTAAATCCCCACAAATACTTCGCCGTTTACATCCACGCTGGCGCGGTACATGCCCGGCGTGTTGAAAGTCAATGCAATACTACCTTTGCGATCCAGTGCGATCACGCCACCTTCACCGCCCATCTCCACCAGCTGCCCCTTCACTACCTCGCTGCTGGCCTGCTGCAGGCTGATGCCCTGGTAGCGCACGCGCGCGCAGATGTCGTGCGCTACCGAGGCGCGGATAAAGTACTCACCATGGCCGGTGGCACTGACCGCGCAGGAGCGGTTGTCGGCATAGGTGCCGGCGCCAATAATGGGCGAATCCCCCACCCGGCCCCAGCGCTTGTTGGTGGTGCCACCGGTTGAAGTAGCCGCCGCCAGGTTGCCCTGCGCATCCAGCGCCACCGCACCCACGGTGGACAGCCAGCGGTCGGGCGATTCGGATACCACGTGTGCTTCAGGATGGGCGCTGGCCTGGGCTTTCTGTAGCTGCTGCCAGCGGAAGTCGGTGTAGAAGTAATCATCATCGGCGAATTCGATGCCCTGGTCGCGGGCAAAGGCTTCGGCGCCTTCACCACTGAGCATCACGTGCACCGAATCGGTCATCACCTTGCGCGCCAGCAGGATGGGGTTGCGGATGTTATGCACCCCGGCCACGGCCCCGGCGTCCAGGGTTGGGCCCGACATGATGGAGGCGTCCATTTCCTGTTTGCCCTGGGCATTGAATACCGCGCCACGGCCGGCGTTAAAGTGCGGCGAGTCTTCCAGCAGTGTTACCGCCGCCGTTACCGCGTCCAGGCTGCTGCCGCCGCTGACCAGTACCCGGTGGCCGGATTGCACCGCCTGGCGCAGCATGTCGCGGATTTCCTTTTGGGTTTCAGCCGTCATGCTGCCGCGGCTGATGGTGCCGGCCCCGGCGTGAATGGCGATGGCAACGGGCGCCGCTCCGCTGGCTGGCCTGGCGGGCGTGTCAGGCATCTGTTGCGCCCGGGCCGTCAACGCACAAAGTCCTGCCAGCAAGCCGGAAAGCAGAAGCACGTACCGTATTTGCATGAGTGATGTTCCTTGTTACTGTGTTTTTGCATCGTGCCGCCATCGACGGGTTGGGTCAATAAGCTTACGTGCCTGGCTATTGGCTCACCAGGCCGGGGTAGTCCCGCGCCAGCCAGAACAGCGTGGTGAAGATTTTGGGGTCTGCCGGAATGCCCCGTGCCTGCTTGCCGGCGATCCATTGTTCCACCTGTTCCACCGGTACCAGGTGTACGGTGATGTCCTCGCTGCTGTCACCGCCACCCGCGCCGCTGCGCTGCAGGCCACGCGCCCAGACAAAGGTAATCACCTCATCGCTCATGCCGGCCGAACTGGGACAGGACATCATGATGTCCCATTCGGCCGCTTCAAAGCCGGTTTCTTCCAGCAGTTCGCGGCGCGCCGCGCGCAACAGCGATTCGGAAGGGTCGTCGACGTCGCCGACCAGCCCGGCCGGCAGTTCGATTACGGTGCTGCCGACCGGCACGCGGTACTGTTCTACCAATACCAGCTGATGCTCCGGGGTAACCGCGATGATAACCACCACGCCTGATGCATTCACCCTGCTGGCGTATTCCCAGCCATCCTGGTCCAACAGGCTGAGATAGCGCCCGCCATAAAGTGTTTTCGGTTTCATTCGCTGTGCTTCGTTCTGTTAAAATTGCCTGATTGTACCTTTGCCCCTGCGCGTACCGCCATGCATGGACATTCGCCGGTTTGTTGGTTGCGTCGCAGGCGGGGCCGGTGAACCATTGGCCGCGAGGACGTTCAAACAGCGGTATTGAAACTGCCGGCCTGGCCGGCATTCGCTTTTCCCGGGAACTATTATGTTATCGAAAACTACAGCCACAGCCCTGGTGGTACTGCTGCTCGCGTTGCCCGCCCAGGCGTTCAGCGCCGAACCTGCTGCTGATCAGTCCACCGCACAAACGACTGAGCAGGCCACAGATCAGGCCAACTCCCAGCCAGCCGCCAGAAAAGGCCAGCCGCGCAAGAAACTGTTTCCGGACGACGTCGCCGGCCTGCAGGCACTGGCCATCAAGTCTTACGAGGAAGGCAATCACCTGCGTTTTATGCAGGCGACCATGAAACTGCGGGAGAAGCGGCCCTATGAGCCCCAGTATCTGGCCGGTATGGTCATTGGCGCGGCGTTGCTGAACCGCCCGCGCACGGCCTACAACTACATGCATAAAATGCAGCAGCAGGGTCTGGCCTACGATTTCAATTCCACCGATGACACCCTGAGCATCCGCGATACCGAGGTCTACACCTACATCAACGACCTGTTGATCAAGGCGGAAGAACCGATGGGTGTCGCGCGGGTGGCCTTTACCCTGCCGGCGGAGGACGCTCAGCCCGAGGCCATTGCCTGGGACCCCAGCCGGGAGAAATTCCTGGTGGGTTCAGTGGATAGCGGCACGGTGTGGGCGGTAGGTACCGACGGTAATGCCAAGGCATTGATTGAAGCCAACGATGACAATGGACTGTGGGCAATCACCGGCATCGCAGTGGATGCCCAGCGCAAACGTCTGTGGCTCAGCAGTGCCGCTCTGCCTGCTTTTAAAAAGCTGGTGCCAACCGATCTGGGCCGCGGTGCGCTGTTCGAGTTTGACCTGGCCAGCCTGAAACTGTTGAAGCGGTATTTCGTGCCGGTGGATGGTCTGCCGCATGTGCCCGCCAGCCCGGTGGTGACGCCGGACGGGGATGTCTTCGTGATAGACCGCGCCATGCCGTTGCTGTTTCAAAAGGCGGCCGATGCCGACGCGCTGACCCCTTACCTGGCCAACAAGGACCTGGTGGGATTCCGCGATATGACCCTGTCGGATTCCGGTACCACCCTGTACCTGGCCGACGCGGCCAAGGGTATTATGGTGGTGGATCTGAAAATCCAGGGCTCCGGCATGCTGGGCGTGCCTGACAATCTGAACCTGGCTGGCATTTCGGGTCTTTCCTTCAAGGACGGCAACCTGTTCATGCTGCAAAACGGTATACGCCCGCAGCGGCTGATGCGGCTGGAGCTGGACCCCAGCGGCCTGTCCGTGAACAACGTGGCGCCGCTGGCCTCCGGGTCGGAGCTGTTCAATGCGCCCTCACTGGGCACAGTGCATGGCGATCACGTCTATTACTTCGCCAGTTCCAATATGCCGGGTGCCAATGAAGGCCCGGCCGAAGTCAGGGTGCTGGTGTCGCCGCTGCTGCCGGATAAAAACATGATCCCGGTTGAACAGCGCAAGTTCAATGAAGATACCTTTGGCAACCCCGAAGGCAAGAAAGCCAAAAAGAACTGACGCAGGCGCTTACCAAAAACCGTTACAGTAACCGGTCAAATATTGGGCCGCCAGCCTGCTGCTGCGGGCTGCGGCGGCTGAAACCCGTCAGCAGCGCAGGCAGCGCTGCCGCAGCATGCCGCCAAAACGCAATTCATCAAACAGCCGGTTCAGGCTGGCGGTGTCCACCGTATTACGGCTGATGTCCGGCGCGGCCAGGGCGGATTCCACCTGGGTGTGGATCAGCGTCAGCCGCAGCGCCAGTTCGGCGGCCTCGCGGTTGTCGTGCAGTTTTTTCTGCAGCGATTTGGCGCCGCGTATGCTCAGGTGCTGTACTTCCTCCAGCCGGTCATACAGGGTTTCAATATCATCGAAATGCTGTAGCAGGGCGGACGCTGATTTGGCGCCCACACCCGGCACACCGGGGATGTTGTCCACCGCATCGCCGGTCAGCGCCAGGTAGTGTGCGATCTGATCGGGCCGCACGCCGAATTTTTCCTTCACCTGGGCGGTACCGAGACGCTGGTTGCGTGAGAAATCCCACCAGTGATCGCCTTCCTGCACCAGCTGCGCCAGGTCCTTGTCGCTGGTAACCACACAGACCGGGTGGCCACGCGCGCGCCAGTGCCCGGCCAGCGTGCCGATCAGGTCATCGGCCTCAAAGCGCGGGTCGGCAAAGCATTTAAGGCCCATGGCTTCGGCAATGGCCCGGGCCCAGGCAAATTGCCGTTTCAGTTCTTCCGGCGCTGGCTCACGGTTGGCCTTGTACTCGGGGTAGATTTCGTTGCGGTAACTGGTGGTCAGTGATTCATCAAACGCCACGCCCACGTGTTGCGCCGATGTCTGTTCCAGCAGGCTGCACAGAAATCCGCAAAACCCATAGGCCGCATTGGTTGGTTCGCCATTGGCTGTGGTGAATTCGTCCGGCATGGAAAACCAGGCGCGGAAAATGTACACGCTGGCATCGACCAGGTAAACGGGCTCGAGGTTGGGGGCGGCAGGGCTCATGCCACCCGATTATAAAGCGATCAGGCCAGCAGTGCCTGCCCGTTTTCCACCCGCTGGCGTAATACGCTGTTGCGCGGGAAGTGCGCCAGCAAAAATTCCATCTGGTCGGCCAGGATTTTGCGCCCCTGCAGGTAAATGTATTCAGCATGTGTGGGGGTGAATGGAATCGCCAGCAATTCCATGCTTGCCTGTTCCGGCGTGCGGCCGGCTTTGTGGTTATTGCAGCGTTTGCAGGCGGTAACCACGTTGGACCATTTATCCTTGCCACCCTGGCTGAGCGGTTTTACGTGGTCGCGTGACAACAGAAAGTTGGGGAATTTCTCACCGCAGTACAGGCACAGGCTTTGGTCGCGGCGGAACAATGCCTTGTTACTGAGCGGCGGCGTGTAGTGGCTGGAAAACAAGTGAGCGTGCGGGTGGTGGCCCCAGCAGGCAACGATGGCATTGACTTCGATGACGCTGCGCTGACCGCTGATGGCATTGATGCCGCCGTGGATGCGGTACAGGGTTTTGCCGAGCGAATAGCTCACCTGGTCCAGTGCAATCAAGCGGACCGCCTGCTGATACCCGATCCATTCCAGTGGCATGCCGGAAACGTCGGTACGTAGAACCTGCTGCTGAAGATCCATAAACTGCTCTTGTCGCAACGGGGAAATGAACTGGAGCACAAGATATTGTGCTTTTGTTTCACTTTAAAGGCTATATATCCGGTTTTTGGCTAAATGGCAAGCACTTGGTATGGCTCGCCGGCCGGGCCGGGGTTGTCATTGGCCGGCCTGCGGACCGGCTGCGGGCAATGCTGGACGGATAACATACAATAACAGAACTCGGGCGCACCACACCGGTCAAATCCCCGGGTTAAGCAAACTAGAGAGTTACATCGTTATGAAAGCATGGTGCCGCGGCAATGGCTGCAGAGCGTTTGTATTGTCCTTGTTCCTGCTGCCGGCAGCCGGCTGGGCCGCCCTTCCTCACGCTGTGGATGGGGAGCCTTTACCCTCACTGGCACCGGTGCTGGAGAAAGTTACCCCGTCGGTGGTAAATATCTACACCCAGACGCGCGTGCGCATCCGCAGTCCGCTGATGGACGATCCGTTTTTCCGGCGCTTTTTCAATGTTCCCGACCAGCCGCGTGAGCGAGTGTCGCAAAGCCTGGGTTCCGGCGTGATCGTTGATGCCGAGCGGGGTTACATCCTGACCAATAATCATGTGATTGCCGGCGCGGATGATATTTCCGTGACTCTGTCCGATGGCCGCAGTTTCAGTGCCGAGGTGATTGGTACCGACCCGGATACAGACCTGGCAATGGTTCGCATCGAAACCGATGGCTTGCAGGCCGTGCCGCTGGCCGATTCTGACGAACTTCGCGTAGGCGATTTCGTGGTCGCCGTGGGTAACCCGTTCGGGCTGGGCCAGACGGTGACCTCAGGCATTGTCAGCGCGCTGGGCCGGGCCGGTTTCCGTGGCCTGGAATACCAGAACTTCATCCAGACCGATGCCTCCATCAACCCGGGAAATTCCGGCGGCGCGCTGATCAACCTGCGCGGTGAACTGGTGGGCATCAACAGCGCCATTTTCACCCCCAGCGGTGGCAACGTGGGCATTGGCTTTGCCATACCCAGTGCGATGGCACGCTACGTGATGGAACAGCTGGAGGAGTTCGGTGAGGTACGGCGCGGCACCCTGGGCCTGTACGTGCAGGATCTGACCGCCGATCTGGCCGGGGCCTTTGGTCTGGATAAACCTCAAGGTGTGCTGGTGGCGGAAGTGGTGGATGACTCACCGGCCGAACGCGCCGGTATCCAGGCCGGCGATGTGATTACCTCCATTGCAGGATATCCGGTGCGCAACATGCAGGAGTTTCACAACGTGGAGGGCCAGCTGCCGATCGGCGAGCAGCGCCAGCTCACCCTGCAGCGCAACCAGAAAGAGCGCCAGGTAAGTATCGGTGTGGCGGAACTGCGTGAACTGGACGGCGGCATGATTGACGGCCGCTTGCACGGTGCACGGTTTGAAGAACTGCCGGCCAAACTGCGGGCCGATCGGGTCAAGGGTGTGCTGCTGGCCGAGCTGGAACCGGGCAGCCTGCTGCTGCGCAAGGGTCTGCGGGCAGGCGACATCATTACCGGGGCCAATCGCCAGAGCGTGCAAAGCCTGGCTGATTTGCAGGATATCGTGCAAAGCTCCAGTGGTCCAATCTTTCTGCAGATCCGCCGTAACGGCGGGGATTACGTGGCGCGCATTGATTGACATGGCCTGGCCGGTCGCAGCATGGTCCCGGGCCGCGGAATGACGGGGCCGCATCTGGCTGCTTGGGCAAGGCCTGTTGCAGCGTGTATGCTGCTGCCTGCCGAACGGCACCTGTCAGGCCGCGTAGCAGACAGGACCGGCACAACCCCCTCAGAATGTAAATTGCAGGAGTTAACGTGACGTACCAGGTTGAGCGAAAACATGATGGCGCCATTGCCTTGTTGCCCTTGCGTGAAGACACGCTGGCCGGCTGGCTGAACCATGCCAGCGAGCACCATCAGCGCTGGGTGAAAGCGGCCGGTTTTACAGCCAAACCGGGGCAATGTCTGGCTTTGCCCGATAAGGAGGGCAATGTAGTCAGCTGCCTGTTCGGCATGCAGGAAAAAGGCTGGCTGATGCAACTGGCAGCCATCTGGTCCAACCTGCCCGGTGGCAGTTATACACTCGATTCGGACTGGAATGATGAACAGGTCTGTCTGGCCAGCCTGGGCTGGGGCCTGGCGGCCTACCGCTTCGACCGTTACAAGAAGAGCGACCGGCGTGGCCGCACCTTGTTGCTCAGCCCCGAAGTCGCCGCGGTGGTGCAGCCATTGTGCGCTGCTCAGTGCCTGGTGCGCGACCTGGTCAACACCCCGACCGAGCATATGGGGCCGGAACAACTGGCCGATGCGGTACAGGTTGAAGCCGATGCAATGGAAGCGCACTGCCGCAGCGTGATCGGGCAGGAACTGCTGAACGACCGTTTCCCGGCCATCCATGCGGTGGGCCGCGCGTCCGCCAGCGAACCCCGGCTGGTGGAACTGACCTGGGGCGATGAAAACGCTCCGCTGGTCAGCCTGGTGGGCAAGGGTGTGTGTTTCGATACCGGCGGGCTGGATTTGAAGCCGTCATCCGGCATGATCCTGATGAAAAAAGACATGGGCGGGGCGGCACATGCGTTGGCACTGGCGCGGCTGGTGATGCAGCACCAGCTGCCGGTGCGGCTGCAGCTGCTGATTCCGGCGGTAGAGAACCCGGTAGCCGGCAATGCCTACCGCCCGGGCGACATCATCCCCACGCGCAAGGGCCTGACGGTGGAAATTGGCAACACAGACGCTGAAGGCCGTGTGGTTCTGTCTGATGCGCTGGCCTATGCATGCGAAGCGTCGCCGGATCTGGTGATTGATTTCGCCACCCTGACCGGCGCGGCCAGAGTGGCGCTGGGTGCCGACCTGCCGCCGCTGTTCAGCAGCGACGATGAAGTGGCCGCGGGTATATTTGCGGCCGGCGAAGAAGTGGAAGACCCGCTGTGGATCATGCCGCTGTACCAGCCCTATCTGGAGCAGATGAAAAGCCCGATCGCCGACCTGAACAATTCATCGAAAAGCAGTTACGGCGGCTGCATCACCGCCGCGTTGTTCCTGCAGCAATTTGTCACGGCGGACACGCCATGGGTGCATATCGACACCTTTGCCTGGAACCAGTCCAACCGCACCGGCCGCCCTGAAGGCGGTGAAGCGCTGGGTCTGCGCGCCGTGTTCCGTTACCTGCAGAAACGCTACGGCTGAGGCACCTGCCGCCCGTTCAGTCAATAGGGCCTGGTTCCGCTCACCCGGGGCAGGCCCATCTCAGCTCAATTGGAATATGAATCCGGCACTACCCGGCAGTCGGCAGTTACCTGGCGCTACAGCAACACGAAACTTACCAGCGCCGTCAGCCCGCTCATAAACACCAGTAGCACCAGGTAGGAAATACCAATCAGGCTGAACTTGGCAAAGGTCAGGAACCAGCCCTGCCGGTACACCGTTTTCAGCGAAATCAGCAAATAGATGGGCATCCACAGCAGCAGGATGCTGGTGAACCAGGATGAAAACGTGCTGTACGGCCCCTGCTCACCGGGTTCCAGCCAGCTGGCCAGCGAATCCACCAGCAGGGTCAGGATAAATACCACGAACAGAAACGAATGATTGTGCAGAGCATGGATCAGGTGCTCCACGTAGTATTTGCCGGCAAACAGGTACCAGAACTTGAACAGCAGGGCGACCAGCGGCAGCAAAATAAAAACCGTTATCGGCAGCACGTCGAACATCTTTTCGATGATCAGGTTGGGGTTGTCCTCGATTTCCTTTTCTTTTTGTGGCGACTCTTCAATTTCATCGTTCACCCAGTCATTCACCCAGGCCGGCACGCCGGGGATAATCAGCGGGTTGGTTTCGCGGTGCCAGGGTTTATCGCCAAAACTGATGCCTTCCCAGCCTGAGTGCTCGTCCGTGTTGCCGGAACCTGATGCCGCGTCGGCGTCAGGGGCAGCGGATTCATCAGCGCCGGAGAAGGGCGCTTCGGCAGGCTCAGCCGGGGAGTGATCGGCGCTGACGTCAGGGCTACCCTCGATTGCAGGGTCTGCCTGCTGATTGCTGTGTTCGAGGGTAGCTGCCGCGGCCTGAAGCTCCTTTTCAACCTCTGAACCGTTATCTTCATTCACGCCCAGCTGGAAGGTTTTGCCTTCGCCTTCGTTCGAACTGGAAATATCAATGGCGCTGCCCGCCAGCGTGGCCGCCAGCACAAAGAAAATCATGCTGGAAAAAATATACAGGCGCATGGGCGGGGTATAACGGAAGCGGCGGCCATCAAGGTAGTCGCG